>JAYVJL010000090.1:0-26589 GCA_043769295.1 Polaromonas sp. | reverse complement strand
GACGATGGCTTCTTTGGCGGACGCTATCATCTCGGGCTCCAGCTTGCGCATCAGCTTGCCGACAAACTGCATCTGGCGGCGGCGGCCTTCAAAGTTGGTGATGCGGCGGGTCTCGGCCAGGGCGTCGAGCAGCTTTTCGTTCAGGCCGATGGCTTCCAGCTGCTCGGCGTTGAGGATGAGCAGGCTCTCGCCCAGCGCCTGCAGCTCGTCGCTTTCGCGTTTGTCGTCGGTACGGCTGGTCTCGTGCCGGCCCTTCATCTCGCGCTTGAGTTCAAGGTCAACCGCGCTGTCTTCCGCGACGAAGTGACCGTTGACGTAGTAACCTTTTTTGAATTTGCCTGGCATGCTGTGCTTTTCGTGTGGGATGAATCTGAACTGAAGGTTGGGTAAAAGTGCTCAAAAAGTGCAATCAATCCGCTTCCAGAGCGTGTATTTGTGCGCTTGAACGGCGTAAATAGCTATAGCAAGTATCATAGCTGCCCATATGAAGAAAATTACCCCCCAAATGAATGCGTCCAAAGTAGCCAAATCGTCCCAAATGGTTGAAAAAAGCACCGGTTTCAGTTATTCCCGCCCGTTTTTTGAAGATTTGGTGGACAGCGCCATCACCCACGCCAAGAAAATCGGCGCCACCGATGCGGGGGCCGAGGCGTCTGAGGGCTGCGGGCTGAGCGTTTCGGTGCGCAAAGGCGAGCTGGAGAATGTGGAGCGCAACCGCGACAAATCATTGGGCGTGACAGTGTATGTGGGCACACGTCGCGGCAATGCCAGCACCTCAGATTTCTCAAGCGCCGCTATCGAGCGCACCGTGCAGGCCGCGTTTGACATTGCCCGCTTCACCGCCGAAGACCCGTTTGCCGCGCTGCCGGATGAAGCCGACATCGCCACCGCAACCGAGATTGCGCAATATGATCTGGATTTATTCCACCCGTGGGCGGTGACGAGCGAGCAAGCTGCTGCGCTGGCGCTGGAGTGTGAAGCAGCGGCATTGAACACCAGCAAAAAGTTCATCACCAACAGCGAAGGCGCGGGCGTGTCGGCCCAGCAAAGCCACTTTTTCAGCGCGCACACGCATGGGTTTCGGGGCGGCTATGCCAGTTCACGGCATTCGCTGTCGGTGTCACCCATCGCCGGCAAGGGCGACGACATGCAGCGCGACGGCTGGTACAGCTCGGAGCGCAGTGCGCTGGAGTTGGCATCACCACAAGACATTGGCCGCTATGCGGCGCAACGCGCGCTGAGCCGCTTGAAATCACGCAAAATCCCGACGACGGAATGTCCGATTTTGTTTGAATCACCGCTGGCTGCAGGCTTGCTGGGCGGGCTGGTGCAGGCCATCAGCGGTGGGGCTTTGTACCGCAAGAGTTCGTTTTTGCTCGACTCGCTGGGCAAGCAGGTGTTGCCCAAACACATCAACGTGATGGAAGACCCGTTTGTGGTGCGCGGCAAAGGCAGTTCACCCTTTGACGACGAGGGCGTGCGCGTCAAAGCGCGCCAGGTCATCCAGGACGGTAAGGTTGAAGGCTACTTTTTGGGCAGCTACAGCGCCCGCAAGCTGGGCATGAAGACGACGGGCAATGCCGGCGGCTCGCACAATTTGACGCTGACATCCAAGCTGACCAAGGCGGGTGATGACCTGGACGAGATGTTGCGTAAACTCGGTACAGGCTTGTTTGTCACCGAGCTGATGGGCTCGGGCGTGAACGGCGTGACGGGCGATTATTCACGCGGTGCGAGCGGCTTTTGGGTCGAAAACGGCGTGATTGCCTTCCCGGTGCATGAAATCACCATCGCCAGCAATTTCAAAACCATGCTCAAAGGCATCACTGCCGTAGGCGCGGATACCTACAATTATGGCGCGAAGACCGTGGGGTCAATTTTGATCAATCGGATGAAGGTTGCTGGTAGCTAAGTTGTAACACCCTACCTGAATTGCTAAAACATTCGTATTTTAGGCGAATAGGTATTTATATATACTCAGTAGTATAAATAAATACTTGCAGACTCGTTCCTATGCCCCTCAAATCAGTTCAAATTGTTGCCCCATTGCTTATAACGTTGATGCTATTGAGCACATGGTCGCAGGCGCAGGTTCCTGCCCCGTCGCCAGCGATGGTTTCGGAATTCAAGGTGCTACACCCCTGGTTGGCACCATCACCACATACGACCTCTGATGCGTATTTCACCAATCTTCAAGACGGTGCGAAGATCGAAACGCCTTTTCGGATGACTTTCGGGCTGGGCGGAGGCTGGGGTCTGGCACCCATCGTCTCAACTGCCAATGGCAAAAGCGGGCACCACCACCTGTTGGTGAACCGTGATCTGCCGCTGGACTTTGGCAAAGCCTTGCCCTTCAATGACCAGTACATCCACTTTGGCAAAGGGCAGATGGAAACGGTGTTGACGCTGGAGCCAGGAAGTTACACATTGCGACTGCTGCTGGCAGATGACAAACATATTCCGCGTTTTGTGTACAGCAAGCCACTGAAAGTCACCGTGACGCGCAAAAACAAGGACATTGATCCAAAGAGCTTGATCGCCAAAGGCGTCAGTCTGTTGAATATAGCGCCTGACACAAAACTCAAACCACCATTTCGTGTGCAATTTCATGCCTCTGGCCTGAACGTTGCTCATCTGAGCCAAAAGGAAAAAGACACGGGGCATTTTCGACTGACCCTGACTTCACCAAAGAGCGGCAAGCCAGAAATATTGGATTTTGCCAATGGACAAACGGAGGTATGGCTTGCACCACCTCCAGGTGCATATGAAATGAAACTGGACTTTGTGGACAACAGCATGCCGGGCAAAACAATGACGGCTTCGGGGTCCGTGCCGATTCGGGTGGAATAGGGAAAGCTGATCAGCACAAAGGAATAAATTCCCCTTGTGTGCGCCGCCACACAGACGCCTTGCCGCATCGCCAGCAAACTGGTGTTTTGAGTAAATAGCGTTTGTTACATGAAATACAAAGACTACTACGCTGTGCTGGGAGTGCCGCGCGATGCCGATCTGGATCAGATCAAAAAGGCCTACCGTAAGCTGGCGCGTCAGTTTCACCCCGATGTTTCCAAAGAACCCAATGCCGAGGCGCAGTTCAAAGAAGCAGGCGAAGCCTATGCCACTTTGAAAGACGCGGAAAAGCGTCTTGCCTATGATCAACTCGGTAGACAACCCGAGGGTCAAGAGTTTTCACCACCACCGCAGTGGCGACAAGAATATGGCGGTGGCAGTGCTAATGGTGGTGGTGCGTCTTTTGAGGATATTGACTTGTCTGAATTGTTCGCCGCCATGGGGCGTGGACGCTCAGGTGGGCAGGGGGCGCATTTCGGTGGATCACGCGAACCCATGCCCATGCCTGGCCGCGATTATGAAAACACGGTCAAGATCAGCCTGGAAGACGCCCACCATGGCAGGACGCTGAATCTGGAGTTGGCGGACGAGACGGGCTCTCGCAGTCTGGAGGTCACCATTCCCCCCGGCGTACGGGAAGGTCAGAAACTGCGGCTTCGCGGCAAAGGCGGCAAAGGGCGCAACGGCGGTGCGGATGGTGATATTTACCTGCATATTGCACTGCTGCCGCACCCTGTGTTCCGGGCCGATGGCCACGACTTGTATTTCGACTTGGTGCTGACTCCGTGGGAAGCCGTTTTAGGCGCAGAGGTGCAGGTGCAGACGCTTGACGAGCCCGTGCTGCTGACGGTGCCTGCGGGCACACGTTCAGGTCGCAAGCTGCGCCTGCGAGGGCGTGGCTTGACCAACGCGAACAAAGGTGCTGATGGCCTGAAAGGACGCGGTGACCTTTACGCCTTGATTCGCATCGATATCCCCGCTACCCAAACCGACCGTGAGCGTGAGTTGTACCAGGAACTGGCCAAGTTGTCGCACTTTAATCCGCGTGCGCATACCGCAGCGCACGCCAACACATCACATCAGGAGAGTTCACATGGCACAACAACAAGTTGAATGGATGTGGCTGGATGCCACTGAAACCGTGACGATATCCGAACTGTCACGCTGCTGCGGTATGAGTACCCTGGAGCTGGATGAGCTGGTGGACTACAACGCGCTGCCGCCCTTGGCACCCGCGCCATCGCAGTCCCCGCTGATGTTTGAACGGATGTTCAGCGCCGAGTGGGTGACGCCATTGCGCGAGGTGGGCAAGATGCGGCAGGACTACGATTTGGACCTGTTTACCGTGGCGATGCTGCTGAATCACCTCAACCGCATTGAAGTGCTGGAGCGAAAAGTGCGTACCCTGGAAGCGCACCTACCGACGCATTGGGATACGCATTAACGTACAAGGAGCAGCTGGAAGAAGCGCAATCGAAGCGGGTTTAGCCAGCTAGCGCAGCTTTCACGGCGGCAGAGACTTGCCCCATCTCGGCTTTACCGGCGAGTTTGATTTTTACCGCGCCCATGACTTTGCCCATATCGCCGGGACCTACATTTCGCCCAAGTTCAGTTCCGACTTCTGCGACGATGGCTTTGACGGCAGTCAAAACTTCTTCAGCGGTCATGCGGGCCGGCAAGTAGTCTTGCAACACGACCATTTCAGCCGCTTCTTTGTCCGCCAAGTCGGTGCGCTCGGCCTTTTTGAAAGCTTCTATCGAGTCTTTGCGCTGTTTGATGAGTTTGTCAATAATAGCAACGACCATGGCGTCGTCCAACACTACACGCTCGTCGATTTCCTTTTGCTTACAGGCCGCCAGAAGCAGGCGGATGGTGCCCAGGCGTTCGCTGTCTTTGGCGCGCATGGCAGTTTTCATGTCTTCGGTGATTTGGTCTTTGAGCGAAGTTGTCATTTTGAGGTCCTGAAAAGTAAAAAAGCCCGCTAGAACGGGTCCTGCGGGCTTCTTGGTTCCGAAAGAAGGGTACTGGTTAGTACATCTTCTTAGGCAACTGCATAGAGCGGATACGCTTATAGTTGCGTTTTACGGCGGCTGCCTTCTTGCGTTTACGCTCAGCAGTTGGCTTTTCGTAAAACTCGCGTGCGCGCAGGTCTGTCAATAAGCCCAATTTCTCAATCGTACGCTTGAAACGACGCAAAGCTACATCAAACGGTTCATTCTCTTTTAAACGGATGGTGGTCATGAAACAATAATTTCCGAAAATGTGCGCTGGGAAGATCGTGGCCCTGCGCGGGGTATTTGGTGATGTACTTGGCAATGGCCTTTTAGTACATCAGTAAAGTCCTTAATTATACATATTTTTGCGGCACTTGCGTAGCTGGCGCGGCGCTTATGTCCGCCTGGCCGCCAGCGGGGCAGGCGTGGTGTATATTTTGTTCATGCAAAACCCCCATCAAACTGCCAGCGAAACGGCCTGTTCACCCCTCAAATTGACGCCTCCACTCTGGGCATCTTACGTGTTGGCCGGCGTTGCGCTGCTGGTGGTGCTGAAGGCCAGCTTGTTGGTGGCCTTATTTTCGGGACTGCTGGTGTATTCCCTGGTCCACCTGTTGGCCCCCACGGTGGAGAAAAGATTCAGCAGCCAGCAAGCGCGCACGATTGTGGTGCTGCTGCTGTCTGCGCTGATTATTCTGGGGCTGAGCGCTGCTATCTGGGGCATGGTCGTCTTTTTGCGCAGTGAAGCGGGCAGCTTGACCTCTTTGTTGCAAAAATTGGCCGACATGATAGGCGCTTCACGGACCCAGTTGCCCGCGTGGCTGAGCGCCAACCTGCCCGACGGCGCGGACGCCCTGCGGGAGTGGCTCACCGATTGGCTGCGCGAACACGCCGGCGAGGCCAAGTTGTTGGGTCAGGAGGCGGGGCATATCATCGTGCAGCTGCTGTTGGGCATGATCATTGGCAGCATGGTGGCGCTGCAGGACGCCACGACCAATGATAATTACCGCCCCTTTGCCGCCGCCATGCTGGACCGGGTGGTGAATCTGGCGCTGATGTTCCGCAAGATTGTGTTTGCGCAGGTGCGTATTTCACTCATCAACACCGCTTTTACCGCTGTTTATCTGCTGGTGGTGTTGCCACTGGCAGAGGTGCATTTGCCGCTGACCAAGAGCATGATTGCCATCACATTTCTGGCCGGTTTGATCCCCGTGGTCGGCAATATTGTGTCCAACACCGTGATTGTGATTGTGTCCATGTCGCACTCCCTGCATGTGGCCATAGCGTCGCTGGTCTTCATGGTGGTGATCCACAAGCTGGAATATTTCTTGAATGCCCGCATCATCGGCAGCCAGATTAACGCCCGGTCTTGGGAGATGTTGACCGCTATCATGTTGATGGAGGCCCTGTTTGGCCTGCCCGGCGTGGTGGCTGCACCAGTGTTTTACGCCTACATCAAAAAAGAGCTGACTGATCGAGGTTTGGTCTAAATCCGTGTAGTTGACGACTTTTGCGGCTAACTTAACTTAAGTGCTGCTAATCTGGAATCAACTTTGACTTCAAACCGTGCGCGCAAGCATAAGCACTGGCCCAGGCCCACAGGAAGTTGTAGCCACCCAGCCAGCCCGTCACGTCCAACACCTCACCAATAAAGTACAAACCGGCTTGTTTCGATTCCATGGTTTGCGACGACACATCACGGGTGTCGATACCGCCCAGGGTCACTTCGGCTTTTTTGTAGCCTTCCGTACCCGTCGGCGTGATTTCCCAGTGGGACAGGCGCTGCGCCAGTTGTGCCAAAGCCTTATCGGGTACGTCGCAAATGGCGCGTTGCAAAGCGGGGTCTTGTAGCGTCCAGGCCTCGGCCAAACGAGAGGGCACCAAAGTCGCCAGTTCATTGACAACCAGCTTGCGGGAGCTGGCTTTGAGTTGCAGCAAAAGCGGCAACAAGTCGACATGGGGTGCCAGGTTGATCTTGATAGGCGTGTTTTCACGCCAAAAGCTAGAAATTTGCAACACGGCAGGGCCGCTCAAGCCACGGTGGGTGAAGAGTAGGTCTTCGGTGAAGCTCATTTTCGCCTTTTTGATACCCGTTTCAATCACCACCGGTAACGCCAAACCCGCCAATTGGGCGTAGGGCGCCCAGTCTGCGCCGTCAAAAGTCAATGGCACCAGAGCGGGTCGGGGTTCGATCAAGCGCAGGTCAAACTGTTTGGCGATGCGGTAGCCAAAATCCGTCGCACCGATCTTGGGGATGGACAGGCCGCCCGTGGCGATGACAATGCTTTGGGTTGAGATAACACCTTTATCACTATTAATTTCATAGCGGTCTAGGTAATCAATACGCCGGCTAGAATCATTTTTAAGGCTTAAATTGGTCGGATCAGCTGAAATTGAGCGGATTTGCTTGATTTGGCAGGGTTGCCAGCGCTGTACGCCACCGGCGTCGCATTCGCGCAACAGCATGTCGATCAGGTCTTGCGCCGAGTGATCGCAAAACAACTGGCCTTTGTGCTTTTCATGGTGGGCAATGCCATATTTGTCCATCAAGGCGACGAAGTCACGTGGGGTATAGCGGGACAGGGCGCTGCGGCAAAAATGCGGGTTGTCGCTTAAAAAGTTGGCCGGACTGACGTCTTTGTTGGTGAAATTGGCGCGCCCGCCACCTGAGATGCGGATTTTTTCGGCTACTTTATCGCTGTGGTCAAGCACCAAAACCTTGAGCCCCAATTGCCCGGCCACGCCAGCGCAAAACAAGCCGGCAGCGCCTGCGCCTATGATGACGGCGTCAAATTGATGTGTGGGCATGGGGGCTTTGCATCATTTTTTGAAAAATCGTTCAATCGTCATGCGCGACACATCGACTTCCGGTTGCCGTTGCGCGATCAAATCAGCAATGGCGCGGGCGCTGCCGCAGCTCAATGCCCAGCCGCTGGAGCCATGGCCCAGATTCAGCCAAATGCCTGGTGTGCCGCTGGGGCCGATGATGGGCGGGCCGTCCGGCAACATGGGGCGTGCACCGCGCCATTCTTGCACGCTGCTGGTTTGGGTGGTGTGGGCCGCGCCCGGAAACCAGTCTTGCAGCACTTTGTAGAGCGTGTCAAAGGCATTTGAGCGTTTGCTGTCAGTGGTGCCCTGCAAGGCGGGGCCACCAATTTCAGCGCCGCCAGCCACACGCACACGGTTGCCCAGCCGGGTGATGGCGACTTGGTAGCGCTCATCGATCAAGGCGCTGTTGGGCGCGTTCAGGTTTTCACGCACCACGGCGCTGACGGAGTAACCGTACACGGGAATCAAGGGAATGCTGAGTTTGAATGGCTTGATGGCTTTGAGCAAGCGGGCGCTGGCGGCACCGGCACACAAAACCACGGCGTCAAAACTTAGTGACGCTACTTTATTTGCTATAAATAAAGTAGCGAAATTATTGTATTCCACGCCGGTTACAGTTGAATTGAACTCAAATTTAACGCCCATTTGCTGCGCCTGCCTCTTGAGCAGTAATGCAAACTCACGGCAGTTACCCACTTCGTCCGTGGGCAGGTGCACGGCTCCAAAGAACTTCTTGTCCGGGTTGAGCGCGGGTTCAATTTGCCGCGTCTGTTCGGGCGTCATTTTGGTAAAGGGGACGCCCATATTGCTCAATACCTCAAGGCTGGGCAGTATCAATTTGGCATCTTTGGCAGTACGCAGCAACACGGTCAGGCCGTCGCTGCGTTCGTAGTCAAGCTCCAGCTCGGTGCTGATGCTGCGCAGGCGGTCGCGGCTGTAGGTGGCCAGGTTATGCATGGCGGCACGGTTGGCGAGGTAGGTGTCCAGCTTGCTGGCACGGTACCAGCGCCAGATCCAGTTCAGCTCCGTCGCGCTGAGCGGGAGTTTGAGCTTGACAGGTGCGTGCCGATCAAATAGATGCTTGAACAGATTGGCAGGCATGCCGCGCATCCCGGGCATGACCCAAGGGGCGAGGTAGCTCGGTGCAATTACTCCTGCATTGGCAAAGCTGGCTTCTTCGGCGGCGGCGCGGTGACGCTCATAAACAGTGACTTCGTGGCCATCTGCGGCAAGTTCATAGGCTGTGGTGACGCCGATAACGCCTGCGCCAACAATGGCAATTTTCATGAATAGGGACGAATTAAGGGGAAGATTTGTTGCAGTGCAACCTACGATTATCGGGCTATTTTCGCGGACTATTAGCGTAAAAAAACCGCAAAGGATGTGTAAAAGCTGACTAAATCGAGGTGCTTGTGTTGGAAAGTAGTCTAAAGTCGTCTAAAGTTTTCTGGATTCACATTGGCGGGCCTTTTCTTGGGACTGGGGGAGGGCTAAATTGCTGGCTCATGCTACAATCGTAAGGCTTTACATACGGTGTCCTATCGGGAGCGGTGCTTGTAGAGTAATTCGCAAATCAGCCCATTCAAGGTGTTGCGGGTGGTGAATGTACTGTACAGATACTGTACAGAAGGATTCATTGCCTGACAAATCGGGCGGATTTTAGACCTAACCTTTTGATATTATTGGAAATTATCATGGCAGTAACAATGCGTGAAATGCTGGATGCGGGCGTTCATTTTGGACATCAAACCCGTTTCTGGAACCCCAAGATGGCCCCGTTTATTTTCGGCCATCGCAACAAAATTCACATCATCAACCTGGAAAAATCGCTCCCGATGTTTCAAGAGGCGACCAAGTTTGTGCGTCAATTGACGGCAAACGGCGGTACCGTGTTGATGGTCGGCACGAAGCGTCAAGCACGCGAAATCTTGTCCACCGAAGCGCTGCGCGCAGGCGTGCCTTTCGTTGACCAGCGCTGGTTGGGCGGCATGATGACCAACTTTAAAACGGTCAAAATTTCCCTGAAGCGCTTGAAAGAGATGAAAGTCCAGCAAGAAGCCGGTCTGGATGCTTTGAGCAAAAAAGAACAACTCATGTTTGCCCGCGAAATGGCCAAACTTGAACGCGACATGGGCGGTATTCAAGACATGACTGGTTTGCCAGATGCGATTTTTGTGATCGACGTCGGTTACCACAAAATTGCCATCCTGGAAGCGCGCAAATTGGGCATTCCTTTGATCGGCGTGGTTGATTCCAACCACTCGCCAGAAGGCATCGATTACATCATCCCAGGCAACGACGACTCATCAAAAGCCGTTGCTTTGTATGCGCGCGGTATTGCTGATGCGATCATTGAAGGCCGTAACAACCGCTCTAACGAGGTTGTTAAAACCGTTGCGCCTGAAACCGGCGACGAGTTTGTTGAAGTTGCAGAAACGCCAGCGGCATAAGCCCGGAGTCGTGGATTGCCCCTAGCTAGCTAGGAAAAAAATAGGGGGCACTGGTTGCCCTCTTTTTTTAATCAAAATTTTTAATATTGAGCAGGAGAAATACAAATGACAGTAATTACCGCCAGCATGGTCGCAGCACTGCGCGCCAAAACGGATGCACCAATGATGGAGTGCAAAAAAGCCCTGACAGAAGCTGCAGGCGATATGGACAAAGCAGAAGAGCTGCTCCGGGTCAAATTGGGTAGCAAAGCCAGCAAGGCCTCAGACCGTATCACCGCAGAAGGCGTGGTGATGTGCAGTGTGAACGGTAGCACTGGCGCAATGCTTGAAGTGAACTGCGAAACCGACTTCGTGACCAAGAACGACAGCTTCTTGGGTTTGGCGCAAGCAGCTGCAGATTTGATTGCTGAGCACAACCCAGCTGACATCGCTGCCTTGGGCGCTTTGCCTTACAGTTTGGACGGCTTTGGCCCGACCTTGGAAGATGTACGCAAAGGCTTGATCGGAAAAATCGGCGAAAACATGAGCTTCCGTCGTTTCAAACATTACGCTAACGGCGCTAAATTGGCTACCTATCTGCACGGAACACGTATTGGTGTGGTTGTTGAGTTTGAAGGCGATGATACAGCGGCTAAAGACGTGGCCATGCACATTGCTGCGATGAAGCCAGTGTCGTTGTCCAGTGCTGAAGTGCCAGCTGAATTGGTCGCCAAAGAGCGTTCAGTGGCTGCTGCCAAAGCGGCGGAAGACGCAGCCATCGCCACTGCTGCAGGCAAGCCTGTGCAGTCTGATGAAATCGTTGCGAAGCGTATCGAAGGTGGCGTGCAGAAATTCTTGAAAGAAGTGTCTTTGAACAACCAGTCTTTCGTGAAAAACGACAAGTTGACTGTTGAGCAAATGCTTAAAGCGGCAAACACCACCGTCAAAGGTTTTACTTTGTACGTGGTGGGCGAGGGCATTGAGAAGAAGGTTGACGATTTCGCGGCAGAAGTGGCGGCTCAAGTGGCTGCTGCCAAGGCTGCTGTTTAATTTGCAGCATTTACCAGCTTTAGCCAGCGTTTTCATTTCAAAAAAAGATTCGTCACTGAATCACAACCACATCAACCTACAGGAGCTTCCCATGACCGACCTTGCGCCAGCGAACAATGCGCCCGCCTACAAGCGGATTTTGCTCAAGCTGTCAGGTGAGGCATTGATGGGGGATGATGCATTTGGTATCAACCGTGCCACGATTGTGCGCATGGTTGAAGAGATTGCAGAAATCACCCGTATGGGGGTTGAAGTGGCGGTGGTGATTGGCGGCGGCAATATTTTCCGTGGTGTGGCGGGTGGTTCGGTCGGTATGGATCGTGCGACTGCCGACTACATGGGTATGCTGGCCACCGTGATGAATGCGTTGGCTTTGGGCGATACGATGAACAAGGCGGGCTTGATTGCACGGGTCATGTCGGCCATTGCGATTGAGCAGGTGGTTGAACCTTACATTCGTCCGAAAGCCCTGCAATACCTCGAAGAAGGTAAAGTTGTTATTTTTGCTGCTGGAACTGGCAACCCATTTTTCACAACAGACACCGCAGCAGCCTTGCGCGGCGCTGAGATCGGCGCGGAAGTGGTGCTCAAGGCGACCAAGGTTGATGGCGTGTATTCGGCCGATCCGAAAAAAGATCCGAATGCTGTTCGCTACACCAAGCTGAGCTTTGATCAAGCCATGTCGCAAAATTTGGGCATCATGGACGCTGCTGCTTTTGCGGTATGTCGTGAGCAAAAATTACCCATCAAGGTATTTTCCATCTTCAAACATGGCGCATTAAAGCGCGTGATCATGGGTGAGGACGAAGGCACTCTGGTCCACGCTTGATGATGTGCGTCTTTGCACTGTGCTTACATAAACCGTTTTTCGTATCCTTGTTGTCGCAGGATAGTTATTGCTTGTTACAGGAGTAGAATATGTCAACAACCCCCATCAGAATACAAGCTGAAACCAAGATGGACCAATCCATCGAGGCCTTTAAAAACAACATCAGTAAAATTCGCACTGGTCGTGCCAGTCCAGCCTTGCTTGACAGCGTGCAGGTCGATTACTACGGCAGCATGATGCCGATTGGGCAAGTTGCAAACTTGTCCATGATTGACTCACGCACGGTTGGCATCCAGCCCTGGGAAAAGGGCATGGGTGCCAAGATTGAAAAAGCCATTCGAGACAGCGATCTGGGTCTGAACCCGTCCAGCATGGGTGATTTGATTCGTGTGCCCATGCCCATGATGAGTGAAGAGCGTCGTAGGGAAATGACGAAACTGGTTCGTAATGAGGGCGAAAACGCCAAAATCGCGATTCGCAATTTGCGCCGCGATGCCAATGAAAATATCAAAAAATTGGTCAAAGAGAAGTTGGCTTCAGAGGATGATCAAAAACGCTCTGAAGCAGATATTCAAAAGGTCACAGATCGGCATGTCGTGACGATTGATCAGTTGGTTGCGGCTAAAGAACATGAAATCATGGCTGTTTAAACAGCAAAATGATGCGACATTCATAATCGGCCTTCTGTATTGACACGCTCGTCCATGCGCGCTAAAAAAGTGATACCCAGCCACATTGCCATTGTGATGGATGGCAACGGTCGCTGGGCCAATAAACGGTTTATGCCGCGTGTTGCGGGACACAAGCAAGGCGTCGACGCTTTACACCGGTGTGTCAAAGCGTGTGCCGAACGCGGTGTCAAGGTGTTGACGGTTTTCGCATTCTCATCTGAAAATTGGGATCGACCGGTGGAGGAAGTTTCTGGCCTCATGGAGCTTCTTGCCAAAGCATTGGCCCGCGAAGTATCTCAACTCAGTGAATTTGGCGTGAGAATTCACTTTATCGGGGAACGCGAAGGTTTGTCTGAGAGCCTAAAAAAAGGTTTTTTGCGGGCAGAAGCCGAGACCGCTCACAACACCCGACTCATTTTCAACATCTGTTTCAACTACGGCGGTCGGTGGGACATCACGCAAGCTGCTGCTAAACTGGTTGCAAAAAAACTGCCTATTACCGCCAGCAACCTGAATGCTGCCATGGCCTTGGTGCATGTGGCTGATCCTGAGTTGATCATTCGTACGGGCGGTGAACAGCGCATCAGCAATTTCTTGCTATGGCAGGCGGCTTACTCTGAACTATATTTTAGCGACAAGCTTTGGCCAGACTTTGATGTACAGGCCCTGGATTTAGCGATAGACGAATTTAATCGACGTGAGCGGCGATTTGGTAAAACATCCGAGCAAATTCAAGTGAAAGAAAACGCTTGAAAGGCGTTGTCACCTTGGATATTCCGCCCATTTGATGCCATTGTCCATTTTTAACATTTAACAAGGCAGACCTGATGCTTAAACAACGCGTTCTGACTGCGCTCATCATGCTAGCTATTTTGTTGCCGGCCTTGATGTATCCAGCGCCTTGGCCGTTTTGTCTGTTGGCCCTTGTTTTTATGGCTGCAGGGGCATGGGAGTGGGGCCGCTTGAACCATTGCAGTAGCGGTCTCGCTGTTTGGATGGGGTGTCAATTCATTATTTTGGCCGCTATGACCTGGTACTTAGGTTTGCTGCAACGTGAACTTACACCACTTTGGATCATTGCAAGTGGTCTGTGGGTGCTTGCAAGCGCGTGGCTGTTGAAATACGGGGTGGCTGGCTGGTTAAAAATTCCGTCTCCTTTGCGCAGGATGGGTGGTATGTTGGCTTTATGGCTGGCATGGTTGGCTGTTTGCCAGGCACGCATCGTTGGGCTCAATTTTCTGATGTCCGTTTTGCTGCTGGTTTGGGCCGCTGATGTTTTTGCGTATTTTGCGGGTCGGGCTTTTGGCGGTAAATTCAGTGCCAGCAAGTTAGCCCCCAGCATCAGCCCTGGCAAAAGCTGGGAAGGTGTTTGGGGTGGATCTGTCGGTGTTTTGGTTCTTGCTGCCGTTTGGGTCATCAGTGACGCTGCTTGGAATAACGCTGTGCCTAGTCTGTATTCGCTGCTGTACAAGCAGCATTGGGGCATCTTGCTGATTGCATTGTTGTTTTTAACAGCGATGAGCGTGGTCGGCGATTTGGTGGAATCCTTGATCAAACGCAGCGCTGGTGCTAAAGATTCCAGCAACTTATTGCCTGGACACGGAGGGGTGCTTGACCGCATCGATGCTTTGCTACCCACGCTGCCGATTGCCATGATGCTAGCCGGACTTCTCAAATGAATATGCAGCGTTTGACGATCCTAGGATCTACTGGTTCGGTCGGTACCAGCACATTGGATGTTGTTGCGCGACACCCAGATCGGTTTCAGGTCTTTGCGCTCAGTGCATCTACGCAAGTGGATATGATGCTCTCGCAAATTGCACAATTTAGTCCGACTTATGCTGTTATGGCAAGTGAGTCACATGCGCTGGAGCTGGCGCATAAAGTGAAGCTGAATAATTTCAATGTGACTGTATTGTCGGGTGCCAAAGCGATTGAAATGATCGCCTCCAATGAATCCGTTGATGTTGTGATGGCGGCGATTGTGGGTGCCGCTGGCTTGGCTCCCTGTCTCGCAGCTGCGCGTGCTGGCAAACGTTTGCTGTTGGCCAACAAAGAAGCATTGGTGGTCGGCGGGGAATTGTTTATGGAGGCAGTTAAGACGGGCGGTGCAGCTTTGTTGCCGATTGACAGCGAGCACTCCGCGATTTTTCAATGCCTGCCGCCAGAGCGGTCTACCTGGCAGTCTCGCGTTGAAAAAATCATTCTTACCGCCTCTGGCGGACCATTTAGAACACGTGACATTGCCACTTTAAAAGATGTCACACCTTCAGAGGCCTGTGCGCACCCCAATTGGGTGATGGGGCGTAAAATTTCGGTCGACTCTGCCACCATGATGAACAAAGCATTGGAGGTTATCGAGGCTAAATATCTGTTTGAGATGGGTCTTGAACAAATCGAGGTGGTCATCCATCCGCAAAGCGTGATTCATTCGATGGTGCAATTCCGCGATACATCCGTATTGGCTCAGCTGGGCACGCCAGACATGCGGGGGCCGATTGCTTTTGGCTTGTCCTGGCCTGATCGTATTGTCAATGGTTCAGCGGCGATTGATTTCAAGTCTTTGTCTGCGATGACATTTGAAGCCATTGATAGCAACGATCATGCAGTTCGTTTTCCAGGCTTGGCATTGGCTTGGCATGTGCTGCAAGCACCGTCAGGCACGCCGGCGGTACTGAATGCGGCGAACGAGGTTGCGGTTCAGGCATTTCTTGACCAACGCATCCGTTTTGACCAAATCCACGCAGTCAATTTGGCTACGCTTTCAAAAATCCAGCCCTTTAAACCTGCAACACTGGACGATTTATTAACAATTGACGCCTTATCACGGCAAGCTGCCTTGGAGCAGGTCAAGCGCATGGAGGTCTAATATGACGACAGTGTTGGCATTTGTGATTGCATTAGGTTTTTTGATTGCCGTGCATGAGTATGGTCACTACAAGGTGGCGGTGACTTGCGGCGTTAAGGTCTTGCGCTTTTCGGTGGGATTTGGTAAAGCTGTTTTTAAATGGAAGCCAAAAGGTTCTGACACCGAATTTGTGATCGGCCTGCTGCCCCTTGGTGGTTTTGTAAAGATGCTGGATGAACGCGAAGCGCCTGTCGACGTTTCTGAAAAGCATTTGGCATTCAATACGCAACCTCTCTTAAAACGTGCGGCCATTGTGGCTGCAGGCCCGATTGCCAATTTATTATTGGCGATTGTTCTGTATTCCATCGTCAATTGGTCTGGTGTTGAAGAACCCAAAGCCATCTTGGCAAGCCCGTCATCAGGTTCCCTGGCACAACGCGTTGGATTGGTGGGCGGCGAGCATGTTCTGCAGGCTGCTTTTGACGGAAGTGAACTGGAAGATGTGCGCTCGCTGACCGATTTTCGATGGCTGCTGACACGTGGTGCCATGCAAGGACACGATGTGCGGATTGTGATTGCCAGATCCGCAACCGCGTCCAGCCGTGAACTGGTCTTGCCGTTGACCCAGCTTCAGGTCGCTGATGTTGATGCCAAGTTATATCAAAAAATTGGCGTTACAGGTCCATGGACGCAAGCCGTCATTGGCGATCTGCAAGCCGATGGATCAGCCAGGCGGGCAGGCTTGAAGCCGGGTGATATCGTTTTAAGTATCGGGAGCCTAAGCATTGTTGATGGGCAGCAATTGCGAGAATACATCCGCACTTCAATTCAACAAAGTAATGGCATCACTGCAGGCGTTTCTCAAGTTTGGACCGTAGACCGGCAAGGCCAGCGTTTGGATATAACTGTTAAAGCTGATGCAAAACTTGAAGACACAGCCTATGTTGGCAGAATAGGGGCATTTGTCGGCGCAGCACCCCAATTCACAACGGTACGTTACACGCTGTTTGAAGGCTTGTCTCAAGGGGTTGTAAAAACGTGGGATATTTCTATTTTGACCTTGCAAATGATGGGAAAAATGCTTGTCGGACAAGCGTCTCTGAAAAATTTGAGCGGCCCATTAACGATTGCTGACTATGCTGGAAAGTCTGCAAATATGGGTTTGTCAGCGTATTTGGTTTTTTTGGCACTGATCAGCGTCAGTCTTGGCGTACTAAACCTGTTACCCTTACCTGTCTTGGATGGCGGCCATCTGATGTATTATCTCTGGGAGGGTGTGACTGGGAAAACAGTCTCAGACCTCTGGGTTGATCGTCTACAGCGAGGCGGTGTCGTTTTGCTGTTTAGTATGATGTCTATAGCGCTTTACAACGACGTTACGAGAATTTTTACTCTTTGATACGCATACAAGGAAGACCTCACACGTATTTGAAACATTGAGGTAACAACCTTTATTGCCTGTTTCAAATATGGAATATAGCCAGCCACATGGAAAAAAATATTAAATACCTACTACACACTTTACCAAGGCGTAACGCCAGCCTGTTAGCTACTTTGGTGTTAGCCGCATCAAATGCGGCTTGGGCAGTGACACCTTTTGCCGTTCGTGACATTCGACTGGAAGGCTTGCAGCGCGTAGAACCGGGGACTGTTTTTGCTACGCTGCCCTTTCGGATTGGTGATACATACAATGACGAGAAAGGCTCTGTTGCCATTCGCTCCCTGTTTGCTTTGGGTATTTTTAAAGACGTCAGAGTTGAGATCAATGGTGATGTTTTGATCGTCATCGTTGAAGAGCGGCCGACGGTCGCCAATGTCGAATTTGTTGGAACAAAAGAATTTGACAAAGATGCGCTCACAAAGTCTTTACGGGATATTGGTCTGGCAGACGGTCAGCCATATGACAAAGCTTTGCTGGACAAGGCTGAACAAGAGCTAAAGCGGCAGTACCTCACCCGTAGTTTGTACGCCGCTGAAGTGCTGACCACTGTCACACCTATCGAGCGGAATCGGGTGAATTTGACGTTCAGCGTCGTGGAGGGCGATGTCGCCAAAATCAAAGACATCCGCATCATTGGAAACAAAGCCTTCAGCGAGTCGACACTGCGTGGTTTGTTCGATCTGGATACGGGTGGCATCCTGAGCTGGTATACCAAAAGTGACAGATATACCAAGGCCAAGCTCAATGCCGATATTGAGACATTGAGATCCTATTATTTGTCTCACGGATATCTGGAATTTAAGATTGACTCGAGCCAGGTTTCTATTTCTACCGATAAAAAAGACATCGCCATCACGTTAAATGTGACCGAGGGTGAGCGCTACATTGTTTCTGGCGTCAAGTTGACTGGCAATTATCTGGGAAAAGAAGATCAATTTAAATCTTTGGTCACGGTATCTCCAGGACAGGAATACAACGCGGATCAAATTGCGGAAACGACCAAAGCATTTGTCAACTACTTTGGAGATTTTGGTTTCGCTTTCGCCCGTGTGGATTTCAAGCCGGAAATAGACCGCGTCAACAACCGTGTCGCCTTGGTCATTAGTTCTGACCCGGGCCAACGTGCCTATGTGCGACGCATCAATATTTCTGGAAACAACAGAACCCGCGATGAGGTCATCCGGCGCGAATTTCGTCAATTTGAGTCATCCTGGTATGACGGCGAGAAATTGCGTGCGTCACGGGACCGCGTAGATCGTCTGGGATTTTTCAAAGATGTTCAAATTGATTCGCAAGAAATACCAGGCACCCCCGATCAGGTTGATATCAATCTGACCGTTGTTGAAAAACCGACAGGTAATTTGAGTTTTGGTGCTGGGTATTCAAGCGCAGATAAATTGACATTTCAGTTTGGTATTAAACAAGAGAATATTTTTGGATCTGGTAATTATTTAGGTGTTGACGTCAATACCAGCAAGCTGAATCGATCTCTCGTGTTGACCAGTGTTGATCCCTACTTTACAGAAGATGGTATTTCGCGATCCATTGATGGCTACTACAGAACCATCAGTCCGGTAAGTGCGGTCACAGGCGATTATCAGGTTCAGACCATTGGTACTAGCTTGAAATTCGGCATTCCTATCAACCCAACCAACACCATTTATGTGGGTGGTGGTTTGGAGCGGAACAAAATTATCACAGGCACCAATATGCCGACGGCTTACACCGACTATGCAAATCAGTTTGGTTATACCAGTTACGCATATCCGTTGACACTCGGCTGGGCTCGTGACGACAGGGACAGCGTGCTCACTCCCACTTCTGGCAAGTACCAACGATTTTTTGCAGAATGGAGTCCTGCTGGTGATGTTAATTACGTCAAAGCAGTCGCGCAGTATCAGCAATACATTCCCTTGAACAAGCAGTTTACTTTGGCCTTCAATGGTGAGGTGAACTGGGGCAAAGGCTTGGGTGGTAAACCGTTCCCCGTGTTTAAAAATTCCTACTCTGGCGGTTTGGGTTCTGTTCGTGGTTTTGAACAATCGTCCCTCGGCCCACGTGACGCCGCTACAAATATCGCTTTGGGTGGACCTAAAAAAATCACACTTAATACCGAATTCATCACGCCATTCCCGGGTGCTGGCAATGACAAATCCTTGCGTTTATTTGCCTTTTTCGACGCAGGAAATGTTTATGGTGAAAACGACCCTATCTTGTTCAATGAAATCCGTACCTCTACTGGCGTGGGTATAAGTTGGATTTCGCCCATCGGTCCACTTCGTATTGCATACGCCAAACCTTTGCGTACGTTTGCAACGGATAAAATACAAAAAATTCAATTTCAAATCGGAACATCTTTCTAATGAATACCTCTCTTCGTCACTCTCATAGCAAATGGTTTTTAATTCTGGCACTTGGCTTGTCTAGCATCTCCGCTACGACTGTCGCGCAAGAATTGAAGATCGGTTTTATCAATACAGACCGTATCTTCCGCGATGCAAATTCTGCAAAGGCAGCTCAAGCCAAGCTTGAGCAAGAGTTCTTGAAGCGCGAAAAAGAATTGACAGACCAAGGCAACCAGCTGAAAAACATTGCCGATAAGTTGGACAAAGATGCGCCAACATTGTCGGAAGCACAGCGCAACACACGTCAAAAGCAATTGGTCGAACAAGACCGTGACTTTCAGCGCAAGCGCCGTGAGTTCCAGGAAGACTTGAATGTGCGCAAAAATGAAGAGCTGCAGCAAGTTTTGGAGCGCGCTAATAAAGTCGTGAAACAGGTGGCTGAAGCAGAAAAGTATGATGTTGTCCTGCAAGAGGTTGTGTATATCAATCCAAAACATGACATCACTGAAAAAGTGCTCAAAGTATTGAATTCGACGAAATAAGACAAACAGCGTCTTGCGTGTCTTTTTGCCTGCTGTTCGAGTGTGTCAATTCATTTAGGTCAAATTGTTCAAGCTCTGGGCGGTCAGTTGCATGGTGATGCAGATGCCTTGATTGAAGGCCTTGCTTCCTTGAAGATGGCGTCTGCTTCAGACGTCAGTTTTGTGAGCAATACCAAATACGAGCAACAGCTGCAGCAATCCAAAGCAGCTTGCGTCATCGTTGGCCCGCGTTTAGAGCAACAAGCTATAGCGCGTGGTGCCTGCATCGTTGCAGATGACCCTTATTTGTATTTTGCGCTGCTGACACAGCTGTGGAAGCAAATGCATTCGTCAAAAAATGGTTCAGGCATTCATCCGAGTGCCGTGGTTGACCCTACAGCTTTGATTGATCCTAGTGCCTCTGTTGGCCCATTATGTGTGGTCGAGAGAAATACACGGGTTGGTGCCAACACGGTACTCAATTCCCGAGTCACCATTGGGGAGAACTGTGTTATCGGTGATGATTGTATTTTGCATTCGGGTGTGGTGATCGGGGCAGATGGTTTTGGATTTGCACCCAAGCAGAGCAAAGATGGCGAAAATAAAACCCCGCTCACATGGGTAAAAATCGAGCAATTAGGCGCAGTGAGGGTGGGTAATCATGTTGAAATCGGCGCCAACACTTGTATTGATCGTGGCGCATTGCAGGACACGATCATCGAAGAGGGCGTCAAACTCGACAATTTAATCCAGATTGGGCACAACGCAAAAATCGGGAAACATACGGTGATTGCGGCATCAACGGCCATTGCAGGAAGCGCTGAAATCGGTGCTTTTTGCATGATCGGTGGCTCTGTCAGTATTGCGGGACATTTGACGATTGCTGACCATGTGGAAATTTCAGGCGCTTCTGTTGTCACGCACTCGGTTCACAAGCCGGGTGTTTATACTGGGCTGTTCCCATTGGATGACAACGCTGCATGGGGGAAAAATGCAGCGACCTTGAAGCAGTTGTTTGGTTTGCGTGAACGTGTTCGTTTGCTTGAGAAAAAGCTAAATACTAATTAGTAGTTAAAAATAAAGAAAGAAAAAATCATCATGATGGACATTTACCGGATTCTCAAACAACTGCCGCATCGCTATCCTTTTGTCTTGGTTGATCGCGTCTTGGAACTGGAAAAAGGTAAATACATCAAAGCCTACAAAAATATTTCTATCAATGAGCCGTACTTTGTTGGTCATTTCCCTCACCGCCCGGTGATGCCTGGGGTGCTTATTGTTGAAGCCTTGGCGCAATCAGCCGCGCTTTTGGGTTTTGATACGCTGGGCGTCACACCGGACGATAAAACCATGTTTTACTTTGCCGGCATCGATGGTGTGCGTTTCAAAAAACCCGTCGCGCCCGGGGATCAGTTGATGCTGGAAGTGCACGTTGATCGTGTTCGTTCCGGTATGTGGAAATTTATCGGAAAAGCCACCGTTGACGGTGAAGTGGTGACCGAAGCAACCATCATGTGCACCATCCGCATGCTGGGTGAAGATGACTGATGGCGTTTAAACGTCGTAAATCAGTGCACCCCGTAAAACAGCAGATTCAGGCAAGGAATTCTGTCCAATGACCCGGATCCATGCGACAGCGATTGTCGATGCACGTGCGCAGCTTGATGGCTCGGTCAGCGTTGGCCCGTACAGCGTCATTGGCCCCCACGTGCAGATTGCTGCGGGCACATGCATCGGTGCGCATTGCGTCGTCGAGGGCCATACCCGCATTGGGCAAGACAACCACATTTTTCAGTTCAACTCGATAGGTGCCATTCCGCAGGATAAAAAGTATGCAGGTGAGCCTTGTGAATTGCACATTGGCGACCGAAATACCATCCGCGAATTTTGCACGTTGAACATCGGCAGTCCAGGTGATGCCGGTGTCACGCGGGTCGGGAATGACAACTGGATCATGGCTTATGTTCATATCGCGCACGACTGCCAGGTCGGCGACAAAACCATTTTGGCCAATAACACCACCCTGGCAGGTCACGTGCATGTGGCCGATTGGGTGATTGTGGGCGGGCTAACGGGCATACACCAGTTCGTCAAAATCGGCACACATGCCATGGTGGGCTTTTCAAGTGCGGTGACCCAAGACATTCCTCCGTTTATGATGGCGGATGGCAACCCGCTGGCGGTGCGCGGCTTCAATATTGAAGGCCTGCGCCGCCGTGGTTTTGGCGATGAACGCATCGCAGCCGTGAAACAAATGCACAAGCTCTTGTACCGTTCGGACAAAACATTGGCCCAAGCGCAGTCAGATGTGGCAGCTTTGGTTCAAACGCACCCGCTAGCCCACGCTGACATTTCCTTGATGGACGCGTTTTTGACGCAATCAACACGTGGCATTGCCCGCTGATCAAAAGCAGTTCGCTTTGGTGGCTGGTGAGGCATCTGGCGACCTGCTCGCCAGTTTGCTGCTGGACGGTTTGCACCAGAAGTGGCCGCACGTGCAAGCCCAGGGCATTGGTGGCCCACACATGCTGGAGCGCGGTTTCAAAGCCTGGTGGCCCAGCGATAAGTTGTCCGTTTTTGGCTATGTAGACGCTTTGCACCATTACCGCGAGATTCTCGGCATTCGGAACCAGCTCAAAGCCAGGCTTTTGCAAACGCCACCCGATGTGTTCATCGGCGTAGATGCGCCTGATTTCAACCTGGATTTGGAGGCGGATTTGCGTGCAACTGGTATCAAAACTGTGCATTTTGTCTGCCCGTCCATCTGGGCTTGGCGTCCCAAGCGGGTCGAAAAGCTCAAAAAAAGCTGCGACCACGTGCTGTGCGTCTTTCCGTTTGAGCCCGAGCTGTTAGCCAGGCATGGCATTGCTGCCACCTTTGTCGGCCATCCGCTGGCCTCGGTCATCCCGATGCAGCCTGACAGGGCAGCCGCGCGGCACAAGCTGGGTTTGCAGACGGAAGACCGCGTCGTCGCCATCTTGCCGGGTAGCCGCTTGGCAGAGATAAAACACCTCGCACCAAGGTTTTTTAAGGCGGTGGCCGGCATGATTATTGCCTATCCAGCTATGAAATTTGTAGTGCCTGCGATACCCAGGCACGAAGCCTTGCTGCTGCAAATCGCACAGGACTGCGGGGTGGCAGCGCAGGTTCAGATCCTCTCAGGCCAGTCGCATACGGCCTTGGAAGCTTGCGACGTCACCTTGATCGCCAGTGGCACGGCCACCCTGGAGGCGGCTTTGTACAAACGCCCGATGGTGATTGCGTATGCGCTCAATTGGCTGTCCTACGAGATCATGAAACGTAAAAAGCTGCAGCCGTGGGTCGGTCTGCCCAATATTTTGTGCCAGGACTTTGTGGTGCCTGAACTGTTGCAACACGAGGCCACACCGCAAGCTTTGGCTGCGGCGACTCTGGCTTGGTTTGACGCGCCTGAAAAAATAGCGCGTTTGGAGCGACAATTCATCCTTCTGCACACCCAGCTCCAGCGCAATACATCCGAACTCGCCGCCCATGCCATCGCCCAAGTCCTTAAACAGCCCTCCAAATAGTCCTTCAAAAGCGGCAAAGCCCTCGAAGACAGCACCTAAAAAGGGCAAAAACCTCGCACTGCAGGTTTTACAGGCTGAACAAGTGGCTTTGGTGTGGGATGCCCCGGGTTTGATGGCTGGCGTGGACGAGGCTGGCCGTGGCCCTTTGGCTGGCCCTGTGGTCGCCGCTGCGGTGATTTTGGACGATCTGAACCCCATCAAAGGCTTGGCTGACTCCAAAACCTTGACGGCCGCACGCCGCGAAAAACTCTACGATGAAATACGTGCCAAAGCGCTGTGTTGCTCGGTCGCCGAAGCCAGTGTGGCCGAAATCGACGAGATCAATATCCTGCAAGCCACCCTGCTGGCCATGCGCCGCGCGGTGGAGGGCTTGCGCCTCAAACCCGTCAAAGTGCTGGTCGATGGCAACCGTATTCCGACCCTGGACGTGCTGGCCGAGGCGATTGTGAAGGGCGACAGCAAAGTCCAGGCAATATCAGCCGCTTCGATTTTGGCCAAAGTCACCCGCGACCGTTGGTGCGCCGAGCTGCATGACAAGTTTCCGCAATACGGTTTTGATCAGCACAAAGGCTATGGCACGGCGCAGCATTTGGCGGCCTTGGCGGCGTTTGGCGCCTGCCCGGAGCACCGTAAAACCTTTGCACCGGTGTCCCAAGTGCTGCATTTAGGCATCAATGCGGGTTTCAATCAGGGCCCTCATGTGGGTACTATTCAAGATGTCAAAGTATGACTTCACCCGACACCACTCATATCACATCGCGGGATAACCCCTTCCTCAAAGAGCTGCGCAGACTCAGCACCGAGAGCACCGCCTACCGCAAAGCGGGCCGCGTCTGGCTGGAGGGTGATCATCTATGCAGCGCAGCGCTGGTACGCGGCATCAAACCGGTCGTGGCGGTGTTTTCGGAGTCATTTTGGCCTCTAGCCGGCGTATTGTTTGCCTCTGAAGCTATTAAAATTATAGTAATTAACGACAAGCTATGGCAAGACATCAGCGGTTTGGAATCGCCTGCAAAGATGGGTTTTATTGTTGATCTGCCAACGTCCGTGCAATTATTGCCCAATGTGGCCACGGTCATCCTGGACCGCGTGCAAGATGCCGGCAACGTCGGCTCCATCCTGCGCAGCGCGGCGGCTTTTGGGTTCAAGCAGGTGATTGCCCTCAAAGGTTCAGCCGCTTTGTGGAGCCCCAAAGTCCTGCGCGCGGGTATGGGGGCGCATTTTGGCCTGCATTTGATGGAGGCGGCCAGTCTGGATGATGTGGCTGTTTTGACCATTCCTCTGGTGGTGACCAGCTCGCATCAGGGTGATTTTTTGCAAAATCTGATGCGAAATCAAGGGCTTCCGAATCCTTGTGCCTGGGTCATGGGGCACGAAGGACAGGGTGTTAGTGCTGAATTGCTGGCGCGGGCGGCCGTTTCCGTTCGCATTGGGCAGCCTGGCGGCGAAGAATCGCTCAATGTCGCCGCCGCCGCCGCTATTTGCCTGCATGCCAGCAGTTTACGCTGAATTCAGGCTGCATTGGGGGCATTTGAGTCTTGGCTCAGCTATAATTGGAGGCTTTTCTATCAACCCCGTACGCCTAGCGCATCAAAAGCTTTATCCCTGACATAGCAGCTCACCCGCTTACTTCACGAAATGTCGAAGTAAGGTTTGTATTGAGTCGGCTTGGGCGTACCCGTTATATATTCGGAGAACCCAGTGCTTTTGTCTCTCAAGCGATGCCACCCCCCAGCCATCTTGGCACTCGCAGACGGCACGGTCTTTGTCGGATCTTCCATTGGCGCTGCGTCTAAAGACGTGGGCCACACAGTCGGCGAGGTCGTTTTCAACACCTCGATGACTGGCTACCAGGAAATCCTGACCGACCCCAGCTACTGCCAGCAAATCGTCACCCTGACCTACCCCCATATCGGGAATTATGGTATCAACGAACAAGACGTTGAAGCGTCCAAAATCCATGCTGCCGGCCTGATCATCAAAGATCTGCCATTGATCGCCTCCAATTTTCGCTCCAGCATGAGCTTGACCGAATACTTGATCAAAGAGAAAACGATTGCCATCGCCGACATCGACACCCGCCAGCTGACCCGTCACCTGCGTACCCACGGCGCGCAAAACGGCTGCATTTTGGCTTTGACTAAGGGCGAAACCGTCACGCCGGCGTTGATCGACAAAGCGATTGCCTTGGCCCAAGCCGCGCCCAGCATGTGTGGTCTGGATTTGGCCAAAGTCGTCTCCACCACCAAAACCTATGCATGGACACAAACCGAGTGGCAATTGCATAACCCGACCTTGAACGGCAAAGCTGGCTACAGCGAGCAAGTGCCTGCAGATGCCAAATTCCATGTTGTGGCGTATGACTTTGGCGTCAAGTACAACATCTTGCGCATGCTGGCCCAGCGCGGTTGCCGAGTCACCGTCGTGCCTGCACAAACCAGCGCGGCAGACGTGCTCAAGCTCAATCCGCAAGGCATCTTCCTGTCTAACGGTCCGGGCGATCCAGAGCCGTGCGACTACGCCATCGCTGCCACCAGGGAGTTGATTGAAACTGGCATTCCGACCTTCGGTATTTGCCTGGGGCACCAAATCATGGCCTTGGCCAGTGGTGCCAAAACCTTCAAAATGAAGTTCGGCCACCACGGTGCCAACCACCCGGTCAAAGACCTGACCGATGACAAGGAATTCGGCGGCCGTGTCAGCATCACCAGCCAGAACCACGGTTTTTCGGTGGACGAAACCACCTTGCCAGCCAACCTGCTCGCCACCCACGTCAGCTTGTTTGACGGTACGCTGCAGGGTCTGGCCCGTACCGACAAACCCGCGTTTTGCTTCCAGGGGCACCCTGAAGCATCACCCGGCCCGCAAGACATCAGCTACCTGTTTGACCGCTTTGTCGGTTTGATGGAAAAGGCTGGGAGTAACTAATGCCAAAACGTACCGACCTTAAAAGTATCCTCATCATCGGCGCGGGTCCGATCATCATTGGTCAAGCCTGCGAGTTTGACTATTCCGGCGTGCAAGCCTGCAAAGCTTTGCGTGAAGAGGGCTACAAAGTCATCTTGATCAACAGCAACCCAGCGACGATCATGACCGACCCCGCCACGGCGGATGTGACCTATATCGAGCCGATCACCTGGCAAACGGTTGAAAAAATCATCGCCAAAGAGCGCCCCGACGCGATTTTGCCGACCATGGGCGGTCAAACTGCGTTGAACTGCGCATTGGATTTGT
>JAYVJL010000089.1:0-3205 GCA_043769295.1 Polaromonas sp. | reverse complement strand
GCGCTGGCCATGCACCTGCAAAATGCGGCTGTCGGCAAAACCGCCAGTAATCGCTTCTTTGACTTTTGCCATGTCAGCACCACCGCGCTGGGTAAACAGCAGCGCCTCAGCCACGGCACCAATCGTGATGCCCACAATCATCTGATTGGCAAGCTTGGCCAGCTGGCCGCTGCCGTGCGGACCCACATGCGTGGCGCGGCCAAAGTGTGCAAACACAGGTTGTGCGCGTTCAAAATCAGCCACCTTGCCACCCACCATGATGACCAGTTTGCCGTCAACAGCGCCTAGCACGCCACCCGACACGGGTGCATCCAGATGCGCGATGCCCATAGCTCCCAGGCGCGCAGCGTGGTCGCGTGCCTCACGCGGTTTGATGGATGCCATATCGATGAACAGCGTGCCCGGCTTCATGGCCCCAGCAACGCCCTGATTGAACAGTACGTCTTCCACCACCGGTCCACTTTCCAGCATGCTGATCACAATGTCTGCGTCTTTAGCGGCTTCAATAGCTTGCAGGTGAACGGTGGCACCCAGCGCAGTCAAACTGACTGCCTTGTCCGGTGAGCGGTTCCACACACTGATGCTGTGGCCTGTAGCGCAGAGTCGCTGAGCCATGGGCAGACCCATGTTGCCGAGTCCTAATACGGTGATGTTCATACGTGCTTTTAGGCTGCTTTTTGAAGAGGCAAGGCAAACATATTTTCCATCTCACGCCGCACCTTGTAGGCATCGGTTGACGTGTCCATCGCCACATCCTCCCAGCTCAGGCTTTGGCCTTTTTTAACCGGGCGCACCACCTTCACGTTGTGCGCCAAACCCAGCGGTACACCACCGATGCGTGACGACGTGTCAGCAGGCAGCAGCTTGCCCCATACCGTGTAGCCGCCTTCGCCGTCCAGCATGTCGCCAGGCAACAAGTCCCGCTTGGCAGTCGCTACCACGTCGGCATTCCAGCAGGTGGCCACGCCTGTCGGCTCGCCGCGCAGCGCCACACTTGCCACTGACACACCGACTTCCAAGCCTATCAGATGCCAGCGCTTGTACAGCGTGAAGTAACGTCCGCTCGGGTCGGTGTGGGCGTTGTATTCTTCAAAACAATTTTTGATGTAGTCGGTCTCGGCCTCGACAGTCACCCAAACGCCCATGCGGATGTCATACGGAATTTTCCGACCATTGGCCTCCAAAGACGAGATCACCTCGACCATGCCCTTGCGCTCCAGCACGCCGCCCTCGGAAACAGGCCGCGTTACAAACGGAATGTCTTCAACGCTGGCGGGCGGGTAAAGCAAACCATTGCTAGGCACTGTCAACCCCGTCGCGTTGGCCACAGCGGTGCATTCAATCGACGGTTTGGAGCCATCCAGAAAGCTGTTGAACATCTTGGGGTTCAACCCACCGCGCGCAGCTTGTTCGGGCGTCAAGCCATAGTTGCCCCACACCGTGTCGGGTGTACTGTCAGAAAAATGCGGCAACCACTTGTGGCCTCGACCCGCCGCCACCACCGGAAAGCCGCAGGTACGTGCCCAGTCCACCAGGTCACATATCAGCGCTGGCTGGTCGCCAAAAGCCATCGAATACACCACACCTGCATCCGCCGCTTTTTTGGCCAGCAGCGGCCCGCAAAATGCATCCGCCTCTACCGTCACATTCACCACATGTTTGCCGTGTGCAAACGCAGCCAGGCAATGCTCTACCGCGGCAACCGGGTTGCCGCTGCATTCCACAATGAGGTCGATTTGTGGATGCGTGACGACAGCACGCCAGTCGTCGGTAATCCAGGTTGCTCCTGATTTAATAGCTGCTTGCGCGCTTATTGCCTGAGTTAGCATCGGATTCCACCCTACACGGGCAAGGTTTGCACGTGCTACGTCGGGTGACAGGTCCGCAATCGCCACCAGGTGTACACCCGGCGTTTTGGGGATTTGCGCCAGGTACATGGAGCCAAATTTGCCTGCGCCGATCAGCCCGATGCGAATGGGCTGGTTGTTGGCTGCGCGTTGCTGGAGTTTTGTGTAAAGATTCATAAAAAAATTCTTTTAAGCCGCGAGTTTAAATTCATCCATCGACGTTTGCAGTGCACTGGCAGGCACACCATCTTTCCATGGCAAATCAACCGGGTAGTCTTTCACCAGACAATCATCTGGCAAACATTCAATTGGCGTAAAGTCACGGTGCGCAATGTACTCAGGGCGCTTGTGGCGGCGAATGTGGTTGCTGACTGCGCACAGGCTGAGGTACACGCTGACGCGGTCAAACGGTGACAGGTTGCTGCCCGACGCATGCACCAGGCAAGAGTGAAACAAAATCATCGAACCCGCCGGGCCTTTGGGGCTGACGATGCCACCCTCTTTGCCGCCTGCGCGTTGCACGAGCTGGCGAATCAGGTTGTTGTCTACTGTCCAGAGCGGGTAACTGGTGGTCGTCAGGTCATGCTTGGCCTCGACTACGCCTTTTTTATGGCTGCCGGGGATGAACATCAGCGGGCCGTTGTGCTCGGTCACATCGTCCAGAAAAATCGCGATATTCATGGCGCGTTCGGTTGGCATGTGGTCATCATTCAGCCAGGTGCCGTAGTCCTGGTGCCATTGCCACACATCGCCTTCAAAGGCCATCTTGCCGTTGATTTTGAACTGGTGCATGTAAAGCTTTTCGCCCAGCAGGTTTTCTACTGGCTCAATCATGCGCGGGTGCCGAGCCAGCTTGGCAAACGGCTTGCTGTACATATGGGCTGCAAAGTTGGTGCGTACCGCGTCCTTGCCTTTTTCGCGCACGTTGTAATCTTCGTGGCGGCTGTAAAGTTCGGGCACAGCGTCGGTCAGATTTTGCGTTTCTTCAGGCGTGAAGTGGCCTGGGAAAAATAAATAGCCGTCACGGTCAAATTGGTCGAGTTGGTCGGGGGTCAATTTCATGGAGTGTCTCCTATGTGGTGATAAAAGTTTTTTGAAAAAGGGCTTGGGTCAACAGTGCAGCCAGGTTGCGGCCTGCATCTTCGCAGTGCTGGCGTATCAGGGTTTCGGCTTTGATTTCATCGCCCTGCGCAATCGCTTTGGCTATCGCCTCGTGCTCGTCCCAGATGGATTCACGCATGGTGGCCAATTGCAGCACCGCCCCCATGGCGCGGCGAATGTGATGCCAATGCGTTTGTGCGGTTTGTGCGATCAGCGGGTTGCCTGATGCGGCATAAATGGCGGTGTGAAAAGCCGCA
>JAYVJL010000088.1:0-12463 GCA_043769295.1 Polaromonas sp. | reverse complement strand
GGCGATGCCAAAATCTGCAAAGTCTCCATCGTCGGCATCGGCATGCGCAGCCACGTCGGCATCGCCAGCAAGATGTTCCGCTGCCTGAGTGAAGAGGGCATCAACATCCAGATGATTTCCACCTCCGAGATCAAAACCTCGGTCGTGATCGACGAAAAATACATGGAACTCGCCGTCCGCGCTCTGCACAAAGTGTTTGATCTGGACCAGCCGGTCGCGTAAATTAACAAGGCACAACGACTCACGGCTTAAATTGAGCCGCAAGTCGTGAGATAATGTGCTTTGATTTCGAAAAACAGGAAACGTGACCGAGTGGCCGAAGGTGCTCCCCTGCTAAGGGAGTATGGGGTGTAGAGCCTCATCGAGGGTTCGAATCCCTCCGTTTCCGCCAGTTTATTGTCGCAAGGCAATTAAAAAATCCCCGTAACTCATTGAGTTATGGGGATTTTTTTATGTGCGTTACTTGATCGGTGTACGATTATCGGGACAGCTTTTTAAGGAAAGGAAAAACGTAATCATGCCCACCGTACAAACCGCACTCAACATTCAAGCCCTGCAAGCATCTTGGCTGGCGTTTGACGCCATGGCGCATCTTCGTCCTATCCACTCCGCTGCAGACTTTGAGCGCATGTCTGCCATGATGAATACCTTGCTTGAGGATGTTGGTGACGACGAAGATCACCCCTTGTCCAGCCTTCTCGATTTGGTCAGCGACCTGGTGTACCGTTACGAGCAAGAGCATCACGCCATCGAAGCCGCAGCGCCGAATGAAGTGCTCAGATTCTTGATCGAAGCGCGTGGCATGAAACAAGATGCCTTGTCGCAGCTTGTTCCGCAAAGCAACTTGTCTGCCATCCTGTCAGGCAAGCGCAAAATCAGCGCAACGCTGGCTGGCAAGCTGGGAAAGTTCTTCGGAATTAGCCCTGCTGTGTTTGTGCCCGCATAAGATTGATCTGAAGCCACATCGAGGGTTCGAATCCCTCCGTTGCAATTAAAAAATCCCCGTAACTCATTGAGCTGTAGGGATTTTTTTATGTGCGACGCCTTTTTGTATATTGCATATAATATGTGCAATATATTGGACAAGTTGCAGCAATAATTTAGGAATCAGCCCATGAAAGTCGTCAGCTACACCGAAGCCCGTAACGGCCTAAAAACAGTCTTAGACGGCGTGATTGATGACGCCGACTACACCATCATCACCCGCCGCGATGCGGAAGACGCCGTGGTGATGTCATTGGCCTATTTTCAAAGCATGGCGGAAACCTTGCACCTGCTGGCAAGCCCCGCAAACGCCGCGCATTTAGCCAAATCAATAGCACAAGACAAAGCAGGCCAAGCCAAGCAACGCAAGCTTTTAACCACATAAAGTGCGCAATATCACCTTTGTTCCTGAAGGCTGGGAGCAATACACCTACTGGCACAGCCAAGACCGCAAAACCCTCAAGCGAATCAATATTTTGCTGGAGGCCGCCGCCCGTGACCCCTTTGCAGGCATTGGCAAACCTGAAGCTTTGGTGGGCAACCTCTCAGGCTATTGGTCGCGGCGAATTGATGAAGCGAATCGGCTGGTGTACAGAGCAACGGATGATGCTTTGGTTGTTGTTGCTTGTCGTTATCACTATGATGCTTAGATAAATATTTTTGCTATATTATTTATAGCAATTTAGGCAATAAATACGCCGGCTAGAGGCGTATTTTAAGCATGAATTTTTAGGTTTTAACCAACCACAACCGCCGCACCCGCACCCTGCGGCGCAATCGCGCCGATTTCAAATACCGTTTCGCCCAAATCGCGCAAAGTCTGCGTCACAGCGGCTGCGCTGGCGGCGTCCACCACGACCACCATGCCGATGCCGTTGTTGAAGGTGCGGTTCATTTCAATGTCGTCGATACCGGCGGTGGCTTGCAGCCAGGCAAACAACTCGGTTTGTGGCCAGCTGCCTTTGGTCAGATGTGCGGCCATGCCTTTGGGCAAGACGCGGGGAATGTTTTCCAGCAAACCGCCGCCGGTGATGTGGGCCAGCGCCTTGATGCCGAATGTGCTGCCATCAGCGCCAGTGACGAGCGGATGTGCTGCCAAGGCTTTGAGTACATTCAGCACATACAAGCGGGTTGGGGCCATCACGGCTTGTTTGAAGGGTTGGCCGTCCAATGTGGTGGGGAGCTTGTCGCCCGCACGCTCGATGCATTTGCGCACCAGGCTGAAACCGTTGGAATGCACGCCGTTGCTCTTCAAACCCAGCACCACATCGTCTGCGCCAATGTATGCACCTGTGAGGATGTTGGCTTTTTCAACCGCACCGACGGCAAAACCGGCCAAATCGTATTCGCCAGCGGGGTACATGCCCGGCATTTCAGCGGTTTCGCCGCCGATTAAGGCACAACCAGACAGCTCGCAACCTTTGGCAATGCCCTGGATCACCGCCGCAGCGGTGTCAATGTGCAGCTTGCCGCAGGCAAAGTAATCCAGAAAAAACAGCGGTTCAGCGCCTTGCACCAGCACGTCGTTGACGCTCATGGCGACCAGGTCGATGCCCACGGTATCGTGCATTTGCCACTCAAAAGCGAGTTTTAGTTTGGTGCCGACGCCGTCGGTGCCGCTGACCAGAACCGGCTCCTTGAACTTTTTCGACACCTCAAACAGCGCGCCAAAGCCACCAATGCCCGCCAACACGCCGTCACGCATGGTTTTTTTGGCAAAGGGTTTGATGCGCTCGATGAGGGCGTCGCCCGCGTCAATATCAACGCCGGCGTCTTTGTAGCTCAATGGTGTGGTCATGGTGGTCAAAAAGAGAAGTCAAAAGGGGAAGTAAAATTTGCCTTGATTTTAAGGGTTTTTACGCAAGGCCCTGAAAGCACAGAATTCCTGCAACTACACAACCAACCATTCAACATGCCATTCAACTCAACCAAAAAAAGCATCTTGACGTGGGCGGCGATTGCGGCCATTTTTGTCGTGTTGCTCTGGCTGCTGGGTCCGGTGCTGACCCCGTTTGTGGTGGCTGCCGTGCTGGCCTACGCGCTGAACCCGGTGGTGAATCGGCTCGATGCGCTGGCGCGGGGCAAAATGCCACGTGTATTGGCGGTTGTTTTGGTTGAATTGCTGTTTATCGTGGTGGTGCTGGCGGTGTTGCTGCTGATCGTTCCGATTTTGACCAAGCAGCTGCCGCTCATGCGCGAGCAAATCCCCGTTCTTTTTGACAATTTGAGCATTTGGCTCAAACCCTTGCTGGGTCAATTCGGCATCAATGTTTCGCTGGATTTCGCGCACATCAAAGATTTCGTCCTCAAATACCTCAACACCAACGCTGAAGATGCGGTCGGCTCGCTGCTATCGTCGGTGAAGCTCGGTGGTAGCGTGGCGCTGGCCGTGGTGGGTAATCTGGTGCTGATTCCAGTGGTGCTGTTTTATTTGCTGATGGACTGGAGTAACTTTATGGCGCGTCTCCACGCTTTCGTGCCACCACGCATGCAAGACGCTTTTGACAGTTTTACGGGGGAGGCCGACGTCGTGCTGGGTCAGTACCTGCGCGGGCAGTTGCTGGTCATGCTGGCTTTGGCGATTTTTTACAGCGTGGGTTTGGCCTTGTTTGGCCTCGATCTGGCCTGGCCAATTGGCATTTTCACAGGCTTGGCGGTGTTCGTGCCCTACCTGGGCTTTGGTTTGGGGCTGGTGTTGGCGCTGTTGTCGGGGCTACTGCAGTTTGCCTCCATCAAGGCGCTGGTCATGGTTGCCGTGGTTTATGGTGCGGGTCAGATGGTGGAAAGCTTCTTTCTCACCCCGCGTCTGGTGGGTGAGCGCATTGGTCTGCACCCGCTGGCGGTGATTTTTGCCTTGCTGGCGTTTGGCCAGTTATTCGGCTTTGTCGGGGTGCTGGTGGCCTTGCCTGCCAGCGCCGTGCTTTTGGTGGCGATGCGCCGCGTCCAGACCAACTACATGGGCAGCAAGTTGTACCAGGGCTGATCAAGGCTGAACTACATTGCTTAAAAGCGCTCAAAATTGGTACTTCTTCCATTAAACAAACCGCATGAAGCAAATTGCACTTGATATTGGCCTGCACACCGGGCCAACCTTGACCAATTTTTTCGCAGGCCCCAATGGCGCGGCGCTGGAGCACTTGAAACTGTGGGCGCACAGCCCCACGCGTTCTCCCGTGCCCACCTACCTGTGGGGCGGCAGTTCCAGCGGCAAATCGCACCTGCTCAAAGGCGTGGCGCAGGCCCTGCGCGAGCACGGTGCCCATGTCGGCTGGCTGGACGCCTCGCTCCTTACCCCGCCCGCGTTTGACGAGTCCTGGTCCGCCGTGCTGATGGACGATGTGCATCTGTACACCGCCGTGCAGCAGCACGCCGCCTTCAACTGGTTTGTCAACGCCATGACACCCAGCACCGGCCAGCAGCGCTGGGTGCTGGCGGCGGGCGAGCTGCCACCGGCCGATTTGATGCTGCGTGAAGACCTGCGCACCCGCCTCGGCTGGGGTCACGTGTTTGCGTTGCAGGTGCTGACCGAACCCGAACGCCGCGCTGTGCTGCGCCAGGAGGCCGATGCGCGCGGCGTGTTTTTGAGCGACGAGGTGATGGACTTCATGCTCAACCGTTTCAGCCGCGACCTGGGCAGCCTGATGGAGCTGCTGGACGCCATGGACGGCTACGCCATGCAGTCCAAAAAAGCCATCACCGTGCCGCTGATCAAGTCGATGATGGAAAATGGCTGAATCGGTTGAGAGTGTGCTGAATTCGGTTAATTTTCACGTTTTACCTGCAAAATATGACTCTAGTCGGCGTATTTATTGCCTGTATAGCTATGTAAATAATAGCAAATTCTATTGAAATAAAACATTCCCTGATGCAAAACCTCACCCTGTTCGACCTCGACCACACCTTGCTCCCGCTGGATTCCGACTACGCCTGGGGCGAATTCACCACCCAGATCGGCTGGACCGACCCCATCGCCTTCAAGCAGCGCAATGACGAATTTTTTGCCCAGTACAAAAAAGGCGAACTCAAAATAACCGAATACGTGCGCTTCGCCACCCAGGCCATCAAAGACCAGGGCGCTGCCAAATCCATCGCAGCGCATGCCCAATTCATGGCGACTGTCATCCAGCCCGCCATCAAACAGGTGGCGAGGGAACTGATCGCTCAACATCGCGCTGCGGGCGACCAGCTGGTCATCGTCACCGCCACCAACGAGTTCGTCACCCGCCCGATTGCCACCGCTTTGGGCATCGACGACTTGATCGCCGTGCAGCTTGAAAAAGACGAGTCCGTGGGCGGCACCGGCTGGATCACGGGTGAAATCAAAGGCGTGCCTTCCGCCCATGAAGGCAAAGTCATCCGTATGCAACAGTGGCTGGCGGCTAAAAACCTGAGCTGGAACGACGTCCACACCACGTTTTATACCGATTCCATCAACGACATTGCCTTGCTGGAGAAGGTCAACGTCCCCGTCGCCACCAACCCCGACGCCCGCCTGCGCGCTGTCGCGGCAGCGCGCGGTTGGCGGATTCTGGAGTTATTTGCCTAGTTATGTGCAGAAATCCCCCCTAGCCCCCCTTTTTTAAAGTGGGGAACAAGAGGCTGCTGTAAGGGATAATCTAGGCTACATAGGTAAATATGATTAAAAAATTTATAAACAAGCTGCTCGGCAAGTCTGAAGACGGCTCTGCAGCCGTCAAAGCGAAAAAACCCAAATTTGGCAAACGGGAAGACGTCGGCGTGGCGGTCCACGGGATTGACGTCACGCTGGTCGACCATCAGGCCATGAACGTCGTCCACACCCTCAAGCAAGGCGGTTTTGCGGCCTACATCGTTGGCGGCGCGGTGCGCGACCTGCTGGTCGGGCTGCGCCCCAAAGACTTTGACGTCGCCACCGACGCCACGCCCGAGCAGGTCAAACAGCTGTTCCGCCGCGCTTTCATCATCGGCCGGCGCTTTCGCATCGTCCACGTCATCTACGGCCGGGGCCGCGAGCATGAGGTGATCGAGGTCTCCACCTTCCGCGCCTACCTGGACAACGCGGCGGCCGAGCAGGTCAAAGGCAATGAAAAAACCAGCAAATCCGAGCTGGCCGGCATGAAACACGCCGTTGACTCGACCGGCCGCGTCCTGCGCGACAACGTCTGGGGCCCGATGGAAGAAGACGCCGTGCGCCGCGACTTCACCATCAACGCCATGTACTACGACCCCGAAACGCAGATCGTCGTCGACTACCACGGCGGCCTGAAAGACGCCAAAAAGCGCGTCATCCGCATGATCGGCGACGCCGCCACCCGCTACCGCGAAGACCCGGTCCGCATCATCCGCGCGGTGCGCTTCACCGCCAAACTCGCGCCCTTGGGCTTCAAGCTGGAGCCCAAAACCGCCACGCCGCTGGTTGCCTCGCAAAAACTGCTGGCCGACGTGCCGCAAAGCCGCCTGTTTGATGAAATGCTCAAGCTCCTGCAAACCGGCCACGCCCAAAGCAGCATCGCCACGCTCAAAGAACTGGGCATGGCCACAGGCATCTACCCGCTGCTGGATGTGGTGGTGGAGCGCGCCGACCAAACCTTGATCCGCGTCGCCCTGGAAGACACCGACCGCCGCGTCGGCGAAGGCAAACCCGTCGTAGCCAGCTTCCTGCTGGCCTGCGTGCTATGGGCCGATGTGCGCGATGGCTGGGCGGCGCGCGTGCGCCAGCGCCAGCACAGCTTCCAGGCGCTGCAAGAGGCGATAGACGACGTCTTCAACGCCCGCATCGGCGACGTGTCCGGTCGCGGCAAACTCGCCGCCGACATGCGCGAGATCTGGATGATGCAGCCCCGCTTTGAAAAACGCAGCGGCAGCACCCCCTTCGGCATGGTCGACCAGCCGCGCTTCCGCGCCAGTTTCGACTTCATGCGCCTGCGCGCCGAGGCCGGCGAGGTGGACGAAGCCCTGGCCGAGTGGTGGCAGGAATTCAGCACCGCCAGCGACGAGATGCGCGAAGATCTGGTCGCCCAGGTCCGCGAAGAGCAGCGTGCCAAACCCAAAGCAGCTGCGAAAACTGCTCCTAAATCTGTCCATTCGCCTGCAGCCAAACAGGCTAAACCGTCGAATCCTGCAACCAATCAGCCTGCCTATGACGAAGGCGACGCAGACGCCGATGGTGACGACGAGCCCATGGACGAGTCAACAGCGTCAGACACAGGCGACGCCCCCAAAAAGCGCCGCCGTCGCCGCCGTGGCGGTGTCAAAAAGGCCGACCCCGCGTTTGTGCCGAATCCGCCAAGCGAGCAGTAAATGACCCAGGCCGACAATCCACCAGTTGTCGCCTCCGTCACGGCCTACATCGCGCTAGGCGCAAATTTGGGTGATGCGGCGCAAGCGGTACGCGACGCCATCCAGGCCATCAACGCCTTGCCGCACGTGCAAGTCACCCAGCAATCCTCCCTCTACCGCACCGCCGCCCAAGAGTCCGCTCCCGGCCACCCGCCCAGCCCGGACTATATCAACGCAGTTATTGCCGTTTTAAGCAACCAGCCGGCGTATGTATTGCTTGAGCAGCTACAAAAAATAGAGCAACAAGCAGGCCGCAAGCGCCCTTACCTGAACGCCCCACGCACGCTGGATTTGGATATTCTGCTCTTCGGCGATGCGCAAATCCAGACCGCAACCCTCACCGTACCGCACCCCCGCATGTGGCAGCGGGCGTTTGTTTTGGTGCCGTTGGCGGAGATTGCGCCGCAACTTGTTAGCGGGGAGAGGTTGGAAGAGGTGAAGGGGCAGGGGATTGAGCGGATGGGTTCGTAGGTTTTGACATGTGGTGAATAGGTGGTTTCAAAAGGTTGCATCTAGCGATATAATAAAACCAACAACATAGGAGCTCAACATGTCCGTTGCAATGAAATTGGCAGATGATTTGGTCGATGATGCAAAAGCCATTGCGGCTGCAGAACATCGCTCTGTCCCCAAACAAATCGAATACTGGGCGCGTATCGGCAAGGCCGTCTTAGAGAATCCTGAGCTGCCACTGCGCATGATTCAGGACATGATGGTGTCTGCCGAAGAGTTGAAAGCCGGTAAAGTCCAGCCTTATCAGTTCGGTTAAGTTTGAATAAGTTCGTTTAACTGCAGTTAAAACATGGCACTTGATATTCAAGTCACGACTTCTTTCGCACGAACTGCGAAGAAGTTACATGCAAGAGATAAAAAAATCCTCGACCAAGCCGTCAGGGATGTGGCTGATAGCCCAAGTATTGGTGAAGAAAAACGTGGCGATCTGGCTGGTTATTTTGTTTATAAATTCAAACTCAACAATCAGGAAACCCTGCTGGCCTACGCGTTGCGCCCCGATAAATTTAAACCTACATCAATCATTTTGATGGCAGTTGGGCCGCATGAAAATTTCTATACGCAGCTCAAACGCGTGAAGTAGTGCCGTTGGCGGAGATTGCGCCGGGGTGGGTTAGTGGGGAGAGGTTGGAGGGTGGTGGGCAGGGGGGTGAGAAGATAATTCAATAATTAAAGGCATAGCTCTTCAGCTGCTAATTTCAATGCTGAAGTTCTATTCAAAATAAATGTCTTGAAATCATCATTGAATAAGTCATCAGGGCACATTGCAAGTTTCAAAATATCTTCTGTAGTAGCTGGCATATGAGCTTTATATAAGCTAGGTGCAATACCTCCAAGCGCGCGATTATCTGCCCTAGAAATGAATGCAAAGTTTGCTAAACAATTTGGACTGTAACTATCTTGTTTGCTTGCTAACAAGTACGCTTTCGGCATTAAATGATGAAACTCTGCACGATTACTTTGACGAAGCTTTTCTCCGAGGTCAATTGGTGCACCAGATATAAAGCTTAATGGCTTTTGATGTGCAAGTAGTAAAATAAATGTGTTTGTATTGACAGTTCCAATTGTGAAAATATTCGATGTGAAAATATTTTCAGTGATCGCTACTGAGAAACCACCTAGAGCTGAAGGCTTATTTTCTCGTAATTTTCGCATTTCCTCAATGTCGGTGTTTAAATTTCTTAATAATCCACTACTGTATCGCTTAGCAAAACAGGTTCTCCAAAACCACTTTGTAATTGTTTGTCGTTGTACATCTGTGTATTTAATTTCTTTATTCGCTGATACTGAAAAAAATGCAGATAATGGAACAAGTAAATTTGCATATGGTAGATTCTCTAAAGATTGAACTGATAAGTTCGATCTTACGAAATCCACGGCTCCACGTATTCCGTTTAGCACTTCTGTGAAACGATTTCTAACCGTTTCGCCGCTCAACGTCATAAGTGACTCTGGTGATGCATCTCCTCCTAAAACCGCTGAGCAACAACGTAAAATTAAGTTGGAATCTTCTGCAACGCTACCAAACCCAAACGGTTCGAGTTGTTCAGCCAAATCTGCAAATTGTGCTTGCAATTGGAAGTCATCACTCCAAGTCCAAGCAGAAAGAAGTTGAAGCGTATCAAGGGGAACCCCTTGTCTATTTACTCTTTCAAAAATAATAGCAACGGTGGCTTTATTTTCTGTTTTGAATAATTGAACAGGTATTCTGACTTCTTTGAATACTGTTTGCATTTCATCTATTTTTTTTGCGAGAGATTCATCAAAATTTGAAGTTGCTTTTCTATAAGCTGTCGTATCAAATAATGTTTTAAGTGGAAAATGCTTTTTGATATCAACTTCGTGCGGTAATAAAGCTAAAAATTGCGATTCTTGTGCACTTGTTTCAGCAGAAAAATCAAAGTATATTTCTTGCCATGCCTCTGTTGCAGTACCTGTTAATTGCGTTTGGAATACGCCAAATATGGAAGTAATCCGCTGCTGTCCATCAAGTACATAATCTACAGGATAATCTTCTGCTGGCTTGGGAAGATTAAATGGTCCAAGCTTATTTTCAGATTTTAGTTGTTCTTTTGTCCGCCAAAATAGCAATGATCCAAATGGGAATCCTTTATAAATACTATCCATTAAATACGCAACTCGATCTGGTTCCCATACAAAACCGCGTTGAAAAGCTGGGATTCGTATTTGACCCCGGATAACCGTATCAAGTATTTCGCGTATCGTTAGTTGATCCATAAATTTATAGTGGTAAATTAAGTTTTTTCGATAAATAGCAATTGAAATTTAAAACTGTCTCTATGAACTATACATAAAAAATGTGACTGATTGTGTTTTTGCTTGATCAGAGAGGGTGATAACAATTTAGTACGGGCAAGTCATTTCAACGCAAATATGATAGCATCATAGCCAACAAACACGCCGTCTAGAACCATAAATTTGGCATAAAAAATGAGTAAACCGGACTTTGCCAATTTACTCATAATTCAATAGCAACTTAGGTAACAAATACGCCGGCTAGAAGCGTATTTGATGATAATTTAGGCAGAATTCTTGTTTTAACCGTGAAAATTAGCGTTGCGCCGTATCCGCACGCATGCGCTGATGCGCCACGTGTGACGCGGTGGCTTCCAGGCGTTCTGCCAGCCAGACTTTGATGACGGATTGCCTCGTCACGCCTAGTTTGCTGGCTTCCCGGTCTAGGGACTCGATCATCCAGGTCGGAAAGTCCACATTCACGCGCCGCTGTTCTTGCAGCACGCGCTTGGCTTTGGACAAATCAAGGGACGCAGTGATGTCTAGATCGTCGTCAAACCGCTGTTCAAAATCTTTAGCTTTCATACAGGGCAACCTCCTCAGTGCGTGCGCGGCGCACGGAAATTAATCTGATTATCTGTCGCATTATGTTCAATGCTGATTACTCAACTCGGCAGCTTGGTGTGCTGTATAAATTTACAGTTAAAATTGAACCACATTCACAAACTTCAATATGCAAGCTATTCACAAAACTATGCCACTGAGTGGTACAATAAAATGAAACGCGTATTCAAAACCCGTCATTTCAGCCGCTGGATGCGCAAGACGGAGTTGACCGACAGCGCCTTGTGCCGCGCAGTGGCAGAAATGACGCAGGGCTTGATTGACGCTGATTTAGGTGGCGGCGTTGTCAAAAAGCGGGTCGGGCTGGCAGGCCAAGGCAAGCGTGGTGGCGCCAGAACGCTACTTGCCACGAACAAAGGGAGCCGCTGGTTTTTTGTTTACGGATTCGAGAAAAATGACCGTGCCAACATCACCCATGATGAACTGGCAGCGCTGAAGGAGATTGCGGAGCAACTGCTGGCCAGAACGGGCTTGCAGCTCGATACGGCGGTGCAAGACGGTTCACTACAAGAGATTTGCCATGACAACGACAACTAAAAAAACCAAAAGCAGAATTTTTGAAGCGGTTCATGAGACTGCGGATGATCTGCATCGTCTGGGCTTTATCGACAAACGCAAGATGCGTCAATTTGATGTGCTTTGCCTGGCACCCATTGAACCCTACGACAAAGACAAAATCCGCGCCCTGCGTGACCAGCTTCAATTGAGCCAGTCGGTGCTTGCATCCGTACTTAACATCAGCCTTTCGACAGTTCGGAAATGGGAGGTGGGCGACAAACTGCCCAGCGGGCCATCGCTGAAGTTGCTGAGTTTGTTGGATCGCAAGGGGCTGGAGGCCGTGCTTTGATCTTTGAAATCAGGCTGTCAATCAAATAAGCAATAACAAGGAAACCCCATGCCCCACCTGAACCCCATCCCCCTCGCCGAGGTGAAAGAAGACGACATTCGCGCGCGGTTTGAGCATTACAAGAACACGCGCGGGTTCACGCCCAACAGCATCATGACCATGGTGCGCCGCCCGAACATCGTGCGGGCTTTCATGGCGCTGAACCAGGCGGTGCTGTACGAGGGCACGGTGCCCGAGGAAACGAAAATGCTGGTCAGTGTGGCCTGCAGTTACGCGGCGGGGTGCTTGTATTGCCAGTCGCACATGACGAATTTGGCGAGTATCTACAAAGCTTCAGACGAAAAGATCGCGGCTTTGTGGGATTTTGACAAGAGCGAGCTGTTCACCCCCGCTGAGCGCGCCGCCATCAAGCTGGCGCTGAAAGCCGGGGCGCAACCGAATGAAGCCTCGCAGACAGATTTTGACGAACTCAAGAAGTATTACAACGACGAGCAGATTGTTGAAATCGTGGCGTCCATCGCCCTGTTCGGCTACCTGAACCGCTGGAACGACACCATGGCCACCGCGCTGGAGCCGCTAGCCGCGCAAGTCGCCGAGCGCGCGATCGGCGGGGTGGGCTGGACGCAGGGGAAGCATATTTGATTACGCCTGGTTCCCCCCTGAGTCCCACCCGGAAATGGTCACATAATACCGAATCGCCTTGCCTTGCCCCGTGCTGCGCAGCAGGCCGTTTTTGACCAAATCAGCCAAATCACGCGTGGCGGTGGCTTTGGAAGTGCTGGTCATCTTCATGTATTTGTCGGCGTTCAAGCCACCTAAAAATCCACCGTCGCCATCGTCCAGCAGGCGTTGAATGACCTTGCGTTGCCGTTCGTTCAGCGACGTGGCCGAGTGGGTTTGCCAGAAGGTGGATTTTTCAAG
>JAYVJL010000087.1:0-2851 GCA_043769295.1 Polaromonas sp. | reverse complement strand
CAAAGAACAGGTTTCTGCCCTCAAACCAGGCATGCCGCGTGCCCAGGTGATGGATATTCTGGGTACGCCACTTTTGGTCAGTGTGTTCCATGCAGACCGTTGGGAGTACGTTTTCACCATGAAACGGCAGGGTGTCGAATCGAAGCCCTACAAATTGACCGTGTTTTTCAAAGGTGATTTGCTCGATAAAGTTGACGGCAGTGACATGCCCACGGAACAAGAGTTCGTTGACGCGCTATCGGCCAACAAATTAAATGTAAAGCCGGCCGTGCCTGAAGGCTCGTCAAAGTGACGGGGCCGACCGCACAACCCCTGCGACTAGCTATTGCCGGCGCCAGTGGGCGCATGGGGCATATGCTGATCGAGGCTTTGCGGAGCTCTGGTGATTGCGTTTTGGCTGGTGCTCTTGATATTTCTGCCTCCCCCGCCATTCATGCTGATGCGGTTGCCTATCTCGGGCAAAGCAGCGGTATTTTGGTGACAGATGATCTGGTCGCGGGGCTGAGCCAGGCGCAGGTCTTGATTGATTTCACCCGACCTGAGGGCACGATGGCACATTTGCGTGCCTGCCGTAAACTGGGTGTAAAGGCCGTGATCGGCACCACGGGTTTTGATGCAGAGCAGAAAGCCGATATCGCCGAGATTGCCAAGGACATTGCCATTGTGATGGCCCCCAATATGAGCGTGGGCGTGAATGTCACCTTCAAGCTGCTTGAAATGGCCGCCAAAGCGCTTAACACCGGTTACGACATCGAGATCATTGAAGCGCACCATCGACACAAAATCGATGCGCCGTCGGGTACGGCACTGAAAATGGGCGAGGTGATTGCTGATGCCCTAGGGCGTGATTTGAAAGACTGTGCTGTATATGAGCGCTATGGTGTTACAGGCGCGCGCGATCCGTCCAGCATCGGTTTTGCCACCATCCGTGGAGGTGACATTGTGGGCGATCACACGGTCCTGTTTGCCGGTACGGGTGAACGCATCGAAATCAGCCACAAAGCCTCAAGCCGCGACTCCTATGCCAAGGGCAGTTTGATGGCCGCGCGATTTTTAGCGGATAAACCAGCAGGCCTGTTTGACATGTTTGATGTGCTGGGTTTGCGCTAATCGGCCCACCCCGGCGATCTAAACAGCATGGATGCATTCCACTTTATTGCCCAAGGCGATGCCATCAGCAAAGCGGTTGCCCTGCTGCTGCTGTTGATGTCTGTTGCCAGTTGGGTGGTGATTTTGATGAAAGCCTGGGTCTTGCGCCGCGCTACCGGTGATGTGGCACGCAGCACAGCTGCCTTTTGGCAATCGCCGACGCTTCTCGATGGGGAGCAACAAGCCGCGGTTTTTGACCACTCTGGACTGGTTGCGCCATTGATTTCTGCGAGCCAAACCGTCGTAGGTGTACATGGCACTCAGGTTAACCATGGCATTGCCACTTTGGCGCAGGCTGGTGACAAAGGCCAGCAACTCACGCGCGTTTTGCGAGATGCTTTGCACAAGATCATCAACCAGCTCAATTTTGGTCAAGTTTTGTTGGCGACTGTAGGTTCTACCGCACCATTTGTTGGCCTGTTGGGCACGGTTTGGGGCATTTATCATGCCTTGACCAATATTTCGGGTGCGGGTCAAATGACGATTGCACAGGTTTCTGGCCCGGTGGGCGAGGCCCTGGTCATGACTGCTGCCGGTTTGGTCGTCGCCATCCCCGCTGTATTGGCCTACAACGTGTTTGGCCGCGTGATTGGTCGCATTGAAGCCGATCTGGAAGGCTTTGCCGGCGATCTGCGCGAGCTGATGCTGCACCATTAAATTTCGACATCATGAGTTTCGGCCGCCTCGAACGCACCAAGGGCTCAGCCCCCATGAGCGATATCAACATGACGCCACTGGTCGACGTGATGCTGGTCTTGGTGGTGATTTTCATCATCACCGCGCCCTTGATGACCAGTTCCATCAAGCTGGATTTGCCTAAAACCGAGGCTGCCAAGCCCGTAGAAGCACCCAAATTTGTGACACTGGTGGTTGATAAGGCTGGCCAGGTCTATTTGGGCGATCAACTGATCAACACGGTATTGCTTACTGAATCCCTTGCCAAAACCGCCAAAATAAACCCCGATACCGAAGTACAGCTCCGCGCCGATGAAACCGTGCCTTATGGAAAGATCGTAGAGGTCATGGGTATCGCCCAAAAAGCGGGTTTGAATCGTATCGGTTTCGTTGCCGAGGCCAAACCGGTTCCCGTTCAATAGTTTTCTCTGGGGCTGCCAGGCCGCTTCAGAGTTTTTAAGCCCTTAAAATGGGGTGATATGCGCCAATCTTGGTGCAATTTCTACTTTTCCTCTCGTTTCCCATGCAAGACACTTCACCTGCCCCGGCCTCCTCAGTTGCAAACGCATCGACTTATGACCATCTGGCGATCGAAAAAGCCGCGCACAGCCACTGGACAGCGGCCGACGCTTACCGTGTGACTGAGGGCGCTTTAGACGCGCAGGGCAAGCCAAAACCCAAATACTACGCCTGCTCGATGCTGCCCTACCCCAGCGGCAAGCTGCACATGGGCCACGTGCGCAACTACACCATCAACGACATGCTCACACGCCAGCTGCGCATGAAGGGCTACAACGTGCTCATGCCCATGGGCTGGGACGCGTTTGGCCTGCCGGCTGAAAATGCCGCCATGAAAAACGGCGTGCCGCCCGCGCAGTGGACGTTTGACAACATCGCCTACATGAAAAAGCAGATGCAGGCCATGGGCCTGGCCATCGACTGGAGCCGCGAAATCGCCACCTGCACGCCCGAGTATTACAAGTGGAACCAGTGGCTGTTCCTCAAAATGCTGGAGCAGGGCATCGCC
>JAYVJL010000086.1:0-3818 GCA_043769295.1 Polaromonas sp. | reverse complement strand
GGATTTAATTGTGGCCTATTTTTTCACCAAATCTATTGGGGCGGCAGTGTGTGGACGTTTGATGGGTGCACGCATTATCATAGGCGGCGGCGGCGATCAATTCTCACCTGTTTTAGTAAGTGGGTTTAAACTTTTTGTGCATCGAGTTTTGGCGTTTATTTGTTTATTGTTAGCGCACCGGATCTCATTGTCTTGTACTGATGATTTGGTAAATATTAAAAAACTATGTTTTGGATTTAAATTTCTTGAAAAAAAACTATATTTTGACAATCATGTTGTGATTCCATCAGCGTTGGCTCGGCTGGCTGAAAATGATCGATCGGTTCAGTTTTCTGCATTTACTATGTGCTGGATGGGAAGCGAAGGCAATGTTAGGCGCAAAGGTGTTGATCGCGCGGTTCGTTTAATTTCAATGCTCAGGACACTCAATGTCGATGCGAGTCTGGACATTGCTGGAACGGATGGCCCTGGTCGCGTATTTCTAGAGAAACTAATCCATGAATTGGGTTTGACTGACCACGTGCACATATTGGGTGCCATCTCTGAAGACGAAAAAAATAAGCGTTTATCTGAAGGCTGTGTTTACATTCAATTGTCTGAACATGAGGGATTTGGTGTGGCAGCTGCAGAAGCATTTTTTTCAGGAATGATTGTTGTGCATTCGAACAAAGGTGGCTTGCGCGACGTGATCGGTGAAAATGGTTTGATTGTTGATCTGGCTGTGATTGATAATTCTGATATTGTTGCGGTACGCGATTTTTATACCCAATTTCTGAGTTACAAAATCAATACAGAGTTTTTGAAAAATAATCTTGAAAATTATTCCATTCAAATGCGATCTGAAGCTTTTTGTGGAGTGGTTTGATGTTTGAAAAAAAAGTTCTTTTAATTACCGGGGGCACAGGTTCGTTTGGTAACGCTGTTTTGCGTCGTTTTCTTGGTTCTGATATTTCGGAAATCCGCATTTTTAGTCGTGATGAAAAAAAACAAGACGACATGCGCAAGCGGTATAACAACAATAAACTAAAGTTTTATATTGGCGATGTAAGAGATTCTCGCAGCTTGGCCTCTGCCATGCGGGGTGTTGATTACGTGTTCCACGCTGCTGCATTGAAGCAGGTTCCTTCGTGCGAGTTTCACCCCATGGAGGCCGTGCGCACCAATGTAATGGGCACAGAAAACGTGTTGGAAGCTGCGGTTGCCGCCAGGGTCAAGCGGGTGGTTTGTCTTAGTACGGACAAGGCTGTATATCCGATCAATGCCATGGGTATCAGCAAAGCCATGATGGAAAAGGTGATGGTGGCCGCCAGCCGCAACCTTGAAGGTACCAGCACGGTTATTTGCGGCACGCGCTACGGCAACGTGATGGCTTCCCGTGGTTCGGTGATTCCGCTGTTTGTGGATCAGGTGCTAGCCGGCAAGCCCATCACGGTCACCGATCCATCCATGACCCGTTTCATGATGACGCTGGACGACGCCGTCGAGCTGGTGTTGTACGCTTTTGAGCATGGCAACAATGGCGATATTTTTGTGCAAAAAGCACCTGCAGCCACAGTAAGTGTGCTCACGCAGGCCTTGTTGCAGCTGATGGGCAAGCCTGACCATGAGGTGCGCGAGATTGGCACACGCCATGGCGAGAAGCTGTTTGAAGCGCTGCTCGGACGTGAAGAAATGGCTTGTGCGGAAGACATGGGTGATTATTTCCGGGTGCCGCCAGACACACGCGACCTGAATTATGCCAAATTTGTAGAGCAGGGGGAGCAGCGCATCACCCAAAGCACGCATGGCGAAGACTATAACTCGCACAACACCACACGGCTTGATGTGGCGGGTATGAAAGCGCTGTTGCTGAAGCTCGACTTCATGCAGCGTATTGCGCGTGGCGAGCATGCTGCAGCACAAGATTGATTACAGGATTGATCACAGGATTTATATATGCGTGTACTCATCACAGGTTCGAAGGGCTTTGTCGGGAAAAATTTGAGGGTGCGTCTGGGTGAGCTGCCCGACTTTGAGGTGCATTTTTTCGACAGCGAAGACCCGCTGCAGTCCTTGCTAGCCAAGGTGGATACGGCGGATGCCGTGGTGCACCTTGCGGGTATCAATCGGCCCAAGGATGTGAGCGAATTCACGACAGGGAATGCCGATCTAACCACGTCGCTGTGTGCTGCCATCAAAGCAACCGGGCGGCATATTCCGCTGATTATGGCGTCATCAACCCAAGCCGATCTGGCCAATCCATACGGCCAGAGCAAGCGCGCTGCGGAGCAAGCTGTGGAGCAACTCTGCGCACTAACCGGCAGCCCAGCCGCGATCTACCGCTTGCCCAATGTGTTTGGCAAGTGGTGCAAGCCCAATTACAACTCGGCGGTAGCTACCTTTTGCCATAACATCGCCAACGATTTGCCGATTCAAATCAACGACCTGGCAACGCCGTTGAAGCTGGTCTATATCGATGACGTGGTAGATGCTTTTGTGCAGGCGCTAGCCGATTCGGCACCAGGTTTGCAACGGAAAACAGTGACACCGGTTTATGGCATTAAGCTGGGCGAATTGGCCGCGCAGATTGAGGCTTTCAAAAATTGCCGTACTTCGTTGGTGTCTGAGCGGGTAGGCACCGGCTTGGTGCGAGCCTTGTACGCCACCTACGTCAGTTATTTGCCGCCCGCCAAATTTGCCTACGATCTGCCGCGCTATGGCGACGAGCGCGGCGTGTTTGTGGAGATGTTGAAAACTGTGGATAGCGGGCAGTTTTCTTTCTTCACCGCGCACCCCGGTATCACGCGGGGTGGGCATTACCACCACTCGAAGACCGAGAAGTTTTTGGTGATCAAGGGTTCGGCGCGTTTTGGATTCCGGCATGTGGTGACCAACGAAACCTTTGAAGTGCTTACCCACGGCGATGTGCCTCGTGTTGTTGAAACTGTGCCCGGTTGGACGCATGACATCACCAATGTGGGCGACGACGAAATGGTGGTCATGCTTTGGGCGAATGAAATTTTTGATCGACAAAAGCCAGACACCATCACGCAAGCTGTGAAGCTATAAGAGTTAAACCATGAAAAAACTAAAAGTAATGACGGTGGTCGGTACGCGACCAGAAATTATTCGACTCTCGCGTGTACTGGCGCAGTTAGACCAGCATTGTGAGCATATCTTGGTGCATACCGGGCAAAATTACGATTTTGAATTGAACCAGGTTTTCTTTGACGATTTGGGCGTACGCAAGCCAGACCACTTTTTAAACAGTGCGGAAGGCAGCAGTGGTGCGGCGCATACCATTGGCAACCTCATCATTGCGGTTGACGCCGTGCTGGCCGAGGTTAAGCCCGAAGCCATGCTGGTATTGGGCGACACCAACAGTTGCCTGAGTGTGATTCCTGCCAAGCGACGAAAAATCCCTATTTTCCACATGGAAGCAGGCAACCGTTGTTTTGACCAACGTGTGCCAGAAGAAACCAACCGGCGCATCGTGGACCACACCGCTGATGTGAACCTGACCTACAGCACCATCGCACGCGACTATTTATTGCGTGAAGGACTGCCGCCTGACCTCGTCATCAAAACAGGTAGTCCCATGTTTGAAGTTTTGACGCATTACAGGCCGTGCATCGAGGCTTCTGATGTGCTCGTACGTCAGGGCTTGCAAGCTGGCGGATACTTTGTCGTCAGCGCCCACCGTGAAGAAAATATCGAGTCTTCCCAGTCATTCACCAAGCTGGTGGCGGTGCTCAATGCCGTGGCGGAAGATCATGGCCTACCAGTGATCGTCTCAACGCATCCGCGCACCCAAAAACGGATTGACGCAACGGGAGCGA
>JAYVJL010000085.1:0-10200 GCA_043769295.1 Polaromonas sp. | reverse complement strand
TTCGTGTGCAAAGGTTGGGTCATAGCTGATGCAGTTCGGAATCGTGCCCGCCATGATGTGGCTGTGGCCGTCTTCGTGCTGCAAACCTTCGCCGTTCAGGGTAGTACGGCCAGATGTACCGCCCAGCAAGAAGCCACGCGCTTGCATGTCGCCCGCTGCCCAAGCCAAATCGCCAATGCGCTGGAAACCGAACATCGAGTAATAGACGTAAAACGGAATCATGATGCGGTTGTTCGTCGAATAAGACGTTGCAGCCGCAATCCAGCTGGACATACCGCCCGCTTCGTTGATACCTTCTTGCAGAATTTGACCGTCTTTCGCTTCGCGGTAATACATGACCTGGTCTTTGTCGACCGGCGTGTAGTTTTGACCCGCTGGGTTGTAAATACCGATCTGGCGGAACAAGCCTTCCATACCAAAGGTACGCGCTTCGTCCACCAAAATAGGCACCACGCGTGGGCCTAAAGCCTGGTCACGCAGCAGTGTTGTCAAAAAGCGCACATAAGCCTGGGTTGTCGAAATTTCACGACCTTCAGCGGTGGGCTCGATCACGGATTTGAAGGTTTCTAATGCTGGCACGGTGAACTGCTCGTCCGCTTTGGTACGGCGATGCGGCAGGTAGCCACCCAAGGCCTTGCGGCGCTCGTGCAGGTATTGCATTTCTGGCGTGTCGTCAGCCGGTTTGTAGAACGGCAGATCTGCCAACTGGCTGTCTGGAATAGGGATATTGAAACGGTCGCGGAAGGCTTTGATGTCTTCGTCGGTCAGTTTTTTGGTTTGGTGGACGTTGTTTTTGCCTTCGCCCGATTTGCCCATGCCAAAACCTTTGACGGTTTTGATCAACAGCACGGTAGGCTGACCTGTGTGGTTGACCGCCTTGTGGTAGGCCGCGTAAACCTTTTTTGAGTCATGTCCACCGCGACGCAAGTCAAAAATCTCTTCGTCGCTCATGTGCGCCACCATCTCCAAGGTGCGGGGGTCGCGACCAAAGAAGTGTTTACGGACGTAGGCACCGTCATTGGCTTTCATGGCCTGGTAGTCGCCGTCCAAGGTGTCCATCATCAATTTACGCAGTGCGCCGTCTTTGTCGCGCGCCAAGAGCGGGTCCCAACCACTGCCCCACAGAAGCTTGATCACGTTCCAGCCAGCGCCACGAAATTCACCTTCAAGTTCTTGCACAATTTTGCCGTTACCGCGCACGGGGCCATCCAAGCGCTGCAAATTGCAGTTGATGACGAAAATCAGGTTGTCCAAGCCCTCGCGGGCAGCCAGGCCGATTGCGCCTAAAGATTCGACCTCATCCATCTCTCCGTCGCCGCAGAAGACCCAAACCTTGCGGTTTTCAGTCTTCGCAATGCCGCGTGCGTGCAGGTATTTCAAGAAACGGGCTTGGTAAATCGCCATCAAGGGGCCAAGACCCATGGATACGGTGGGAAACTGCCAAAACTCTGGCATCAATTTAGGATGCGGATAGCTAGACAAGCCCTTGCCATCGACCTCTTGACGGAAATTCAGCAACTGCTCTTCTGTCAAACGACCTTCTAAATAAGCTCGCGCATAAACGCCTGGGGACACGTGGCCTTGGATGTAGAGGCAATCACCACCGTGCTCTTTTCCAGGTTCAGCAGACTCAGCATGCCAAAAATGGTTAAAACCTGCGCCAAACAAGCTCGCCAAAGAGGCAAAAGAGCCAATATGGCCGCCTAAATCGCCACCATCTGCAGGGTAATGGCGGTTGGCCTTGACGACCATAGCCATCGCATTCCAGCGCATGTAGGCACGCAGACGCTCTTCCATGGCCAAATTGCCTGGCGCGCGTACTTCTTGATCTGGTTCAATGGTGTTGACGTAGGCGGTTGTCGCTGAAAACGGCATGTCAATGCTGCTTTGGCGCGCATGTTCCAGCAGTTGTTCCAGCAAAAAATGCGCCCGCTCTGGACCTTCTGATGCGATAACGGCGGACAAAGCGTCCATCCATTCTCGGGTTTCTTGGCTGTCGGCGTCTTGTGGGATCAGGCCCTGTAAATTGGTTGGAACTGCTGACATGGTTTGTCTCCTGTTTTGATGCGGTCACGTTGTATGAAAGACACGATTTTTATTTTGTTGACATGTAACTTACATCTAATTTAAACGCAAATTAGGTCACGCCCTCTATTTTGGCACAAATTATTTAAAATATCAAATTATGAATGTTAATTTTGTATTGTGATATTTTAATATCGTTTTTCACTGTAAATCCCCGCGCTAGACACTGAGGGTCGACCCTCATCTACACTCGACCTATGAATGTATTTAGCAGCGATTCCCCGCAAATGAAGGTTGTAAGCCTGCCGACCCAATTTCGGGCCTGGTGGCGCAAGCAATCGCCGCATCGTCAGGACCGGTTTGCCATGATCGGTCCCATCGTCACCGTGCTCTTGTTTTTGACGGTGATCATTGCGTCCTTCGCCTACCTGCGGCTGGAAGAGATTGAGCGGGAGCAAGAGGCGGTCAAACGCGACGTTGAATATGCGCAGCAGCGTCTGCGCTTGCGCCTGTTGGAGCGCCAGGAGCAGCTCATGCGTATTGCGCGTGACGTGTCCAGTAAAGAAGTAGATGCGGAAGACTTCACGTCGCAGGCTGAAACCCTGATTGCCAACCACCCCGAACTACACGCTGTTACCTGGGTGGACGCCAAGCAAAAAGTCAAAGCGGCTTATGCATCTTCCAGCGCAGCCAACCAACAGCTGCGTGGAGTCGGCGACATCCTTAAGTCAGGTGAAACAGAAGGTACCTTCGCCTTGGCACGCGATTTGTCCCAGCCGGTGTACTCGCAGCCAATCACCACAGGGGGCTCGCCACCCATCTTGCAATTGCATTTGCCGCTCAGCGACAAAGGCAAATTTTCTGGCGTCATCATGGGCGAATATTCAGTTGAAGGTCTGCTGCGTTATGGCATCCCGCCAGAAATCGCATCCAAATATGCCGTGACGCTGATCGACGGGAAAAACAGGGTAATGGCTGGTACTGCCATCATGCCACGCAACCCCAGGACCAGGCTGTTGCCATGGTCGGCGCAACCCAACGAATACCAAATTCCGGTGTCGCCTGTGGGCAACGACTTGATTTTGCGTGTGCAGGGCTATCGCACCTCTTTGAGTTTGATCGGCAGCGGTTTATTCTGGCTGGTGGTCGCGTTGAGTACCCTCACTGTATGGATGCTGATCGCCACCTGGCGGCATACCCGCAAACGCATGTCGGCGCAGCAAGCCCTGGTGCGTGAAACCAATTTTCGCCGCGCCATGGAAAACTCCATGCTCACCGGCATGCGTGCGTTGGACATGCAGGGCAAGATCACCTACGTCAACCCCGCGTTTTGTCAAATGACAGGCTGGTCTGAGGATGAATTGGTGGGTAGTACCGCTCCGTTTGTCTATTGGCCAGAGCAGGACAAAGAAATCTTGACCAGACAACTCGCCGATGAACTCAGTGGTCGCACGCCGCTCAGCGGCTTCCAGTTGCGGGTCAAACGCAAAAATGGCAGCTTGTTTGACGCCCGCATGTACGTGTCGCCCTTGATTGACTCCAAAGGGCAGCAAACAGGGCTGATGACCTCAACCACCGACATCACCGAGCCCAACCGCATTCGTCAGCAATTGACCGAATCGCAAGACCGCTTCATCACCGTGCTGGAGAGCATGGATGCCTCCGTCTCAGTTGCGCCGCTAGGGCGATTTGACCTCTTGTTTGCCAACAAAATGTACCGCTTGTGGTTTGGCGCAGACACCATCGGCCATTTGCGCCTGATTGAACAAGCCGGCGTTCCTCAGCGCGAACCCATCGAAGTGGTTGACGATGATGTCGACAGCATGGCAGGCCTGCCCTTGGACCAGCTTAGCTCGTCTTTTGCCAAGAATTTTGAGATTTTTGTACCCGAATTGTCCAAGTGGCTGGAAGTGCGTTCGCGCTACCTGACCTGGGTGGATGGCCGCTTGGCGCAAATGGTGATCGCCACCGACATCACCCCCAGGCGCGACGCCGAAACCCAGGCTGCGCTACAAGCCGAGCGTGCACAAAGTGCCAGCCGCCTCATCACTATGGGTGAGATGGCGTCCAGCGTCGCGCATGAGCTGAACCAACCCTTGACGGCGATCAACAACTACTGCAACGGCATGGTGTCGCGCATCAAAGGTCAACAAATCTCGGAACAAGATTTGCTCAGTACACTGGAAAAAACCGCCAAACAAGCCCATCGCGCAGGCCAGATCATCCAGCGGATTCGATCTTTTGTGAAACGCAGCGCACCCAACCGCTCTTTGTCCAACGTCCCCGCGATGGTCGAAGCCGCCCGCGAGTTGGCGGATATCGAGATGCGCCGTCGCAACGTCCACCTGCGGATGTATGTGGCCGCGCGCCTGCCTGAGTTGCTGGTCGACCCGATTTTGATCGAACAAGTGCTGATCAATCTGCTTAAAAATGCAGCAGAATCCGTTGATGCCGCGCAACGGAAATCGGCCAACCGCAGTGTGGAATTGCGGGTCACACCCAAGAAGGTGGAAGGCCGGCATGTGCTTGAATTTGCGGTGATCGACACCGGCCTGGGACTGCAGCCCGAGGTGATGGCGCGCTTGTATGAATCCTTCTTTTCCACCAAGGCAGAGGGCATGGGCATGGGCCTGAGTTTGTGCCGTTCCATCGTCGAGTCGCACATGGGGCGAATCGCCGCAGAGAACATTTACAATGGCGAAGATGTGGTTGGCTGCCGCTTTGCCTTTTGGATACCGCTGCAAAGCGAATCTGAACCGGCCATGTCGGCACCTGTGCCAACCGCCGACCCCACGAAGTAACCAACCAGCTGGAGCATTTGCATGAGTTTGATTCCCAAAAAAGGCACCGTGTACGTCGTAGATGACGACGAAGCGGTGCGCGACTCCCTGCAATGGCTGCTTGAGGGCAAAGACTACCGCGTGCGATGTTTTGATTCCGCCGAATCGTTTCTCAGCCGCTATGACGCGCGTGAAGTCGCGTGTCTGATCGTCGATATCCGTATGGGTGGCATGACCGGCTTGGACCTGCAAAACCGCCTGATTGAGCGTCAATCACCCCTGCCGATTGTTTTCATTACCGGCCACGGCGACGTGCCCATGGCCGTTGACACCATGAAAAAAGGCGCGATGGACTTTATCCAGAAGCCATTTAAGGAAGAGGCCTTGGTGAGCCTGGTTGAACGCATGCTGGAGATGGCGAAGACCACCTTTGCAGAACACCAACAATCTGCCAGCCGCGACGCGCTGTTAGGCAAGCTCACCAGTCGCGAAACGCAGGTGCTTGAACGCATTGTGGCAGGCCGTCTGAACAAACAGATCGCCGACGATCTGGCCATCAGCATCAAAACCGTGGAAGCGCACCGTGCCAACATCATGGAGAAGCTGGGTGCAAACACCGTGGCTGACCTGTTGAAAATCGCCTTGGGCAAAAACGCACCGAAAGCGGCATAAGCAGAACAAGCGGAATCCGAAACTCCACATTTTGCTATATTTTAAATAGCAAACAATGTCCGTTTTGTGCCGGCTACATGGCATTTTCGGGCATTTTTTACTTCTGAACTTGTAATCCAGCCAATTTTTAACTTTTTGACCGTTTTGCGGCACTTTCTCACATGACAGCTCAGATCATCGACGGCATCGCCCTCTCCAAACAACTCCGTGCCGAGATCGCACAACGCACTCTTGCCCTCAAAGCCCGTGGCATCACGCCGGGTTTGGCGGTGATTTTGGTGGGTGAAGACCCCGCCAGCCAAGTCTATGTGCGCAACAAGGTCAAAGCCTGTGAAGACAGTGGTTTGCACTCGGTTTTTGAAAAATACGAAGCAACCTTGAGCCAGGCCGACTTGTTGACCCGGATTGCCGCGCTCAACGCCGACACCTCCATCCACGGCATCCTGGTGCAAATGCCATTGCCCAAGCACATCGACCCGCACGCCGTGATTGAAGCTATCGCCGCCAGCAAAGACGTGGATGGCTATTCAACCCTGAGCGCGGGCGAGCTGATGACCGGCGCGCCCGGCTTCAACCCTTGCACGCCCTATGGCTGCATGAAGCTTATAGAGAGCACGGGAATCAACCTGCGTGGCAAACATGCCGTGGTCATTGGCCGCAGCAACACGGTCGGCAAACCCATGGCTTTGATGCTCTTGGCGGCACATGCCACCGTCACCATCTGCCACAGCGCCACCGAGAACATCAAATTCCACACCCTGCAGGCTGATGTGGTCGTTGCCGCCGTCGGCCGTCGCAACGTGCTGACAGCAGACATGGTCAAACCCGGAGCGGTGGTGATTGATGTCGGTATGAACCGCAATGATGAAGGAAAATTGTGCGGTGACGTCGATTTTGCGGGTATCAGCCAGGTTGCCAGCCACATCACCCCCGTCCCCGGCGGCGTCGGCCCCATGACCATCACCATGTTGCTGGTCAACACCTTGAATTCTGCCGAACGCACGCCGTCTTGATTCCTCTTTGATTGCCCACATATCCCCTATATGACCAATCCACTGCTCCAAAGCGCCAACGCGGCGACCGATTTAATACCTTTTGACAGAATCAAAGCTGCGGATGTCGCACCAGCGATGACTACTTTGCTGGCTGAGGCCCAGACAGCACTCGATAAAGTCACTGCTGCTGACTTCCCCGCGTGCTGGCAGGGCATCGCCAAAGTGCTTGACGTTGCAACTGAAAAGCTGGGTCGCGCGTGGGGTGCCGTCAACCATTTGAATGCTGTGGCCGATTCACCCGAGTTCCGCGCTGCATACAACCAAGCGCTGCCCACCGTCACCGAGTTTTACACCGCTTTGGGCGCTAATGAACAGCTTTACGCCAAGTACAAAGCGATTGACGTGGCGACCCTTAACCAAGAGCAATTGCAAGCCCATAAGAATGCCGTGCGCAATTTTGTCTTGAGCGGTGCGGAGCTGACCGGTGCGGCGAAAGAACGCTTCGCTGCGATTCAAGCCCGCCAAGCCGAATTGAGCCAAAAATTCAGCGAAAACGCCCTGGATGCGACCGAAGCCTTTGCCTACTACGCGAGTAAAGACGAACTGGACGGTGTGCCCGACGATGTGTTGCATACTGCGCAAGCCCTGGCCGAAGCCGATGGCAAAGCCGGCCAATACAAGCTCACCTTGAAAATGCCGAGCTACCTGCCGGTTATGCAATTTGCCACCCGCAGCGCCCTGCGCGAAGTGCTGTACTGCGCCTACACCACGCGTTCATCTGATCAAGCGACTTTTCCGACACCCGAAGAAGCGCACAAGTTCGACAACTCAGCTGTCATTGCCGAAATTTTGGCATTGCGGCATGAGGAAGCGCTGCTCTTGGGCTACAAAAACTATGCAGAAGTGTCGGTGGCCACCAAAATGGCCAAATCACCGACGGAAGTGATTACTTTCCTGCGCGATTTGGGCAGTCGCGCCCGCCTGTTTGCCGAAAAAGACCTGGCCGATATGCGCGCCTTTGCAGCAGAACACCTGAATTTGCTCAACCCACAGCCTTGGGATTGGCCTTACATCGGTGAAAAACTCAAGGAAGCGCGCTATTCCTTCAGCGAACAAGAAGTCAAACAGTACTTCACAGCACCCAAAGTGCTGGCCGGTTTGTTCAAAATCGTTGAAACCCTGTTTGACGTGGCCATCCGTGAAGACAAGGCACCCGTGTGGAACGAAAACGTCAAGTTTTACCGGATAGAACGCAATGTCGTGCGCAGTGCCGAGCCGCCTCAAGCAAGCACAGTCCCCTTGGGGGGCAGCGAAGCAGACGCAGTGGACGAGCGTGGGGGTACAAAGCTCATTGGTCAATTCTATTTAGACCCAAGTGCCCGCACCGGCAAACGCGGTGGCGCATGGATGGACGATGTCCGCGCCCGCTGGCTGCGCCCGGACACCGGCGCGCTGCAAACACCCGTCGCGCATCTGGTTTGCAACTTTGCCGATGGCGTGAACGGAAAACCGGCGTTGCTGACCCACGACGACGTCACCACCCTCTTCCACGAATGCGGCCACGGCTTGCAACACATGCTCACAACAGTCAACGAGCGTGATGTCTCCGGCATCAGCGGCGTCGAGTGGGACGCGGTCGAGCTGCCGAGCCAGTTTATGGAAAACTTCTGTTGGGAATGGGATGTGTTGAAGCACATGACCGCCCATGTCGATACCGGCGAGCCCTTGCCCCGTGCGCTGTTTGACAAGATGACGGCTGCCAAAAACTTCCAGAGCGGCCTGCAGACCTTGCGTCAGATCGAGTTTTCGCTGTTCGATATGCTGCTCCACACGGAAGACAAGCCCGATTTCATGGCCCAACTCGCCCAAGTACGTCAAGAAATCGCCTTGATCCAGCCACCTGCTTACAACCGCACGGCACACACCTTCAGTCACATCTTTGCAGGGGGCTACGCCGCTGGTTACTACAGCTACAAATGGGCAGAAGTGTTGAGTGCCGATGCCTATGCCGCCTTTGAGGAAGCGCGTTTGACGGGTGATGTCGAAGGTACTCAAACCGGTTTGAAATACCGCCAGGCGATATTGGAAAGCGGTGGCAGCCGCCCTGCGATGGACTCTTTCAAGGCATTCCGTGGTCGTGAACCCACACTTGACGCTTTACTCAGGCATCAGGGCATGGCCTGATTTAAAATCAGGATTTTCCTGCTGCTTTTACCTCAAAGACCACACATCTCATGCAAAAACTTCTGCGATTAGCTATTAATTTTGTAGCAATACAGGCAATTATTTTGCCGGCTATGAGTGGTTTACACGCCCAGCAGGTGTACAAAAGCGTTGACAAGCAAGGCCGTGTCACCTACTCAGAAGTACCACCTTCAGCATCCTCGGGTGACAAAATCGTGGGTGATGGCACAGGTGGCAGTGGCAGCAACCCAAGCCTGCCTTACAGCTTGCAACAGGTCGTGACCCGCTACCCCGTCACGCTGTACACCAACGCCGACTGCGCGCCCTGTATCAATGGCCGTATCTTGCTTACACAGCGCGGCGTGCCCTTTACCGAGCGCAGCATTGCCAGCAATGAAGATATTGATGCCTACAAACGGCTCAACAGCGACAACACCCTGCCCATGCTGACCATTGCGACCCAGCAGATCAAAGGCTACGAAGAAGGCGAATGGACCAAGTACCTGGACGCGGCGGGTTACCCCAAAACATCCACGCTGCCACGCAACTACAACAACCCGGCAGCTACGTCCTTGACCGTGAAAAAAGTGGTTGAAAAACCAACGGTTGTTGACAAACCACCTGCTGTGACAGGGCGGCCCATGCCTGTGGATACAGGCAACAACCCGGCTGGGATCAAGTTTTAAAAACGGGTTTTAGACCAGCGGATTTGCGGTTTTCAGGTTCTCCCCATCGCGAACGCTAACATCTTTGAGTTTGAAGGCTGGTTTTGCTTCGGCTTGTGCATCGTTCAACACACGGCGTAAGTGCTGTTCCACCAAGGCGCGCATGGTGGTTTGGCTTTTGCTGGCAAGTTCTTTAGCAGAGTGAAACAGCGCATCTGACAGTTCAATGGTTGTTTTCATATGGCTACCCATGTATCTGGTTAGGCGGCACGGGTCACTGCGCCAAGACTTTCCCATCCAGGAAACGTGTAGACATCGATGATAAGACCTGTGAGACCTCCAGTCTCGGTAATGTAAGGGTCGATTGTCCTAACAATATCTACGAAGTCGCTTTGCTCGAGCGAAGACTTTGGTCGCACATACAGGATGGAGTGCGCTGTATCGAGGGTATGTTCGATCACAATGTGGCTCTTTTCGTGTTGATGCCGGCTAACGTTTGACTTGAACGGCCTGCCGTAAACAGGTCCGCTCGAAGGAAGGCTTGGGCGTTGCTTCCACTACCGAGGCACCCAGCCACCGCACACTGGGAAGACTTGGCCGACAAAACAACCGGCCGGCTCGCTGCAGAGATAGGCTGCGAATTCGGCATCTTCCTTCGCTGCGACGAGGCGCCCCAGGGGAACCTCTCGTTTCAAGCGTTCCTGAAAGCGCGGATTGGCCTGCACCTCAGCGGGGAAATAAGTCGGGTTGTCGACGAAATTCTGCGCGATTGCATTCACTTGGACATTGTGGATGGCGACTTCCACGCCGACGGCTTGAACGTACGCGAGTTGCGCACCACGAGCGGCGCTGTAGGTCGATGCGCGCTTCATGCCGCGC
>JAYVJL010000084.1:0-16922 GCA_043769295.1 Polaromonas sp. | reverse complement strand
GCGTTCTTGCGATTGCAGCTCGTCTGCACTGCGTAATTTGACTTTTGACGCGGCTTCGATGGCTTTGTCTTCTGCACTCAGGGTGTCCATAGATTGGGTATACATACGCTCTCCAAATGATTTTCAAATAGCTTGCTTTTTGCGCAGATCAACCACGCGCCGTGCTTTGCCCACCAGCGTGCGCTCAATGCTGTTGGGCGCTTCCACGCTGACCTGGGTGCTGATGCCCACGCGCGTTTTGATGCGCTCCGTCAACCACGCATGCGCCTCCTGCGCGCTGAGGGTTGCCGTGGGCAGCAGCTCGCAGCGCACCTGCACAGCGTCCAGGTGCCCGTCGCGGCTGATGACCAGCTGGTACTGCCCCGACAGCTGACCATGCTGCAGCACGATCTCTTCAATCTGCGTCGGGAAGACGTTGACCCCGCGGATGATCAGCATGTCGTCGCTGCGCCCCACAATCTTGCCCATGCGGCGCATGCTGCGCGAGGTGGGCGGCAGCAGGCGCGTCAAATCACGGGTGCGGTAGCGGATGATGGGCAGCGCTTCTTTGGTCAGCGAGGTGAAGACCAGTTCGCCCTCCTCACCATCGGGCAGCAGTTCGCCCGTTTCGGGGTCGATGATTTCGGGGTAAAAATGGTCTTCCCAGATCACGGGGCCATCTTTGCTTTCAATGCACTCGCTGGCGACGCCCGGCCCCATCACTTCAGACAAACCGTAGATATCCACCGCGTCGATGCCCGCATTGGTTTCAATCTCGTGGCGCATCGCCTCCGTCCACGGTTCGGCACCAAAAATGCCGAGTTTCAGGCTGGAGGCTTTGGCGTCCAGGCCTTGGCGTTCAAACTCCTCAATCACCACCTGCATGTAGCTGGGCGTGCACATGATGATGCTGGGCTGGAAATCGGTGATCAGCTGCACCTGCTTCTCCGTCTGCCCGCCCGACATGGGGATGACGGTACAACCCGCCCGCTCCACGCCGTAATGCGCACCCAAACCGCCGGTAAACAAGCCGTAGCCATAGGCCACGTGTACCAAATCACCCGCGCGCGCGCCGGCAGCGCGAATCGAGCGGGCGACCAGATTCGCCCAGGTGTCGATGTCCTTCAAGGTGTAACCCACCACCGTTGGTTTGCCGGTGGTGCCCGACGAGGCATGGATGCGCGCCACCTGCTCGCGCGGAACGGCAAACATGCCAAAGGGGTAGTTGTCGCGCAGGTCTTTTTTGGTGGTGAAGGGAAATTTGGCCAAATCGGCCAGCGTTTTCAGGTCGCCGGGGTGAACACCGGCGGCATCAAAACTTTGTTTGTAATGCGGGACTTTGTCGTAGGCGTGTTGCAGGGTTTGTTTCAAACGTGCCAGTTGCAGCGCCTGCAGCTCGTCCTGACTGGCGCGTTCTATCGGTTCCAAATCGTTGGGGGCGGGGAATTTGACAGGCATGTGGGGTGTTCCTGATGACGTTTAAGCGGTTTTGCAAGCTGTTTTACAGAGGAAGCATGGTTTTGCCTTTGAGCCGGTACGAGCGCCCGCGCATCACGGCGACGCGCTTGCCATCCTGGTTGCTGATGTCGATGTCGTACAAACCCGTGCGCCCCGCCAGGCTGATTTCGCTGGCGCGCGCCGTGAGCACATCGCCGCCCTGAACTGCTGCGATGAACTCGATGCCCAGCGAGGAGGCCACAGCCACATCGTTGTACGAGTTGCAGGCGTAGGCAAAAGCGGTGTCCGCCAAAATTGTGATGTAGCCGCCGTGGCAAATCGCAAAACCGTTCAGCATGCGCTCTTGCACGGTCATCGTCATGGTGGCCGAACCTGCGCCCACAGACAACAGACGGATATCTAAATCTTGTGCCACGCGGTCTTGGGCGAGCATGGCTTTGCTGACTGTGTCGGCTAATTGTTGTGGCGAAAGTGTTGTCATGGGCTGTAAGTATAAGTTACCGACCGGTCGGTAATGTTCACTATAACCCGCAACATGCCCTGCGTCAACAGGGCTATCACTAGCTTAGCCTCGGTCTTTAGACGAACGACTTCTTATACACCTAACAGTTCCAGCGAAGCCAGCATCACTTTTGCATCAAACGCCATGCTGATGTGGCCTTGCGCGCTCACCAGCCGGTTGTCCGCACCGGGCAGCATGGCGGTGGACGTGGGCGCTACGATGTTGTCGCAGTTGCTGTACCAACAGGTGAATTTGGTGTAGCGCGACGCTGGCTCGTCGATCGCCAATTGCCGTGTCCAGGCACCCAAGCGCTGCATTTGATGGGTGTTGGTGAAGGGCAGCAGCGCCTTTTCAGTAGACAAAGCTGTGCCAAAGTGCGGCGTGCCGATGGTGATGATGCGTTGGATGCGAGCGTCGTTCGCCGGTTTGGTCCGCAGCCAGGCCCGCGCCGCCAGGCCGCCCATGCTGTGGCAGATCAGGGTCGGCGGCAGGCCGGTGGCCTGGGTGACTTGGGCTACGGCGGCTTCCAACAGTGGGGCGTAAGCGTCAATCGAGCCGAAAGCGGGTTCCAGCGTGACGGCAACAAAAGCACGGTTGTCGGACCGCAATTGCACCATCCAGGGTGCCCAAATCGCACGGTTGCAGAAAAACCCGTGAATAAACACCACGCCGGGTTGATGTGAGGGCGGCAAAAAGTCAGGAATGGATTGTGTGCGAAACGGTTGTCGCCATAAAAAGACGCGGGGAGCGGTCGTGGCTTCGCGCAGGCAGGCTAGCAGCAATGCCCCCAGCGTCGCGCGGGGCTGCGGGTCGTTTCGGTTCAAATGGTGAATTACTATAAATAATATAGCAATATAGGCAATATATACGCTGGCTACAGCCAAAAAAGCACCTAAAATGAGGCGGTAGACCGGCCAAACGGCCCACATCCAGATGGCCAAGCCCGCCAGCAATAGCAGTACGATATGTTGTTGTATTCGGGCAATCATGCGGATATTTTGCCCCATGCCTACAATGGAGACATGATTGCTAGTACCTTTTCTCTAAATTCCTCACCCATCGCCAACCTGTCGCCCGCCGCTGGCGGCAGCCTCAGCGCCGAGCAAACGCTGCTGCAAACCAGACGCCCCGCGCCGCAGGTGCTGGCAACCGAGCAGCGCATCGCCATCGCCAAAAAGCTGCTGTTGACACCCTTCGGGCTGACCGAGTCGCATTTGGCGAAAGCCTTGAGCGAGATCCGGGCGCACAAGGTGGACGACGCCGATTTGTACTTCCAGTACACCCGCTCAGAAGGCTGGAGCTTGGAAGAAGGCATCGTCAAAACCGGCAGTTTCAGCATCGACCAGGGTGTGGGCGTACGCGCCGTGAGCGGCGAAAAAACGGCTTTTGCGTATTCAGACGACATTTCCATGGCCTCTTTGCTGGATGCCGCCCGTACCGTGCGGTCCATTTCGGCTGCAGCTGGCAATAAATCAGCCAAGGTAGCTACTAAAAAAGTAGCAATGAGCCGCTCGCTTTATCCAGATTTGGACCCAATTTCAACGCTGGACAGCGCCTCCAAGGTGCAATTGCTGGAAAAAGTGGAAAAACTCGCCCGCGCCAAAGACCCACGCATCAAGCAGGTCATGGCGGGCTTGGCGAGTGAATATGACGTGGTTTTGGTCGCTCGTGCCAATGGTGTGTTGGCCGCCGATGTGCGCCCTTTGGTGCGGCTGAGCGTGACGGTGATTGCGGAACAAACCGTCAAAGGCCAAGTTCGCCGCGAAACTGGCTCGGGCGGCGGCGGCGGGCGTTTGGGCATGGCCTATTTTGACGACGCCTTGATTGAAGACTACGTTTCCAGCGCAGTCAACGCCGCTTTGACCAATTTAGAATCGCGCCCCGCCCCTGCAGGCGAAATGACAGTCGTTTTAGGCGCCGGCTGGCCCGGCATCTTGCTGCACGAGGCGATTGGCCACGGGCTGGAGGGCGACTTCAACCGCAAAGGCTCCAGCGCCTTCAGCGGCAAAATCGGCAAACGCGTCGCCGCCAAAGGCGTCACCGTGCTGGACGACGGCACCCTGCCCGACCGCCGTGGCTCGCTGAATGTGGACGACGAAGGCAACGCCACCCAGCGCAATGTGTTGATCGAAGACGGCATTTTGAAGGGCTACATCCAGGATTCGATGAACGCACGCCTGATGGGCGTCAAACCCACCGGCAACGGCCGGCGCGAGAGCTACGCCAGCGTCCCGATGCCGCGCATGACCAACACCTACATGCTGGGCGGCGACAAAGAGCCGGCAGAGATCATCGCCAGCATTAAAAAAGGTCTGTACGCCAGCAACTTTGGCGGGGGTCAGGTGGACATCACCTCGGGCAAGTTCGTGTTTTCTGCTTCTGAAGCTTTCTGGGTCGAAAACGGCAAAATCCTCTACCCCGTCAAAGGCGCAACGTTGGTCGGCAGCGGCCCGGAGTGTCTGAAGCACGTCAGTATGATCGGCAACGATGTGAAGCTCGACAGCGGCGTCGGCACCTGCGGCAAAGAAGGCCAGAGCGTACCGGTCGGCGTCGGACAACCCACTTTGCGGATTGATGGTTTGACGGTCGGTGGGACGGCTTGAACGAACTTTGCATTAATTCCCCTTCAGCATGAAGGGGTGCCCAACGGGCGGGGTAGCTTGTACCGCCTTGCAACTACCCCGTCGCTTCGCGCCACCCCTTCAAAATGAAGGGGAATATACTTTTAAAAGCGTCACAATGGCAGCACAAAGCGCAACCCAACCGTCCAGTTCCTGCCCGGTGCGGGTTCGTAAAACTGGGATGCCGCTTGGTTGACGATGACGGAACCGACGTAGCGTTTGTCGGTCGCGTTATCCAACCGCGCAGAGGCGGTTAATACGCCAGCGCCTATCGCCCAGCCGTAGTTGGCTTTCAGGGCCAAGGTGGTGTAGCCATCCGCCGTCGCGGTGTTTGTGTCGTTGGCATAGAGTCGGCCTGCACGGGTCAGTTCAATGCCCGCTTGCGCACCTAGTTTTGACGCGATATTGCGGCTTGCAGCATTGTCGCTCATGGTTTTGCTGCTCCACAACAACTCCGAGAAGACGAAACTTTGCGGGATACCGGGGATTTTGTTGCCAGCATCAATGCTGTTCGAACCCGTCACAAAAGCCTGTGAAAACCGCGCATTGGTTTGCGATGCCGCCAAAGTAGCGCGTAAATTTGGCATCAACAAGGTGTTGCCAGACAATTCCCAGCCTGTGCGTTTGGTGCCAGGCGCGTTTTTAAAGGTGGAATTGCCACCCGTGTTGCTGGCGACCACGATTTCGTCGGTAGAGTCGATCTGGAACAATGTCATGTCCAAGCGCGACGTGGCGTTCGGCAGCCACTTGGCACCGATCTCGTAATGTTTGCTTTTTGAGGCGTTGATGCTGGTGTTGAAGGCCGGTGTGGCCGCACCTTTGTAGGCCACTTCGGCCAAAGTCGGGCTCTCAAAGCCTTTGCCGTAGTTGGCGTACAGGTTCAAGCTGTCATTGGCATGGTAGGTCACGCCCAAGACGGGGCTGGTGGCTTTGTAGCTGGTCGAGCCCGAGCCATCACCGTCTTTCAGGAAATTGTCGCTGCTCTTGAAATTCACCGAGCTGTAGCGCAGGCCGCCCACCACAGAGATTTTCTCAGACACCAAAGCGGTGGCTTGCACAAACAAATCGCTGTTGCTGGCCTGGTTGTCTTCATTGCGCGTGGTGGTGGTTTTTTCACCCAACGCAGCCGCGCCGCCTTGGCGGGTTTCTTTGGAGCGGTCGTATTCGTAGCCGACGACCCAAGTCACTGGCGTAGCGCCGATTTTAGACAGCGCGTTGTATTGCAGCCCTGTGCCGAAATAATTGCGCTCCAGCCCCACCCACGCACCCGTTGCCGCAGCTGGACCGGTTTGGTATTGGGTGTTGTCGCGTGTGCCGGAATACAAGCGCGCGGTGAGCGAGTGGTCGGCGTCAAAGCTGTGTTTGATGGATGTACCCAGCTGGTTTTGCACCACAATTTTGCGGGCATTTCGGGCGATGGCGTTGGTACCCGCTTGAGAAGGATCGGTCGCCAGTTGCGCAGCGGTCAAGCCCGTCGGGTCAAGCGCCAAAGGCATGTCGAAACGGTTGAAAATGACGTTGACTTTCGTGGCGTAACCAGCATCGAAACTCAGCTTGCCGTTGAATTGTTTGCGTTCAGTTTTGCTATTGGCTCTGAAGCCATCGGCGCGGAAGGTGTTGTAGTCGGCCACCAAGCCGTAGTTGCCCATTTTGCCCGCGTATTGCCAGTCTGTTCGACGCATGCCGTAAGAGCCTGCATACAGCTGCGCAGCCACTTCTGGCTGTACCGGTGCGTCACGTGTGAAGGCTTGAATCACGCCGCCTGCCGAGTTGCCATACAACTGCGCCAAAGGGCCACGTAGCACTTCAATGCGCTCGGTCGAGGTGAGGCTGATCGATGACCCTTGGCCTTGGCCATCGGGTGTGGTGGCCGGAATGCCGTCCACCAGCAGTCGAATGCCGCGAATACCAAAGGCTGAGCGGGCGCCAAAACCGCGAATCGACACCTGCAAGTCCTGCGCGTAGTTTTGCCGGTTCAAAATCGTCAAACCGGGGACACGGTTGAGTGATTCAGACAAATTGACCTGCGGGCCGGCGTTTTGAATCGTGTCTGCATCGATGGCAACCACAGCTGCGGGCACATCAAAACTGCGTTGCTCTGTGCGAGAAGCGGAGACGACGACGGGAGTCAGAGTTTGTGCGAAAACCAAAGTGCTACAAAGTGATGACACAGCTAATGCCATGGTGGAATTGAGCAAAAAACGACTATTTTTGCGTGACTTTACAGCGTTCATGGAGTCTCCTATTTTCTGAGATTTAAGCATGAAAACACGATTAATCAGAAGCCAAGGCGACTAAAAAAGCGTGATAAATGTCTCATTCGTGACGCGGTTCAAAAAAACCAGGGTTAAAGTCAATTGGCATCGCAACTTGAATGTTCAGGTTAGTTTTCGATGTTTGTTTTTTTGACTACAAGGAGATTTCAGTGAGAAAATTAAAAAGAAACGTCATGCTAGCCGCTGTTACTTTGGGTGTTGCGGGGCTGGCCAGCGCACAATCAAATATAGACAAACTGAAGCAAATGAAGGTGGCGACAACGGATTTGAATATTCCAGTCATCGCGCAAACCGGGCCGAATGCAGAAGCCATAAAAAACAACCTCAAGAAAGTCAAACTACCGCCAGGTTTCAAAATTTCGCTGTACGCCATCGTGCCAGATGCGCGCCACATGGCGGTGGCGCCGTCGACCAACATGCTGTTCGTCGGCACGCGCAAGAACACGGTCTGGTCCGTCACCAACCGCAACAGCGGCGAGATGGCGACCGAGGTGAAATCATTCGCGCCCTCGCTCAAGTTCACGAATCCGAACGGCGTTTGTTGGACCAAGGACGGATTCCTCATCGTCGTTGAGCACAACCGTGTGCTGAACTTTCCGGGAGCGGAGTTCTTCTACGAAACGCCAGACGTGGCGGTCATCGAGGTGGTAGGACAGGGCAAGCTGATTCCGCCCGAGGAAGAAAGTTACAACCACGGTGCCCGGGTTTGCCGTGTCGGGCCGGACAACATGCTTTATGTGTCGCTTGGACAGCCGCACAACGTGCAGCCGCGCGACAAGATCGATATCTACAACAAGGTGGGCATCGGCGGCATGGTTCGCATGAACGCCTTTGACGGCAGCAAGCGTGAGGTGTATGCCACCGGCATTCGCAACTCGGTAGGCCATGACTTTAACCCCAAGGATGGCACGCTGTGGTTTACCGATAACCAAACCGACGGCATGGGGGACGATATTCCGGCGGGCGAGATCAACCGTATCACCAAGGCGGGCCAATTCTTTGGCTACCCATGGATCCAGGGCAAAACCCGTATCACTGAGCACGGCTACGACAAAGACCCCCTGCCTTCTAATGTGACCAACCCGGAGGTGTACACGGACGCGCATGCTGCTGATTTGGGCATGGCTTTCTACACCGGCAAGAAGTTCCCTGCCAAGTACCAAGGCGGCATCTTCTCGGCTCAACATGGCTCATGGAACCGCACCAATCCGATTGGCGCGCGCATCATGTTCACCAGCTTGAAGGCAAATGGTACAGCTGACAAAACCGAAGTCTTTGCAGATGGCTGGCTGAACCCGGAAACACGCCAATACAGCGGCCGTCCCGTCGACGTGGCCAACTTGCCCGATGGTTCCATTTTGGTGTCTGATGACTTTGCCGGCGCGATTTATCGCATCAGCTATTCAGAGTAAAGCGGAATCGAAGCGGAATAAATTGGAGTAAAGCACATGAAACACAGCATCAAGATCAAATCTTCTCCTGGGTTCAGTCTTGTGCTGTGGCTTGTGTGTTGTCTATCGCCATTGGCTGTACCACTGTCTGCAGCTGCACAAAATGCAGACAGTGGCAAGACCAAAGCGGGCATGTGTGCGACCTGCCATGGCCCGACAGGTTTGAGCCAACTGCCCAACGCGCCACATTTAGCGGGGCAGCCGGCAATTTATCTTGTTGAGCAACTGAAGAATTTTCGCAGTGGTAAAAGACCGAATGAAGTGATGGCTGTGATAGCCAAACCATTAAGCGACCAAGACATCGACGACATGTCTGCTTGGTACGCGTCCATAGAAATTGCGGTAAAAGTGAAGTAAATGGCTACCAGATTGACCAGCGCAAAGCGAAAGTCGATGCAAACATCAATGTGAACGGATCATCGTCCCAAACGCTTGCTCGGTCAAAATCTCCAGCAGCATCGCATGCGGGACGCGGCCGTCGATGATATGGACGGCGTTGACGCCGCTTTTCGCGGCATCCAGCGCACCGGCGATTTTGGGGATCATGCCGCCGCTGATGGTGCCGTCGGCAATCAGTGCATCGATCTCGCGGGTGCTCAACTCAGGCAGCAGCTGCATGTTTTTATCCAGCACGCCAGGGATATTGGTCAGCATGAGCAATTTTTCAGCCTGCAGCACCGTGGCCAGTTTGCTGGCGACCACATCGGCATTGATGTTGTAGCTCTCGTTGTGCAATCCAAAACCGATCGGGCTGACCACTGGGATAAACGCGTCGTCCTGCAGCGCTTTGACCACGCTGGGGTCGATGGAGACAATTTCACCCACTTGACCCACATCATGCTCTTTGGTTGGATCGGTAAGGTCTGTCAATTTGAGCTTCTGTGCTCGAATCAAGCCACCGTCCCGCCCGGTCAAACCCACCGCTTTGCCGCCAGCTTGGTTGATCAGGCCCACGATGTCCTGCTGTACTTCACCCGCCAGCACCCATTCCACTACTTCCATGGTTTCAGCATCGGTGACGCGCATACCCTGTACAAATTCGCCTTTTTTGCCCAAACGCTTGAGCGCGGCTTCAATCTGAGGCCCACCACCGTGCACAACCACCGGGTTGATGCCGACCAGTTTCAAAAGTACCACATCTTCTGCAAATGCTTTTTGCAGCGCAGGGTCTGTCATGGCGTTGCCGCCGTACTTGATGACCATGGTTTTGCCATGGTATTTGCGGATGTAGGGCAGGGCTTGCGCCAGAATATCCGCTTTGTCGTGAGGCGCTAAAACGTTAGGTATGGCGGCGTTGGAGGCGGTCGGCATAAGGGGCAAAAAGATAGAGATAAAACTAAACGGTCGGTGCGGTGCTATTTAGATCGCAAAATCTTCTTTTTTCTGTCCTTGCGCAATCAAGGCGGACAGCCATTTTGGCGACAGCCCGCGTCCGCTCCACGTTTCACCGTTCGGGCTACGAAATTTAGGTGCCACAGGAACGCCTGCTGCTTTTGATTTACGTGTTTTAACGGCACCCGTTTTAACCGCTTTAGGTGCTTTTGCGTTTTTGCCTTTGCCGCCAGATTTACCGGCCAAATCCTTCACCGTGATGCCAAATGCTTGCATCTTGGCCTTGATATCAGCAACCGTACTGCTGAACTCTTTGGCTTTGAGGTCGGCTGCTTGCTTTTGAAGTTTTTCAATTTGGCTTTGTAACTCAATGAGGTTGCTCATAATAGATTCTTTCGCAAAGGTTGCAGTTAATAAAAAGTTGCCGATATAGCACGTAGTCTAAATCAATAGCAGACCAGAGTATCTGGCATATACCCATTTCAATCGCGATTTATTTCAAAATATTGAAAATAAATAGTATTCAGAAAGCGAATACTTGTTTGAATATGCATTATCTGCGCAACCAGCGAGGTACTTTGAAGCGGACGAGCATCATATATGCAGCAACGTAGCTGATCATGAACATCAAACAAAACCCCATCAATACCAAAGTGTTGTCCCAAAATAACACCGCAGGTGCCACAGTCAACAAGGTAAAACTCCACAACCAGGGGGAGGTCCGGTTGTTGCGCATCAGCATACGGCGCGAAGCGTCATCATGAAATACACCACGGACCAAGCGCCTGTATATCAGTTGATGAAAATGCAGCGCATCTGCAACACCGGGAGATACCCCGCGTGCTAATTTGCGGTAAATAGAGAATAAGGTTTCCCAAACCGGATAGATCAGCAGCAGCATCGGAAACCAGGGCGATACTGTCTGGTGGCGCTGTACCAACATGATACTGGCCACGGCAATAACCACGCCCCATAAATAGGCACCACCATCACCCGCAAATATCAAACCGCGCGGGTAATTCCAGATTAAAAACCCGGCGGTGGCTCCCGCCAGGCAAACCACCATGGCGGCAAGCTGGCGGTCGCCCAATTGCAAGGCCACATGCGCAATCGCCAAACAAATCATCGCCGCCACCGTGCCCGCCAAGCCGTTGTAGCCGTCGATAATATTAAAAGCGTGTGGCAGACCGCAAATGGCAAAGATGGCCAGGGCCATACCCGCCCACGGCGTCATCTGCAACCAGTTATCCACCAAAGTAATACCCAGTCTGTCCAAACTGATACCCAGCAGCCAGCAAGCCAAAGCCGCCGATACCGCTGTTAGTCCCAAACGATACAACACCGATAAACGCTGTGATACATCCTCGTAGGCACCGCCCAGCACCGCTGGCAGGGTCAGCACCAGCCATGGCCAGACCAGCGGCCAATTCCCTTGCGTATTTAAATTAACACCCAATGAGCCAGACCATGCCACCATCAGCCAGCCCACAAACAAACCCAGCATAATCGCCAGACCACCCACGCGTGGTACGGCGCCGGTATGAAAACGCTGGGGCTTGTCAATCTCGTAATTTTTGGCGTGTCCGTTCGCCCAGCGGATAAAAAAAAGTGCGGCCAACATCGACACCGCAGCGCTGATCAAGGTTAATGCAATCACAAATTCATAATCCTGTTGGTTGGTGGCCGATGCGCATGTTCAGAATGACCTTATTAGACTCCAGATACTCACGGTTTTAAACTCGGGGTACTGAGTATTAACGCGATGCGCCGGTTCAAACTGTTTGTCTGGACCTTATCTCCGCGCGTTTCGGCTTGCTTGGACTGCAGTCCGAGCCACGCGAGCAAGGGCCGTCGCCACGCTTGCTCGGATGCTGTTGCGGTGGCCATGGCAGCCACGTCAACCAAGGCCTGCGGCCGCAAAGCGCCGTGTTGAAGCATCACGCCAGCGGCCACCAGCCGCGACAGCGGGTCTTTAATCTGCAACAGCACCGCAGGGTCGGCGGGGCTTGCCAGCACGGCCGCATGGTGTTTGGGCAGCAAAGCACCGTTCAAGCCCTGCCAGCGTCCTGCCAAATATTCGGCGTAGGCACGCTGCTCTGCCCCTGCATCAGCGGCCAGGGGTTTAAAGGCGGGGCAATCGTCAAACACCAAACTGGCCGCCCGTGCCGCGCAGCGGGTCAACTCGGCGCGTGCCAACAAGTCGGCGCGGCCGGTCGCCGCCAGCTCTTTATAGGCGCGGGCGTAGTCTTGCTCTTCGGCTTTGGTGTTGCCGGTCAGATAGTTCTGCACCGTGTTGTCCAGTGCGCTCTTGGCGTTCCCTTCCCACGCAGGTGCCACAGGGCCGCTGGCACAGCCGGACAGCAGTAGCGTCAATAGTGATGCAGAAACAAGCAGTTTCATGGCAGTTTCAACTCCGTATCCCGTGCAAACGGCCATTTGCGGTTGATCTCACCCACCAGTTGCTCCACCTTGCGCAGGCTGGTCTCCACTTCGGCGCGCAAGCTGCCCAAATCTGTGGTGGCCACTTTGGTGTTGACGGCGATACCCTGCGCTTCCACCAGCACCGCATCCAGTTTTTGCAGGCTGGCGCGGGCATCCAGCAAGGTGGCCGACACTTGCTTGACCGTCGCCTGCGCGTCCACCATCAATCCTTTGTCGCCAAACACCTGCTTGTCGGTTTTTGCCGCCAAACCATCCATCTTGACCAGCAAGGCATTCACCTGCGTCAGCGCTGTGATCAGTTGTTTGGCGTTGGCGTCGTCACCCAGCAGCATTTTGAGCGTGCCGTTTGGGCCTTTAAGCGTCTCGGTCACCGTTTGCACATTGGTCAGGCTTTGGTTCAGGCTGGAGTTCTCCCCCGTCATGTTGACCAGGTTTTGCGTCAAATCTTTCACCATCGCCACCAGTTTGGGGATTTCAGCGGCCGTGTCACCGCGCAACGCCGTGCGCTCGGAGCCATCTGGCAGCGGTGGGTCGGTCAATACGCCGCTGTAGGCGCGAATTTTGGTGTTGCCCACCAGGCCGCTTTCCATGGTGAACACGCTAGAGGTGCGCAGCCAGCGCGCGTCTTTGCTGGGCACGTCGATGATGATGCGCACATTGCCCTTGTCCGCCAGTTCAACGCGGCGCACGCGGCCAATCGGAAAGCCTGAAAACGTCATGTCCATGCCGAGAACAACCCCTTCCGAGTCGTCCGCCAGCAGCACCAGCTCTTGCGTGCGTTCAAACGCGCCGCGTGCGTACAACACGTAGGCCACGGTGCCCACGATCAGCGCCAGCATCAGCAGCAAGAGCAAAACGGCTTTGACTTCGATATTCGCTATCGGAGCCGCTATCGGTTCTGGGGAGGGTGGCGTCGGTGAATCCATTGATAAGGTCGTGAAGATCGGGCTATTGTTATTTTCGTTCAAAAGTACTTGATCATCAGCGTGGCCGCTTCGATTATGAAAATCACCAAAAACAGGCGCACCAGGCCCGACTCGCCCAGGTTGGCCAGCGTCAGGCCGATGTTGGAGCTGACCTTGTTGCCGACCTTGTTGCCGACTTTATTACCGACATTAGCCAGCGGCTCATTGATCAGCGCAGCCGCCACAGGAATCACCCCCACCGCCAGGCTGAACAACAGCGACTTCACCGCAAACCCCAGCGCCACGGCGGGGCTGAACACCCGCCCGACCATGCGCGTGTAAGCCTCAAACCCCCACGGCGACAGGCCGTATACCACCATATAGGCGATCAGCAAGGCCACCACCGCACTCACGGCGGTGAGCGTCAGCACCGACACCACGCCCGCCAGCACGCGCGGCATCAGTTCGTCGCGCAGCACGGCCTGGTCGTCCCGCCAGGAGGCCTGTTTGGACTCGCGTTGCAGCGTCGCAATGTCGCTGCTCACCGGCGCCATGTAGCGCAGCGCCACAAACAGCGCCGCTGACATCGGCAACAACTCCAGCACCAGCACCCGCACTACCATCTCCAGCGCGAACTGCGACAAGCCGTAGCTCAGGGCGGTCACCACCACAATCCGCGTCATCACCAGGCTGATCAAGGCCGTCAACACCGTGTACCACGGCAAAATCGAGCCAATGCTCTGGTAGATATGCCGTGCCACGATGCGTGCCGTCTGCGCGCGGTAGCTGGAGGGCGACAAACTCACCACCAGCGCCTGCGCCCCAAAAAACACAATGTCCCACCAACCCAGCATCCAGCGCGCCGTGCCCGAGCCAAATGCGCCGAGTTTGGTGCCGAGTTTGCTGTGCAGGGCGTTGATGGTGTGGATGGGGCGCATGGTTGAACAGGTTGTGACAAGCCGCAGGCTTATGTCAGTATCTTAGACGCGTCTAAGATTTCCAAAACCCGGCCTGCCCGTAATTGTGTTTCAAAAAGTCAATCCACAGCCGCACCCGCAGCGGCAGGTGCTTGCGTTGCGGGAAGACGGCGTAGATGCCATTGGGCGGGGCGACGAAGTCTTCCAGTACGGCGACCAGCTGGCCGCTGGCGATTTCGGCCTCCACCTCCCAGGTGCTGCGCCAGGCGATGCCGTAGCCGGCCAGACACCAGTCGTGCAGCACCTGGCCGTCCGAGCAGTCCAGCGGGCCGTTGGGGCGCAGGTAGCTGACCTCGCGTTCGCCGTTGCTGTTCGGGATGTTGAACGCCCAGCCCCGCGTTTGGGAGGCGTCGCTGGTCAAGGTCAGGCAGTCAAACCGGTTCAAGTCGCCGGGAGCCACAGGTGTGCCGCAGCGTTGCAAATACGCCGGTGTGGCGACGCACAGCCGCCGGTTGTCGGCCAGCCGCACGCTGACCAGGCTGGAGTCCGGCATGTCACCGACCCGCACCGCGCAGTCAAAGCCCTCGCCGGCCATGTCGATCACGCGGTCAGACAGGTTCAGCGACAGGGTCACATCCTGATGCATTTCCCGAAACTTCGGCACCAGCGGGGCCACGTGGCGACGGCCAAAACCGGCGGGTGCGGTGATACGTAAGTGACCGCTCGCTTTCACGCCACCGGCGGAAACACTGGCTTCTGCGTTGGCCAGATCCGCTAACAAGCGCTGCGTGTCTTCCAAAAACGCGCTGCCTTCATGCGTCAGCGCCAGCTTGCGGGTGGTGCGCACCAGCAGTTTGACGCCCAAGCGTTCCTCCAGTGCGTCCAGCCGCCGCCCCATGATGGCCGGTGCCACGCCCTCTGCCTGCGCCGCAGCGGTCAAGCTGCCACGCGTGATGATGGCGACGAAGGATTCGAGCTGTTTGAATTTATCCATAAAGTGAGCTGATTCGCTACTATTATGTGCATGAAAGTCACAGATAACACAACCTTTGCGCTATTAATCATCTTCCAAGGTTCGAATATAGTTGCTAACATCATCTTCTTATCAGTTGATTTGCGTTGCTTCAGTCTGAATTTGCTATATATTTAATAGCTGTATAGGCAATAAATACGCCGGCTAGATGCCAATCTGACCCTCTAATTTCATTTTTTAACCGTTTTAGCCCTCTTTTGGAGAAAACCATGTCCACACGTACAGAAGCCCGTACTGAACCACGCACAATAGCCCACCGCCTGCAAGTCGCGACCAGCCTGCATACTTTCGTCAATGAACAGGTGCTGCCCGGCACCGGTGTTGACAGCGCCGCTTTCTGGCAAGGTTTTGACGCCATCGTGGCCGACCTGGCCCCGAAAAACCTCACTCTGCTCGCCGAGCGCGACCGCCTGCAGACCGAACTGGACGCCTGGCACACCGCCAACCCCGGCGAAATCAAAGACATGGCGGCCTACAAAGCCTTCCTGACCAAGATTGGCTACCTGGTTCCCGTCCCTGCGGACACCAAAACCACCACGTCCAATGTCGACGCCGAACTCGCCCTGCAGGCCGGCCCGCAACTGGTCGTGCCCGTGCTCAACGCCCGCTACGCCCTGAACGCCGCCAACGCCCGTTGGGGTTCGCTGTATGACGCGCTCTACGGCACCGACGTGATTCCCGAGACCGATGGTGCCGAAAAAGGCAAGGCTTACAACCCCGTGCGCGGTGCGAAGGTCATCGCTTTTGCGCGCAACGCGCTCGACCAGGCCGCCCCGCTGTCCACCGGCTCGCACCGCGACGCCACCGCCTACACCGTGGTCGGCGGCAAATTAGCCGTGACCATGAAGGACGGCAGCACGCTCGGCCTGGCGGACCCGGCCAAGTTTGTCGGCTACCAGGGCGCCGCCAATACCCCCAGCTCGGTGCTGCTCATCAACAACGGCCTGCACCTCGACATCCAGATCGACCGCAGCACCGCCATCGGCCAGACCGACCCCGCTGGCGTCAGCGACCTGGTGCTGGAAGCCGCGCTGTCCACCATCCTCGACCTGGAAGACTCGGTCGCCGTGGTTGATGCCGACGACAAAGTGCTGGCCTACAGCAACTGGTTGGGCATCCTCAAAGGCACGCTGACCGAAGCCGTTGAAAAAGGCGGCAAAACCTTCACCCGTGGCCTGAATCCAGACCGCCAATACACCGCAGCTGGCACAGGCGGCAGTGGTCAAGCCGCTGAGGGCACCACACTGACCCTGCATGGCCGTTCGCTGATGTTCCTGCGCAATGTCGGCCATTTGATGACCAATCCGGCCATTTTGTATGCCGATGCTGCTGGTGCCACCCGTGAGATCCCGGAAGGCATCCTGGACGCCGTCGTCACCGTCGCCATCGCCCTGCATGATGTGAAGCGCCCCGCCTCACAAGCCATCGGCAACTCCCGCACCGGCTCCATCTACATCGTCAAACCCAAAATGCACGGCCCAGCCGAGGTGGCCTTTGCGTCCGAGTTGTTTGGCCGCGTCGAGCAACTGCTGGGCCTGCCCGCCAACACCGTCAAGCTCGGCATCATGGACGAAGAGCGCCGCACCAGCGTCAACCTGAAAGCCTGCATCGCCGCCGCCGCCAGCCGCGTGGCCTTCATCAACACCGGCTTCCTCGACCGCACTGGCGACGAGATGCACACCGCCATGCGGGCCGGCGCAATGCTGCGCAAGGGCGACATGAAGACCAGCGCCTGGATCGCGGCCTACGAGCGCAACAACGTGCTCGTAGGCCTGAGCTGCGGCCTGCGCGGCAAGGCGCAGATCGGCAAGGGCATGTGGGCCATGCCTGACCTGATGGCTGCGATGCTGCAACAGAAGATCGCGCACCCGAAAGCCGGTGCCAACACGGCCTGGGTGCCCAGCCCGACGGCGGCGACGCTGCACGCGCTGCACTACCACCAGGTCGATGTGTTCGCGGTGCAGAAACAGTTTGAGAAGCATCTGGAGAAGCAGGATGCCGATGGT
>JAYVJL010000083.1:0-10604 GCA_043769295.1 Polaromonas sp. | reverse complement strand
CACGGCCAGGTCGTAGCGCAGGCCGGAGCTGATCAAAATCTTTTTCACGCCTTTGAGCGCACGGGCGCGGCGGTACATATTGATCAGCGGGGTGTGGCTAGTGTTCAAGTTCGGGCATATGCCGGGGTAGACGCAGCTCGGCTTGCGGCAAGCGGCTTCAATCTCTGGCGTTTTGCAGCCGATGCGGTACATGTTTGCCGTAGGGCCACCCAGGTCAGAAATCGTACCCGTGAAACCTTTGACCGAATCACGAATCGCCTCGACCTCTTTGATGACCGAGTCTTCACTGCGGCTTTGGATGATGCGGCCTTCATGCTCGGTGATGGAGCAAAACGTACAGCCGCCAAAGCAGCCGCGCATGATGTTAACGCTGAAACGGATCATCTCCCACGCGGGGATTTTGGTTGTGTGATCGTGGCTGCCATTGGCGTCGGCATAAGAAGGATGCGGGCTTCTTGCATACGCGAGATCGAACACCAAATCCATCTCGGCCGTGGTCAGCGGAATCGGTGGCGGGTTGATCCACACGTCTTTGGCGGTCGTTCCCTCGCCGTGGGCTTGCACCAGGGCGCGGGCGTTGCCGGGGTTGGTCTCCAGATGCAGCACGCGGTTGGCGTGGGCGTACAGCACGGCGTCAGATTTGACTTTTTCGTAGGAGGGCAGGCGGATGACGGTTTTGTCACGCGCCGTTTTGACCATGTTGTTCTTGTGGGTCAGCGCAGGGTTCGGCACAAACTTGAGCGGTTTGATATTGCCGTCAAGTAGCCCAATCTTTGCATCGGATGCAGCTGGGTCTTGCACGCAAGTGCCGCCCTGTTCACGCGCCACGTCGGCGCTCATCATGTAGGGGTTCACCAGTTGGTCAACGCGGCCCACGTCGTCCACGCTGGTGGAGTCAATCTCAAACCAGCCTTCAACGCTGCTGCGCTGCACAAACGCCGTGCCGCGCACGTCGGTAATCGACGCAATCGGCTCTTTGGCGGCGAGGCGGTGGGCGATTTCCACAATCGCGCGTTCGGCATTGCCGTACAACAGCAGGTCAGACTTGGCGTCCACCACCACCGAGCGGCGCACTTTGTCCGACCAGTAATCATAATGCGCGATGCGGCGCAGCGAGCCTTCAATGCCGCCCAGCACAATCGGCACGTCGTTCCACGCTTCGCGGCAGCGCTGGCTGTAGACAATCGCGGCGCGGTCGGGGCGCTTGCCGCCGATGTCGCCGGGGGTGTAGGCGTCGTCGCTGCGGATTTTGCGGTCAGCCGTGTAGCGGTTGATCATGGAATCCATGTTGCCCGCCGTCACGCCAAAGAACAAATTGGGTTTGCCCAGTACCTTGAAGGGCTCGGCGCTCTGCCAGTCGGGCTGGGCGATGATGCCGACGCGAAAGCCCTGGTTTTCCAGCATCCGGCCGATCACGGCCATGCCAAAGCTGGGGTGGTCGACGTAGGCGTCGCCGGTCACCAGAATGATGTCGCAACTGTCCCAGCCCAACGCGGTCATCTCTTGGCGGCTCATCGGCAAAAACTTGGCCGTGCCAAAGCGAGCCGCCCAATGCTTTTTGTAGCTGGTAAGCGGCTTGGCGGCGCGAGCAAATAAGGAGACGTCGAGGGGGGCGTTCATTGAGGATTGGTAACTTGCAAAAACTGACTTGGGCAAAACTACGGGAAACCCCCTAGTGTAAGGTTTTAAGTGGTTTTGTCCTAATCTACCAATCATGGAAGGACTTTGGTGGACTTGTAAGGTTAAGATTGAAGCATGCTTACAGCCTCTGAAATTACGAATTCACCCGTCCCACGTCCCCAACCCACCTCGCTGTCCGACCTGTTTTGGTCTATGACCTGGCTGGCTTTACAGGGTTTTGGTGGGGTTTTGGCGGTGGTGCAGCGGGTGTTGGTTGATGAAAAAGGCTGGTTGACCAACGAAGAGTTCATCGAAGACTGGGCGGTGGCGCAGATTTTGCCCGGCCCCAACGTGGTGAATCTGGCGCTGATGATTGGCGACCGCTACTTTGGCCTGCGTGGTGGGCTGGCGGCATTGGCGGGGATTTTGACTTTTCCGCTGCTGGTGGTTTTGGTCATCGCCGCTTTGTTTGCCAGCGTGGCCGATATGCCCATGGCGCAAGGCGCGCTCAAAGGTATGGGCGCGGTATCGGCAGGGTTGATCGCGGCTGTGGGGTTGCGGTTAACCACCGCTTTGAAGGCAAATGTGATGTCAGCCGGCGTATGTACCGCTTTAGCAGCTATAACTTTTATAGCGATTGCGATACTGCGGATCCCACTGGTTTGGGTGTTGCTGGGCTTGGGCTCGGTGGCGACGTATTGGGCTTATCGTCAACTTGGTGTCATCGAACAAGCAGTCGGCATGAGCAAAGGAAATCAGCCATGACGCTATCGCTAGCAGTAGCCGATTGGTGGGCTTTATTTACCCACTTCGCCACCCTGTCGCTCTTGGCGGTGGGCGGAGCCATCACCACCGCGCCCGACATGCACCGCTACATGGTGAGCGAGCAGCATTGGCTCACCGAAGCGCAATTCACTTCCAGCATCGCCTTGGCGCAAGCCGCACCCGGCCCAAACGTCATGTTTGTGGCACTGATGGGCTGGAATGTCGGTTTGAACGCAGGTGGCGGCTTGGGTGCTGGGTGGATGGGCTGGGTTTACGCTTTTTCAGGCGTCTTTATCGCCATGTTTGGCATCATGCTGCCCAGCACCACCTTGACTTTCATGGCTGCCCGCTGGGGTCACCAAAACTGCGAATTGCGCATCGTCCGCGCTTTCAAGCAAGGCATGGGCCCTATCGTTATCGCCTTGTTGATAGCCACCGGCTGGCTGCTGATTGCCGCTCACAAACAGCCCGCCAAAGACTGGCCGCTGTGGCTGTTGACGGCTGTTTCAATGCTGGTGGTCTGGAAAACCAACACACATTTGCTGTGGTTGCTGGGGGCTGGGGCGGTGCTCGGGGCGCTGGGTTTGGTTTGAGCGCAGTTTCGCAAATTATATCGTGAAGGATGTCATCGTCCCGCCAAACCAGGAGCGAATTGCGAAGCAAGCTGTGCAGGCGGAAGTTGGCCAGCCAAGATGGATCGCTCACGTTCATCGACGTCGTAGGATGCGAAGACTTGCTGGGACGTTCGGGTTTCTGGCAGGACATAAACGATGCCGTTCGTACCCTTAAAAGCCAAACTCACCACGCCTTGATAGAATTCCGCCGGAACATTGATGCAACCATAGGAAATACGGTTGTCCAGCGGTGTTGGCGTTGCCAATCGCTGCGCGCGTTGCTCTTTCAGATTAGTCGTGACCACAGGATGCAAAGAGATCGCGCCATCGTAATCGACCCAAAGAATTTCCTTCCCGCTGAGATTGCGATCCAGCGCGGCAACAAAGCGGCCCGCCGGCGTTGTCCGCTCATCTGGGCGAATGGTCGACAATTTTCGGTTGCCAATGCCGGGGACAGAATCGTCACCCAGCGCCAAGCCAAGCAATGCCGGGGCTGCACCACGCAGTAGACCATCTGCATGGAACACAAACACCTTGGCCTCTTTCTTGTCGACAATCACAAACGGCATGCCTTGGTTGTCGCCAGAATCAACAACCCAGTCGGCCACTTGTCGAGCGTCTTGGGAGGCGCTTTCCTGATTGAAATTCACGCGTTTGACAGGCTGCCCCAGTACTGCTTTGAAGTTTACGATGGTTCCTGCTGCACCTTGATTCGCAGCCAGTGAGCTGTCCGCCGCAAATGCTTGTAGCGCACTAAAACTGGCAACCAGCAGAACCAGGTAAATTCCTCTTCCCATAGCGGACAGGCGGGTGAGTGGCACGATGGATTGTCTAAAGGGATTCATAACTGTACTTTAATGCATAACTGAAAATGTCCCTAGCACGCTCGGAAAAATAAGTGGAGCGAGATCGTAGCATGTCAGTTGCGGTCCTGTTTACGCGGCCGGGGAGGAGCCACGTAGATTTTCGGTGTCGGCTGCACGGGTACTGCTACCGGCGGAGGGGTAGGCACAACAATCGGCGTTGGTGGTGGCACGGGGATTGGCACAAGGGTCAGCAGTTCGGGCGGTGTCTTGACGGGCACGATGGTCAACAGTTCGGTCGGCGTTCTTGTTGGCACGACTTTGGGCATCCAGACCGGTACGATGGCCAGCGTCTCCTCTGGTGGGATCTCAGTCGGTGGCGCCACAATCGGTAGTGTCACAGCCGGGATTGGAGTTGGGATTGGAGTTGGAATTGGAATTGGAGTTGGAGTTGGAGTTGGAGTTGGGGTTGGGGTTGGGGTTGGGGTTGGGGTTGGAGTTGGAGTTGGGGCTGCAGTGATAGTCGCAGTGGTTTTTCCACCCACAGCATCGCAGCAAGCAATTGGGAGCGCATAGTTGATGGCGGTTCCGCCAATACTTATTGGGCCTTGAGCAAGGGTATAGCCATTAAATGTGATTATCTTGCCTGTCCCGGCGTTTGCATCGTCGTAAGTGGCTGTACTACTGGTACCAGCAACTAGCGTCACGCCAACAGGGCTGCCCTTCAACCCGGTGAATGTGGCCGTGGTCGTGCCATCGAAAGTCTTGTTCGCGCCGTCCGGGTACACCAGCATATATTGCGTGAACGGGCCACCGTCGCCGGTAGCGAAGAAGCCTGAATAATTTGTCGGGGTCAAATACGAGGTCGGGTTGTAATAAATATTGACGGGCGAAATACCACGCGGCCCTGTTACCTTGATGATGGTTCCTGCAGTAATGTTCAGTGTGCCACCAGCGGTTCCAGGACCGGTGCCGCCAGCACCGGCGATCAGCGTCAGGCCGCGCGGCGTAACCGGACCAGTCGGGGGCAAGGAGTTGGCAACGCTATCGGTCAGCGTTATAAGGGCCGCCCCATCAAACTTGTTACTCAGGTTGATATCGCCTGCGGCACACATTTCAATATTGCCGCTGGTGGCCGTAATACCCGCAAGGTTTTTATTAGGAAGCAGTGTGCTGGCGGAACTCCGCACAATATTTAGATCGCGCCCGGCGCTCAACGAGACGTTGCCTCCGGAATTGGGGGTGGCAATAACGCCGGTCGCCGTGATCAACGCGTTCACGTTGACATCGCGGCCGCAACATACCACCAAATTTCCTTTGGTGGCAGTAATGGGCTGATTGATGTTCACGTCCCGAACGGCCAACAAAGTAAGGGTCGTTGGTGTTCCGGAGGCCGTCCAGCTCACCGGCTCGTTGACGTTGATATCGCCATACACGCCGCTGGTTCCGTCGCCACTGCGAATGGTCACGTTGTTTTTAACCAAAGCGGTGCCTAAGCTAGAGCCAGCAATATCCCCGCCAATGCCAATATTGAAGTCCGGCGGGTCGATCAGCCAGTTGCCGGTCATTCCCTGCGCCGATGCGGTGGTGATGTTTACGTTGTCCTGGACTTTGACGTTGGCCGCCGAGGTCTCGATAAAACCACCATTGCCGCCGTTGGGAGCGCTTGCATCCAGCGTACCGCCCACATTGACGGTACCATTTTGCATGCCGCCCATGAGCATGATTCTGCCGTTGTGGTTCTCGATGGTCTGTGCCTGGATCACGCCGGTGTTGTTGACCACGCTCTGAAGCAGGCTGCCAGCCGCTTGGGTGGTCAGCAGAACCTGGCCGCCGTCGACCAGGATCAGGCCACCGTTTTGAACCAGCGCGTTCACCGCGCCCTCGTTCACCGTGACATTGAGCAAGCCGTCCCCGGCCAGGTCGAGGGTGATGGCGTTGCCTGCGGCGAGTGCCACCGTGCCGAGTCTGGCCGATATCACGCCTTCGTTGCTGACGCTTGCACCCAACAAGGCGACATAGCCGCCGTCGGCGTTGATGTATCCCTGGTTGAGTATCGATCCGCCTGTACCGGAGAATTTATAGTTGCCGGCCATAAAGTCACTGTCAGCAATATTAAGGGTGGAAGCTACCAGCCCGCCAACGTTCACCTGTGCACCTTTGCCGAACAGGATGCCGTTCGGGTTCACCAGAAAAACTTTTCCGTTGGCCGACAAACTGCCCAAAATGCTTGAAGGATCTGAACCCACCACCCGGTTGAGCACAACCGAATTGCTGTTTGGTTGAACAAACCGAACCGCTTCAGTTTGGCCGATGTTGAAACTTTGCCAGTTGATAGCCGCGTTCTGCGATGACTGGGTGATGGTTGTGCTGCCTGATCCGTTGCTGATGCTGGCGCTGCCCGCCGTAACAACGCCGCCAGCGGGCAATGCGTAGACAGTTGCACCGCATGCCATCATCAAAGAAGTAGCCAGGACTTTCAATGGAAAGTGTGCAGCAACGCACAATGCACCTGTGCAGGAAGAGATTTTTTTACCAGCGCTTTTGGTGTTTTCGGAAACAGCTGCAAAAGTGCCAGTCTTGTTATTCCATATTGATCGGTAGATGCAGTTCATGGGTTCGCTCCATTCATTTCGTTAGATTCTTTTGGCGTTGATATTCATGTCGACTCAACTGGATTAAAAATATTTCACACCTTGGACCCAGAATCGGCCTGAAGCATCCGGGGCTGAAGTCGCCGCCTCACTACCCAGCTTGCGCGCGTAATACGCTTTCACGATAAAGTTGTTGGTTGCCGACCAGTTGAGACCCGCACCCGCACCGCTCAGGGTTCTGCGGTTCGGCCCAGCTGCCCATGGATTCTTGTTGACGGCAACGGAACCTGTATCCATGAAAGCGATCAATTGCAACTGTCCAGGCATTTGTTCAGAGAACTTCGGCAGCAACATGCGTACTTCCAAGTTTAAAACATACCCTTCGTCGCCATAAGCTTCTCCCTCCGGGTAGGCCCGTACGCCATACATTCCACCCAGACGCATCTTTTCAGATACATCCAGGTTTTTAGAAGCCGCCTGGCCATTTATAGAAGCGTAAAACGAGATGGTTTCGGTCACGCTTTGCAGACGCGAGGCAGTGAATCCCAGCTTGTTGAATCGGCCATTGCTTTGCGCTGAAGCCGCATCAAAGGTTCTTTGGGAGGGTGTTTTCAGGTCGATGTTGCCAGTCGTACCGGTGAGGGAATAAGCGGTCACACCGAAATTGTCACGGTGGTCGCCATAAAGACTGGCCGCCAATACGCCCGCCTGCTTGTTGGTGATTGCTCCTGTCGAATCGACTTTGTCTTGAAACGTCTTCGCATCGTAGTTAAGCCCAGCGTAAAGATTGTTGTTGCGCGACCGGATGAGGGGGTAGCTGCCATAAATGCTCGCAGTCTTGGCCGTGCCGTTGGCTTGCAGGCTCTCGAACTCTCGACCCAGTGTGTAATCTAGGTAGCTATAGGCAACGCCAGCGGTGGCTTTGCCAAACTGCATCTGGTAGGAGGCACGCGCGTAGCTCAACCCCGGGCCAGAAGTCAGTACGCGCAGCGTGGCGACGTCACCACGGCCGGTCGGGTTGTTGAGGTTGATGGTCGCCCCGAGGCGGTTTTCGCCGGTATAGCGGTTTCCTGCGTTGTCGGCATCGATGCTCCCTGTCACTTTTCGCCCTGGCGTGACGTCAACGATCAGGTCAGATGTACCCAGCTCGGTTCCAGGCACCAGGGTCGATTTGACGGTCACCCCGGGAACATCTGACAGCAGCAACAGACGACTTTCCAGGGGAGCGTTGGCGACCAGGTCTCCTTTGTTCAAACCGGCAAGAAGACCGCCTGCCAGATCATTGGAGAGATTCGTCTGGTTGTTCAGGGTGATCTTGCCGTATCTACCCTCAATTACCGCGATGGTGACCACGCCGTTCTTGATATCTTGTGCTGGCAGGTAGGCTTGGGCCAGAAAATATCCGTTTTGATGATAAAAAGCTGCAATTTTTGCTGCCACTGTACGCAAGTCTGAAAGCGACAGTTCGTTGCCGGGCTTGAACATGCTGATCGCGAGCAAAGTGTCTTCAGAATACACCTGAGATCCTGTAATTTTCAGGCTCATGACAGCGATTTTTATATTGTCCGCCGCCTTTGGGGCAGGGGCCGCAATTGGCTTGAAATCCACGCTTGGCGCTGTTTTTTGCGGTACGGGCATGGGCGGAATCTGCTGCATCTGGCTACCGGCGCCTGGAATCTGCTGCGCCAGAATACTTTGACTCAAGGCCAGCAGTGCAAAAGGGATCATTTTATTTTTGAACATAACTACTTTTCAAATAAATTTATAAATGCAAATTTAAAGATAGGATAGCACTTTGTAACAATATGCTATGTGCTGTAGGACACATGTAAGTAATGATGTGTATGCGCAAGCGAAAATAGAGCCTGTATGCCTGTCCGTGCAGGGATTTCTGAAACGCGGGTCATATTATGTGTACTTTAGTAGTACTGCTATGGTTGTCAAACTTGTGATTTATTAAAGCAACCCTGGTGGATAAGCAAGTCGTGCCTATGCAACTCATTTGGTCATGTCGTTGCTGACCACTAAACATGAAAAGCCGTTCAGAGCGGACTGACATCCTCTGAATGAGTCGCTCCGTCAGATTCACACCTTCGGCATGGGCGGATGACGCCTATTAGCAGTTCAGGACACAAAAACCTTGAAACGCATCGACACACGGATAAAGGCAGCACGGCGCGAACCTTTCAAGGGTATCGGCAAACCAGAGCCGTTGTTGGGTAACCAGTCAGGCCACTGGCCATGCCGTATTGGTGATGTTCACAGGCTGGTGTAGGCGGTTAATGGCGTTGATTTTGATGCGACCGCTTGCCGCAGGAACTAGGAAGATTAGCCTGTCAAATCACCGTGGATTCTCAAAAAACACGTAATTCGTCGCGTAGTCGCTGATTTCAAAATAAACTTTTTTCTCGCCCGGGTCGGCCAGCATGTTGAGGTTTTCATCGAGGATGCCGTAGCCGTAGCGGTACGCGCGTGGTTTGCCGTCATCGGTGCCCAGAGCGGTGCTGATTTTGTCGATTTTAAGGAAACGACGGACAACTTTGTCGCCAGCATAGATTTCTAAAACGCCATTGGTGCCGGTGTAGTTTTGAATATCCCGGCTGATCTTATTTTGCTGCTCCTGGGTGCAGCTGGCCAGCGTAAATGCTGACAAGAATGCTATTAAAAGTGTAGTTATTTTCTTCATTTTGACCTTCCTCTGGTTGATTTTTTTTGGCTTAAACAGAAACAGCGGTGCGTTGACGCATCGCTTCATACAGGCAAACGCCGCTGGCAACCGAGACATTCAAGCTCTCGACCGCGCCCAGCATGGGGATGCTGATCAACTCATCGCAGGTCTTGGCGGTCAGCTGTCGGATGCCGTCGCCTTCTGCGCCCAAAACCAGTGCGACAGGGCCCTTCAGGTCGGCTTGGTACAGCGTTTTTGTCGCTTGGTCGCTGGTGCCTATGATCCAGATGTTGCGTTCTTTCAACTCGTTCAGCGTGCGCGCCAGGTTGGTGACCATGAAGTAGGGCACGGTTTCGGCTGCGCCGCTGGCGACTTTGGCGACTGTCGCGTTGATGCCGGCGGCATTGTCTTTGGGGGCTATCACGGCATGAACGCCTGCACCGTCGGCCACGCGCAGGCAGGCGCCCAGGTTGTGCGGGTCGGTCACACCGTCCAACACCAAAATGAGAGGGTTGACGCGCTCAGCCAGTGGCAAGTCCACTTGTGCGGCTTCGAGGTTTTCCAGCAGTTCGTCAAGCGAGTGGACTTGGGTGACGGCTTCGACCTTGGCGACAACGCCTTGGTGGCCATGACCGCCAGCCAGTTTGACGAGGCGCTCGCCATCGGACTCGATCAGTTTCATGCCCATGTCGGACGCTTTGGCGATGAATTGGCGCATCCGCGCGTCGCGGCGCGCCGCATCGTGGTAGATCTCGATGACGGATTTGGGGGCGGTTTTGAGCCGCACGTTGATGGCGTGGAAGCCGAACAGGACTTTGGTGGGGGTATTGGCAGATGACATGGGTGAGATTATCGGGCTTTGGAGAGGTGTCGAAATTTTGTGCGCGATCAAGATTTAGGTAATCGTTTTGAATTGGGTAGAATTGCGTATGTCAGGAGAGTGTTTTTCGACAAATCTACCAAGAGGCGTTGCAAAAACCGCCGAAGGCGCAGGAGATTTCCAGTCGGGAAGCTCTGAACGCTCAGGCAAAAAGGACTGACACGACGTTCAAAAAATGATTTTGAGCGTTCCTTGCTGGAGAGAGATGGCCCCTTGAGGTCATCCACCGAAGGAGCAACCAAGCTACCCCATTCACAATGAGGATAACTTGCGAATCTCTCAGGTAGAGTGGACAGCCGGGGCATTGATCGCACGATTTTCATGCCCTAGGAGTCTCTTTTGTCTACTGAAACCTCATCAACAGCGCTTCTAAAGACTCCTCTGTACGACCTGCACGTCGCCCTAGGCGCGCGCATGGTGCCCTTTGCCGGTTATGCCATGCCGGTGCAATACCCGAGCGGCTTGGTGGCAGAGCATCATCACACGCGCGCTGCAGCAGGTTTGTTTGACGTCTCCCACATGGGTCAGTTGCGCCTGGTCGGCCCTGACGCCGCCGCCGCCTTTGAAACCCTGATGCCGGTGGATGTGATCGACTTGGCTGTGGGCAAGCAGCGCTACGGCCTGCTGACCAACGAGGCGGGCGGCATCATTGACGATTTG
>JAYVJL010000082.1:0-3001 GCA_043769295.1 Polaromonas sp. | reverse complement strand
GCTGGCGCGGACGCCGCCGGCCATTTGGTAGACGATGCTGACCATGGAGCCTTTGTAGGGCACGCGGCCTTCGATGCCTTCGGGGACGAGCTTGTCGGCATTCGGGTTGCCAGTGCTGGATTCCTGGAAGTAGCGGTCGGCGCTGCCCTGCTGCATCGCGCCGATGCTGCCCATGCCACGGTAGCTTTTGTAGCTGCGGCCTTGAAACAGCACGATCTCGCCCGGTGCTTCTTCCGTGCCCGCAAACATGCCGCCCATCATCACGGTGGATGCGCCAGCGGCGAGTGCTTTGGCGATGTCGCCTGAATAACGGATACCGCCGTCGCCGATCAACGGAACGCCCGTACCTTTGAGCGCTGTCGCCACGCTGTCGATCGCCATGATTTGCGGCACGCCCACGCCTGCGACAATGCGGGTGGTGCAAATGCTACCGGGGCCGATGCCGACTTTGACGGCGTCTGCACCGGCTTCGACCAGTGCCAAGGCTGCCGCGCCGGTGGCGATGTTGCCGCCGATGACGTCAATGTGCGGGTAGTTCTTTTTGACCCAGCGTACACGCTCGATCACGCCGTGGCTATGGCCGTGGGCGGTGTCGACCACGATGGCGTCTACGCCTGCTTTGACCAAGGCTTCAACACGCTCTTCCGTGCCCTCGCCCACGCCAACCGCAGCGCCTACGCGCAAACGGCCATGGTCGTCTCGTGCGGCGTTGGGGAAACTGGTTTGCTTGGTGATGTCTTTAACGGTGATGATGCCTTTGAGCTCAAAAGCCGGGTTCACCACCAACAAGCGCTCCAGTTTGAATTTATTCAACAATGCTTTGGCCTGCGCGGGCGTGGTGCCCTCAGATTCCTGCACGGTCACCAGCTTCTCGCGCGGGGTCATGATTTCGCTGACAGGCACGTCATAGCGGGTTTCAAAGCGCAAATCGCGGCTGGTGACGATACCGACGACTTTGCCGCCGTCGCAGACCGGAAAACCGGAAATACCCAGCTGCTCGGACAAGGCCAACACCTGACGCACCGTATGGGTGGGGGTGATGACAACGGGGTCGCGCAGCACGCCGGATTCGTAGCGTTTGACTTTAGAAACCTGCGCGGCCTGCTCCTTGGCGGTCAAATTCTTATGAACGATGCCGATGCCGCCTTCTTGGGCGATGGCGATGGCCAAACGGGCTTCGGTGACGGTGTCCATCGCGGCAGAAACCAAGGGCAGGTTGAGCCGGATGTTGCGGGAGAATTGGGTGGCGAGGGTGACGTCCTTGGGCAGGACTTGGGAGTAAGCTGGCACCAACAACACATCGTCGAAGGTCAGCGCTTTACCTAAAAGACGCATCTGGAAAGCTCCAAAGCCATGTATTCTAACGGCTATACGGGACACTCAGGCGCGACAAAGCCGTCGTTACGTTGCAACGGCAGCAAAATCCGCCCAAAACGCCCTCAGTTCAGGCTAAACTGCGCATCATGAAACCCATTCGACTCCTTTTTTCGGCTGCAGCACTTTTCATTTGCACGGCCAGCATGGCCCAATACCAGTGGATTGATGCCAACGGCCGCAAAGTATTTAGCGATCAGCCACCGCCAGCCAGCGTGCCCGCCAGAAAAATTGTGCAGCAACCGGTTAAAAATGCCATCCCAACGGCTATCTCTACCGAAGCGGATACGGATAGCAACACTAAAGCTGTCGCCGCGCTTAATGCAGCACCATCCGCCCCCGCAGCGGCCAAAGTCAAGCCCATCGATAAAGAACTGGAAGCCAAGAAAAAACAGGCTGATGATGAATTAGCCGCCAAGAAAAAAGCCGAACAAGAGGCGCAAACCAAGGCCAAAATAGAGAACTGCGCACGTGCCAAAAGCGCCAAAGCAGGCTTGGATTCTGGCCTTCGCATCAGCCAGATCAACGCCAAAGGTGAGCGCGAAGTGATGGACGATGCCACGAAAGCCGCTGAACTCAAGCGCGTGCAAAGCATCATTGCAGAAGACTGCAAATAGCTCAGAATAGCTCTTTTTAGCCTTTTGGTGGCATTTTATGCATAAAATCGACCTCTAGCCGGCGTATTTATTGCCTAAGCTACTATTTAATTTATAGCAAATTCAACTACCCTGTCGCTTCGCGCCACCCCTTCAATTTGAAGGGGTGCCCAACGGGCGGGGTAGTTCAGTAACCCGCTTTACCGCCAGCGCGGGTTTTGGCGAACAAACCCGTTGTTCTAGCGCCCTGCTTTTGAAAACGCTCACGGCGGGCGACTTTGGGGTCTACTTTAAGGGGGCGATAGATCTCGATGCGGTCCAGATCGTGTAGCACGTGCGATGGGCTGGTTTTTTTGCCCCAAATACCGACGGTGTGGCCGGTTTCAACCACTTCGATAACGAGTTCGGCCATCTCGGCCAGCTGCAAGGCTTTCAAGACGGTACTGCCAGTGGGGATTTCAAGTGTTTTTTCGACGATTTTGCGCGGTTCAGGCGAGTAGACCACGGTGACGGTGATGAGCGACTTGCTCATGGCTTAGCCATACACCTGATTGGCACGCTTCACAAACGCATCGACCATGCTGGCGGCAATTTTGTCGAACACGGGGCCGACCAAGGCGGCCAGAATGGGGTTGTCGAAGCCATAGTTCAGACGCAGCTCCGTACGGCAGGCGCGCTGGCTGGCGTCGCCCACGGGGATGAAGTCCCAGGTGCCGTCCAGATTTGAAAACGGACCGCTGATCAGCTTCATGGCGACACGTTTGGCGGGTGCGTCTGTGCCCGCCGCATGGTCTGAATGCTCGTTTTGCGTGGTGAAGGTTTGTTTGACACTACCCAATGCGATGCCGATTTCAGCTGTCATGCTGGATTCGGCTTGCGAGAGCACGCTGGCGTGGTCGCACCAGGGGAGAAACTGCGGATATTGGTCGACGGCGGTGACCAAATTGAACATTTCTTGCGCGCTGTACCAGATGAGGACGGACTTGTGGACGGTTTTCATAGAAAATAGGGGCTTCTAAGCATTGTCGCGG
>JAYVJL010000081.1:0-4245 GCA_043769295.1 Polaromonas sp. | reverse complement strand
AACATCACTGGGTCAAAGCCAAAACCGTTGCTGCCCACAGGCGCGCGGGTGATTTCACCCACCACACGGCCAACTGTGATGAGAGGCTCCGGGTCGTCCACTGAACGCACTGCCACCAGTGTACTGACCAGCGCCGCGCGGCGGTTGTCGATGGCTGACATCTGTTCTAGCAGCGCCTTGACGTTGTTGTCATCGCCTTTGGCATAGCCAAATTGCGTGGCATAAAACGCGGTGTCGACACCCGGCAAGCCGCCGAAAGCATCAATGCACAAACCAGCGTCGTCAGCCACAGCGGGCAACCCGCTGGCGCGTGATGCATGGCGGGCTTTGGCGAGTGCGTTTTCTACAAAAGTACGAAAAGGCTCTTCCGCCTCGCCTATGCCCAAATCAGACTGGCGCAGCAACTGCACGCCCAGCGGGCTGAACATGGCCTGCAACTCGGCCAGTTTGCCCAAATTGTTTGATGCAAGCACTATTTTCATGGTCAGATTAGGCTTTAACCCAATTAATACGGGCGAAAAATGCTATTGTTTTAATAGTGACTGGCGTTGCATGGCTACCAGCTCTTTAATACCGTTTTCAGCCAATACCAGCAGCGCATCCATCTCGGCACGCGTAAAAGCAGCACCTTCAGCCGTACCTTGCACTTCAACAAAATTGCCAGCCCCAGTCATCACCACATTCATGTCGGTGTCGCACGCCGAGTCTTCGGTGTATTCGAGATCCAGCAAGGGCGTGCCCTGCACGATACCCACTGAAATGGCGGCAACATGGTCAAGAATTGGTGACTCGTTCAGCTTGCCATCGGCCATCAGTTTGTTGACCGCATCCTGCGCCGCCACAAACGCCCCTGTAATAGCAGCCGTGCGTGTGCCGCCATCGGCCTGAATTACATCGCAGTCCAGGTAAATCGTGCGCTCGCCGAGCTTTTTCAAATCAAACACGGTGCGCATCGAGCGGCCAATCAAACGCTGGATTTCTTGCGTACGTCCGCTTTGCTTGCCGCGCGCGGCTTCGCGGTCACTGCGCGTGTGGGTGGCACGCGGCAACATGCCGTATTCGGCTGTCACCCAGCCTTCGCCGCTGCCTTTTTTATGGCCGGGTACTTTTTCTTCCACCGATGCAGTACACAGCACCTTGGTACCGCCAAACTCAATCAGTACCGAGCCCTCGGCATAAACGGTGTAGTTGCGGGTGATGCGTACCGGGCGCAGGGCATTGGCGGAGCGCTCGCCGCTGCGTTGAAACGAACTCATAAAAAGACTCTTAAAAAAGATTGAAAATTTGCAAAAAACTGCTCACGCAGACACTCAGGCTTTGCGAGCGGCTGATCTGCGAATGGCTTCGTTGATTTCGGCAATTGATCGTTCAATCGTTGCCTCGTCCAGGTCGTCGACAAATGAGTCCAGCCCGCCAGCTTGAATGGTGGATGCAAACACACCGTCGGAAATACTGTCAGTTGATATACCGCGCGTAGACTCAAAAGCGTCGGGCGTTTCCCATTCCATGGCCAGCACCGTCACGTTATCGCTGTGTTCGCCACCGGCTCGCAACGCCCGTTCAACCAGGTCAGGTACGGCATCAGACACGCTTTTGGTAGCCAGGTGACTGACGATTTCGACATCGCTCAAACTGCCCCACAGGCCGTCTGAACAAAGCAGCAACTTGTCGCCCTGCTGCAAGGTGACGGGCCCGGTTATGTCAAAAATCGGTTTGGTGGGTGAACCCAGGCAGGTGAAAAGGATGTTGCGGTTGATATGTTCAAACCGGGCCGCTGCAGCGGCTTGCTGCTCGAGATAGGAATGGTCACGCGTGCGGGTCAAGAGTTCACCATCACGTACAACATACAGCCGCGAGTCACCACAATGCACCCAGGTTGCGCCTTCACCTTGCAGTATGCAAGCCACCAGTGTGGTGCGCGGCGTGTCAAGCATGCCTGTTTCACCGGCATAACGCAAAATCTGGTGATGCGCGGCCATCAATGCATTGGATAAAAATTCAGTGGTGTCCCCGATCACGGGTCGCGCTTCTTTTTGGAACAGAGCCGATATGGTCTGTAACGCCAACTGCGCCGCAACCTCTCCTTCGGGGTGGCCGCCCATGCCGTCAGCCAAAACAAACAGGCCTGACTCACGGGTATAGCAATAACCCATGCGGTCTTCGTTTTTTTCGCGTCCGCCCCTGCGGCTGACCTGAAAGACAGAAAATTTCATTTGAAACGCGTCACGGCGTCCACCGCTTTTTTGGCTGATTTTTTGGTGTCCGAGACCATGTTGTCGAACTGCATGCGGACTTTTTCACCTACTGAAAGTTTGGTGTAACGGCGCTCACCCTCGCGGCTCAGCTCCTTTTGCAAGGCAAACACAGACTGCGGACGGGACAAAGGGTCAAGTGCCATGCACCACTCTACAACCTCAATCAGATTGTCAGAGTAAATCCCGCGCAGACGGGACAATGCAAGCGACAGACGGTCTTTTTCAAGCCGCTGCGGCGCATCGTTGGGCGGGTAACCCTGCATGGTGGCGTAAATGCAGGCGCCAATCGCATAAATGTCGGTCCATGGACCCATCGATGAATCGCGGCGATACATCTCGGGCGCTGCAAAGCCTGGCGTGTACATGGGGCGAATGAAGTTGCCTTCTTTTGACAATACCTCGCGCGCCGCGCCAAAGTCAATCAGCACCGCACGGTTGTCATCGGTCACAAAAATGTTGGCGGGTTTGATGTCCAGGTGCAGCATTTTGTGCTGATGCACGATGCGTAAGCCGCGCAAAATTTCATCAAACAATGAGCGGATGGTGGACTCGCGGAATACCTTTTGTTTTTTCAGTTCACGCGCGGTGATGATGAAGTCTTGCAGTGTGCCGCCTTCCAGGTAATTCATCACCATGTAAACGGTTTCGTTTTCGCGGAAAAAATTCAAAACGCTGACGACAGAACTGTGTGAAATTTGAGCCAGCGAACGGCCTTCTTCAAAAAAGCTTTTCAAACCCAGGCGGTAAAGAGACAGCTTGTCGGGCTGCACCTGGGGCAACAATTCGCCTGGTGCGCGACCTGCGAGTGAAGACGGCAAATACTCCTTGATGGCGACTTGCTGGCCTTCATTGTCAACAGCCAAGTAAACTACCCCAAAGCCACCCGCTGAAAGCTTGCGCACAACCCGGTAGCCACCGATGACGGTGTCGGGCGGTAAGGGAGATGGTTTGACCTTTGACATAATTTAGAGATGTGCAGCGGTGAAGCCCACCCAATCCTGCGCTTGAAATCCAGTTTTTGCTAGAAGACTTACTTTAAAAGTCTATTACTAAAGTTTATTATTCAATGTCAGTTTACAGCATGACGGGTTATGCAGCCGTCCAGTCAAACACCAGTGCTGCTGATGCAGACAATGATTCTGGCCAGCCCGCAAACATGCGGCTGGGCGTCGAGATTCGCTCGGTCAACAGCCGATTTCTGGACTTGGCTTTTCGCCTGCCTGATGAGTTGCGTCAGACTGAACCCGCACTGCGCGAGCTGCTTACAGCTAAACTCAAACGCGGAAAAATCGAAGTTAGAGCCGCGCTGGACAGCACCACTGGCAGCAGCTTGCGAGCGCCTTCATCCGTTACTTTGCAGCGCCTGGGTTCCCTGGAAGACAGCATCAAATGCTGGTTGCCCCAAGCCGCCCCGCTAAGCGTGGCAGATGTCTTGCGCATCGCCACCAACGAAGACAAAAAACCACACGATTATGCTGATGAACTTTTAAAGCTGGCTAAAAAGGCATTGAAAGAGCTGCTTTCAGCACGCCAACGCGAAGGTGATCGACTCAAAGACATGCTGCTCGGCCGAACTGCACAACTGCGTGCGCTGTCTGCGCAGGCAGTGCCCTTGGTGCCACAACTGGTAGAGCTGCAAAAAACCCGTTTTTTGGAGCGTTTCAAAGAAGCCATGACTCTGGCAGATAGTTCGCCCATGCCAGAGGCCGCCCGTGACAGGGCCCAGGCTGAAGCCACGGCATTTGCCATGCGCATTGATGTGGCCGAAGAAATCACCCGCCTGGCGTCGCATCTTGACGAAATTGACCGTTTGCTTGAGGGCGGCGGCGAGCTGGGCAAGCGGCTTGATTTTTTGATTCAGGAACTGCACCGCGAGGCCAACACGCTGGGGTCCAAATCAGCATCGCTTGAATTGACGCGTATTTCTGTCGACATGAAGGTGCTGATAGAGCAGATTCGCGAGCAAGTACAAAATATTGAATAACTCAGC
>JAYVJL010000080.1:0-16927 GCA_043769295.1 Polaromonas sp. | reverse complement strand
TCAGTTTCGCATCGACACCACCGACGGCATTGGCCGCCCCACACCCGAGGGCGCGCACCGTGACGGGGTGGACTTTGTGTTCGTGCTGCTGGTGGCGCGCCACGGCGTCAAAGGGGGCGAGAGCCGCGTTTTTGAGGTGGAAGGCCCCGCTGGCCAGCGTTTTACCATGAGCGAGCCGTGGACGCTGCTGATGCTGAACGATGAGCAGGTGATTCACGAATCGACGCCGATTCAGCCCATCAATCCAGAAAATTCAGATGCGGGCTATCGAGACACCCTGGTGCTGACATACAGAGCCAAGGCGTTTCAAGACGAGACGTGACGAACTCATTGGCGAAACTCAGAGCAGCTTCATCTTTTTAGCTGATTCGCGCAGCTCAGCCCGGAAATTGGGGTGCGCAATCGAAATCAATTCCAGGGTGCGCTGTTTGGCTGATTTTCCATCGAGCTGGGCAATGCCAAACTCGGTGACGACGTAGTTCACTTCATTTTTGCTGGTGGACACCGCCGTACCTGGTGTCAGCATGGGTGCAATGCGCGACACGGTGTCGTCCTTGGCTGTGGATGGGAGCACAATGAAGGACTTGCCGCCCTTGGACCGGTTGGCCGCCCTTACGAAATCGGTCTGCCCACCCGTACCCGAGTAGGGCAAAGGCCCCAAGCTCTCTGAGCCGCATTGCCCCAAAAAGTCAATTTGCAGCGTGGCGTTGATGGAGATGAGGTTGTCGTTTTGACCTGCCAAAAAAGGGTCGTTGGTGAAATTGACCGGGTGCATCTCCAGCATCGGGTTGCGGTCCATGAAATGGTGCAGTTTTTTGGAACCCAAAGCAAAGGTCGCAATCATCTTGCCGGGTATGTAGTTTTTGCGGCGGTTGGTGACCACGCCGGCTTCTACCAGGGTCAAAATGCCATCGCCCAACATTTCGGTATGTATGCCCAAGTCGTGCTTGTGGGTCAATTGCATCACGACCGCATCCGGGATGCCCCCGAAACCGATTTGCAGGGTCGAGCCATCATCAATCAGGTCAGCCACATACTTGCCGATGGCTTCTTGCACTGGACCGATTTTGGGCAGACCGACCTCAATGATGGCGGCATCGTCTTCTACCAGACCGTTGATCTGCGAGATGTGAACGTGGCAGTTGCCGTAGGTGAAGGGCACGTTGGGGTTCACTTCCAAAATGATGGCGTGGGCTTTCGTCAACGCGGCCATGGTGTAGTCAGCTCCCAGACTGATGGAGAAGTTACCATGCGCGTCCATCGGTGAGGTGAGCGCAAACACCACGTCGGCGGCCATGCTGCCGCGTTCAATCTTGCGCGGGATTTCTGAAAAATTGTTCGGAATGTAATCAACCCAGCCTTGCTGCGCTCCGGCGCGGCAGCCGCCACCCATAAAGAAACTGACGTGACGAATGTTATCAACCGTCTCGGGGTCAAAGTAGGCAAACTTGCGCATGGGCAACACGGAGCCGACTTTGACATCGCTGTACGATCGGCGCGCCTCAGACAAGGCATTGAGCAGCACCGGAGGTTCGCCCGCACCGGTGGGCACGATGATGAAGTCACCGTTGCGGACTTGCTTGATCGCCTCTTCGGCGGTCATGCGTTTGGCGTTGTACTGGGCTTGGTAGTTCATGGGTAGCTCACGTGTAGGGCGAAAAGGTCGGACAAGTCGTGTTGCAAAGCGTCAATCTGCAGTTGAGCCAAGTTTACGTCATCAGTTGACGTCGGACTTACGCGCTTCACCGCTTCATGCCATGTTGAACGGACGAAAAAAAAGCCGACAGAAGCCGGCTTTTTTTATCAAACAGCTGTGCTTATTTGACGTGCTTGCCGATCAGGCCGGCCATCTCAAACATGGACACCTGGGCTTTGCCGAAGATCTCTTTGAGTTTGGCGTCTGCATTGATCATGCGCTTGTTGACAGCGTCTTGCAGTTTGTTTTTCTTGATGTAGACCCACAGCTTGGACACGATCTCGGTACGCGGCATTGACGCTGCACCGACCACGGCTGCCAATGCTGGGCTCAAAGTCAGCGCTTTCATGAACGCGGCGTTAGGGACGCGTTTTTTTGCTGGTGCATTTTTAGCAGCGACTTTTTTGACCGCTACTTTTTTAGCAGGAGCGGCAGCTTTCTTCGCTGGAGCAGCCTTCTTGGCAGGAGCAGCAGCTTTTTTCGCTGGAGCGGCTTTCTTGGCTGCGACTACTTTTTTAGCAGGAGCGGCTTTTTTCGCGGGTGCAGCTTTTTTAGCTGCTGGTTTTGTTGCAGTTGCCATGATTGATTTTCCTTATTTAAGTTGAGAATCCACCAATGAAAACAATGTTCTGAGCACTATTTTTCACTGGCTTTGCGGATGCTACTGGAGAAAATCATGTTTTCATAGGGGAAAAGCATCTTTTTTTGTATGATTTGTTGTTTTTTGAGAAGGAAAAAAGCTAAATCTTCCTCTGAAACGGCAAAGTTGCCAAAATCACGCCCAACAAAGCGATGCCAAAAGCGAGCAATTGCAGGGTATTCAAGCGTTCTCCCAGCACAAGCACACCGACAAGTGCTGCGGATATAGGCAAGAACACGGTGAATACGCCAGCCTGTGCCGCAGGGATAACGCGCAAGCCCGTCATCCATAGCCACACTGTCCACACGCTGGCAGCCAAAGCATAAAAAACCAACAGCAGCCAGGTGCCTTGATGTACCGCTGCAAAGTCAAATTGCCAGGCTGCGAAAAGCCCCAAGGGGGTCATCAATAGAAAGCCCCAAAGATTGATCAAAGCGCTGATCCGCTTGGGGCTGAGCGCGATGGTCAATTTCTTTCCAATCACCGCATAGGCCGCCTCGCAGAGCACCGCGCAGCACAAGAGAAGCGTGCCCAAGAGCGAATCGGACTTGGGTGGCCCATCTGCATTCAATTGAGGCAGTAAATCAATGCCTAGCCGGCGTAAATATTGGTCAAGCAGCTCTGATTTTGATAGTGAAAATAAACCGATGCCCAAAGCAGAGCACGCCACCGCAGCCCAGACGCGCAGGCCGATGTGTTCGCGTAAAAACCACCAGCTCATCAAACCCACCACTGCTGGGATCGCCGCCATGATCACGCCTGCGGACACCGCACTGGTCATGCTGACACCAAACAGCATGCAAATGGAGAACAAGAAGTTGCCTAAAAATGATTCTAAAAAAACCAGTTTTTTGGTTTGCAAACTCATGGGTGGTTCATCAGCGGGTTTTTTGAGCCACCGCGTCATCGCCAAGCCACCGATACCGAAGCGCATCCAGGCCAATAAAAAAACGGGCAAAGCCATCGACAAAGGTTTGGACAGTGCGACGTAGCTGCCAACAAGCGACATGCTCAAGGCCAGGCAAAAAATAGCACTCAGGCGATGTCGCCCGGTGCTTGCAGGTGAGATCTGAATGGCGTTTCGCGTTGGGTTCACAAGTGGACAGATGAAAAGGGATAAAAGAGGGGTAAAAGTGATGAAATCAGCCGTTGATTTTTGAAATTGGTGTGCTTTGGCATCATGCCTGATGTGCTGAGATGGCACGCGTCTTGCTGTTGTTGGATGGGAGAAAAATACAATGCTGCAGTGCAAAAAAATTTCTCAATATGGAAAATAGAATCTCACATTGAGAAATATATTACGTAAGTCATTGTTTTTTAATGATTAAATATTTATCTTATATAAGACATAAGAGTAAAATTTAATCTTATAGAAGACTACAATAATGTACAAGAACTGCGCATCTTGGTAAGATTTTCAAAAGCATGTTCTAACCATTTTTTATTCTAGGAGTATTTTTATGCCACAAAGCCTTACAGAACAATTGAGCCGCGAACAACAAATCGCCGCATTAGAAAAAGACTGGGCGACCAACCCACGCTGGAAAGGCATCAAACGCGGTTATTCCGCTGCCGACGTCGTTCGTTTGCGCGGTTCATTTCCTATCGAGCACACCTTGGCGCGCCGTGGTGCTGAAAAGCTGTGGAACCTGTTGCACACGGAAGACTACGTCAATTGCCTCGGTGCGTTGACCGGTGGCCAAGCCATGCAGCAGGTCAAAGCTGGCGTGAAAGCCATTTATTTGTCTGGCTGGCAAGTTGCTGCAGACAACAACACCTATTCCTCCATGTACCCAGACCAGTCTTTGTACCCAGTGGACTCCGTGCCAAAAGTCGTTGAAACCATCAACAATACCTTCCGCCGTGCGGATGAAATCCAGCATTCCAAAGGCATCGATGCTGGTGACAAAGGTTATATCGACAACTTTGCCCCCATCGTTGCAGACGCAGAAGCCGGTTTCGGTGGCGTGTTGAACGCGTTTGAATTGATGAAAGCCATGATCAAGGCTGGTGCAGGCGGCGTGCATTGGGAAGACCAATTGGCATCTGTCAAAAAATGCGGCCACATGGGCGGCAAAGTGTTGTTGCCAACCCGCGAGTCATGCCAAAAGTTGATCGCTGCGCGTATGGCTGCTGACGTGTGCGGCGTGCCAACCTTGGTGATCGCCCGTACCGACGCTGAAGCAGCAGATTTGTTGACCAGCGACTACGACGAGATCGACAAGCCATTCTTGACCGGCGAGCGCACCGCCGAAGGCTTCTACAAAACCCGTAAAGGTTTTGACCAAGCCGTTTCCCGTGCGATTGCGTATGCTGACTATGCTGACCTGGTCTGGTGCGAAACCGGTACGCCAGATCTGGACTTCGCTAAGAAGTTTGCAGATGCTGTGCACAAAGTTCACCCAGGAAAAATGTTGGCGTACAACTGCTCACCATCGTTCAACTGGAAGAAAAACCTGGACGATGCAACCATTGCCAAGTTCCAGCGCGAACTCGGTGCGATGGGTTACAAGTACCAGTTCATTACCTTGGCCGGTATCCACTCGATGTGGTTCAACATGTACGACTTGGCACAAGATTACGTCAAGCGCGGCATGACCGCCTACATCGAGAAAGTGCAAGAGCCAGAATTCGCAGCACGTGACCGTGGTTATACCTTCGTGTCGCATCAGCAAGAAGTGGGTACAGGTTACTTCGACGAAGTGACCACGACGATTCAAGGCGGCAAGTCAAGCGTGACTGCTTTGACCGGTTCTACTGAAGAAGAGCAATTCCACTGATCTGCCACTATTAAGTTCAGACCAGGCATCCAAACGGGTGCCTGCAAAAAAAAGCCCGCAAGCTTGTTGTTTGCGGGCTTTTTTCACATGTCTTTGCAATTAACTTATGCGCTCAATCATGAATGCAAATCAATATACCTGGAAAGAATGCATAACCATCGTAAACCCTGATGAGGTGGCGAATTTTGGCATGTATATTGCATTTGTTCGTTTGGTGTATCTTTGAATATGAACCCTTCAGACGCAGATTGCATTTATCTATTTGGAGAAAATTGAATGAAGCTACTCAACCTCAAAATTGCAGCAACAACACTGGCCGCACTCGGTGCCATGCTCGCACTCCCCGCACATGCCGGGAAGACATTGGATGGTATCAAGTCGCGCGGACAATTGGTTTGTGGCGTCAACACGGGGTTGGCTGGGTTTGCGGCGGCAGATTCTGCTGGCAAATGGTCTGGTTTGGACATTGATGTTTGCCGTGCGCTGGCGGCCGCCGTTTTGAAGGACCCAGAGAAAGTTAAATACGTGCCCTTGAATGCGCAGCAGCGCTTTACCGCTTTGCAGTCGGGTGAAGTGGACGTGTTGGCACGCAACACCACCTTTACCTTGACGCGTGATGCATCGCTGGGTTTGACGGCAACGGTCACCAATTACTATGACGGCCAGGGTTTTATGGTGCCGGTAAAAAGCAAAATCAAAAATGCCAAACAGCTCAAAGGTCAAACCGTCTGCGTTCAATCTGGCACCACCACTGAAAAAAACTTGACCGATTACTCCAAAGCCAACGGCTTGGGTATCAAACCGGTGGTGTTTGAAAAACTGGAAGCCGCTGAAAATGCCTATTTCACGGGGCGTTGCATTGCCTACACCACGGACGCCTCTGGTTTGTCTTCAACCCGCAGCAAAGTGGCCAAAGATCCAAAAGAGCACATCATTTTGCCGGACCTGATCTCCAAAGAGCCTTTGGGTCCCATGGTTCGTCGGGGTGATGACGAGTGGTTTGCCATTGTCAAATGGGTGATGTACGGCTTGCTGGAGGCCGAAGAATATGGCGTCAAGCAATCTAATGTCGACCAAATGATGTCCAGTACCGACCCTGTCGTGCAGCGTCTCTTGGGTGCTGGAAATGAAGACACCGGTAAATTGCTCGGCTTGGACAAAGACTGGCTCGCACGCGCGATCAAAGCCGTTGGCAACTATGGTGAAAGCTTTGAGCGCAACGTCGGTCCAAATACGCCGTTGAATTTGCCACGCGGCCTGAACAATCTGTGGAACAAGGGCGGTTTGATGTACGCCTACCCCGTGCGTTGATTTCAAACGGATATTGACGCGTTGTATTGATCAGGATACTTCAAGATGCTGCTAGCGGTACAACGCACTTGTACGGTTGGCAGCTTTTTTGATGGCCCTGTGATTTTATCGGCGTGCTAGCCCCTGCATTTCTCTGAGAGCGTTCATCCATGAATGTGAAACCACCCCCAAAAAAGAAAAACTGGTCTTGGCGCAGCCAGGCTTTTCGGGGCTTGGTGTATCAAATCATCGCCATCGCCATGGTGGTTGTAGCTGTCTGGTTTTTGGCCAGCAACACGCTTTACAACATGAAAATCCGCGGCATCCAAAGCGGGTTTGACTTTTTAAGCGGGCCCGCTGGCTTTGATATTGGTGAGAGCCTGTTCCCGTTCGATTCTGCACAGCCGTATTGGCAGGCCTTCTTGGTTGGACTCTCCAATACCTTGCGCGTTGCCATCATTGGTATCATTTTGACGACCATTTTGGGCACCCTTTTGGGCGTGGGTCGCTTTTCTCGCAATGCCTTGGTGCGCGGTGTGTGCTACGCCTATGTTGAGTTTTTCAGAAACGTGCCCGTGCTTTTGCAGTTGCTGATGTGGTATCTGTTCTTTACGGAAGCGCTTCCTGCGACTTCCGAGGCCTGGAAAGTCGGGCCGTTGTTTTTGAGCAAAGGCGGTTTGAGTTTTCCCGTGCCGGTTTGGGCCAGCGGGCACTTGTGGGCCTTGGTGGGTTTGCTTGCCGGCATCGTCACCGCATGGTTGTACCGCAAGCGTGCGTATCAACAATTTGAGGCCACTGGTCAATTGAAAAGCATATTCTGGGTGCCGTTAGCCATTTGCATCGCTGGTGGTGTGTTGGGCTGGCTGGCGGGCGGTGCGCCAACGGCGCTTGATTCACCTATCAAAGGCGAGTTTGCCATTGAAAACGGCGGCTCTTTAACACCAGAATTTTTATCCGTGTTGCTGGGTTTGACGGTCTATACCGCAGCGTTTGTTGCCGAGGTGGTTCGCTCCGGCATCCAATCGGTTGCGGGTGGCCAAGGGGAGGCCGCCTCGGCGCTGGGCTTGAATCCCAATCAGTCCATGCGCTTGGTCATGCTGCCGCAGGCCTTGCGGGTGATCATCCCGCCCATGACGAACCAGTTTTTGAATTTGACCAAAAACTCCTCCCTGGCGGTGGCTATTGGCTACCCCGATGTGGTGTCAATTGCCAACACGGCCTTGAACCAGACCGGCCGAGCGGTGGAGTGTATTTCCATTGTGATGCTGGTCTATTTGACCACCTCGCTGGCAACTTCCTTCTTGATGAATTGGTACAACACCCGTTCTGCGATCAAAGAACGCTGATAAAAACTGACACCAGCCAGACCCATGACTGCACAAACTTTTCAACCCATAGAAGCCCGTCCAGCGCCTGTGCAAACCAGCGGCATCATCGCCTGGATGCGCAGCAACCTTTTTGGCGATTGGGCAACCGCCTTGATGACGGTCGTGATCGGTGGCGTCTTGCTCTACCTGGTGCCACAACTGCTGAGTTGGGCTATTTTCAGGGCCTCCTGGATCCCCAACTTTGACGCCTGTCGCGTAGACGGCGTGGGTGCCTGCTGGGGTGTTGTGACCGAGAAATACCGCATCATCCTGTTTGGTCGCTATCCGTTTGAAGAGCAGTGGCGACCTTTGGTGGCTACCTTGCTGCTGCTCGGGCTGTTGATGGCCAGTTGCACGCGTGCGCTTTGGCGTCCTGTCCTGGCTGTTTTGTGGGTGATCGTTTTGGTCGTGTTTTTTACCCTCATGTATGGCAATGTGCTGGGTTTGAGCAAGGTCGAGACCGACCGCTGGGGCGGTTTGCCCTTGACGATTTTGTTGTCCTCTTTGTCCATCGTGATGGCTTTTCCCATCGCCTTGGGTGTGGCTTTGGGGCGGCGCTCCGATCTGCCTGCGATTCGCACGTTTTGCACGATTTATGTCGAGTTGATTCGCGGCGTACCCTTGATTTCGGTGTTGTTCATGGCTTCGTTCATGTTTCCGTTGTTCATGCCGCAGGGGTTCACGATTGATGTGCTGATTCGCGTGCTGGTGGGCATCACCCTGTTTGCCGCCGCCTATATGGCCGAGGTGATTCGGGGCGGTTTACAGGCGATACCGAAGGGGCAAATCGAAGCGGCTGCAACGCTGGGGCTGTCTTACTGGCAAACGCAGGGCAAGATTGTGCTGCCGCAGGCCTTGTCGATGGTGGTGCCCAGCATCATGAATAACTTTATCTCCACCTTCAAAGACACCTCTTTGGTGACTATTGTGAGCTTGTATGAACTCACGGGGGCTTTGTCCTTGGCGTTGAATTCCGATTCAGACTGGCGACCCTTCAAGATTGAAGGCTACTTGTTCATTGCCATGATTTATTTTGTGTTCTGCTTTTCCATGTCCCGCTATAGCATCTGGGTTGAAAAGCAGGTCAATAAAGGTAAGCAGCACTAGCGCTCCGATCAAAAAATTACACAGTAAATCAATAACTTACGTTCCAATATGTCTGAACACATCATCCAATTCGACAAAGTCAACAAATGGTATGGCAATAACTTTCATGTGTTACGTGATATTGATTTGAACGTCACACCCGGTGAGCGCATCGTCATTTGCGGCCCCTCGGGTTCGGGCAAATCAACGCTGATTCGCTGTATCAACCGCCTGGAAGAGTATCAAGAGGGGCATTTGTTTGTGGATGGCGTAGAAGTAACCGACGACGTCAAAGCCATCGATGACATCCGCAAAAAAGTGGGCATGGTGTTTCAGCAGTTCAACCTGTTCCCGCATCTGACGGTGTTGGAAAATCTGACGCTGTCACCCATATGGGTTGGCAAAATGCCAAAAAAGGACGCGATTGAGAAAGCCATGATCCAGCTAAAACGGGTGCGCATTGCCGAACAAGCGGACAAATACCCGCTGCAGCTCTCAGGCGGCCAGCAGCAGCGCGTTGCCATTGCGCGGGCGCTGTGTTTGACGCCCAAAATCATGCTGTTTGACGAGCCCACGTCGGCGCTGGACCCCGAGATGATCAAAGAAGTGTTGGACGTGATGGTGGAAATGGCCAGCCACGGCATCACCATGCTGTGCGTGACGCATGAAATGGGTTTTGCCAAAGCGGTGGCAGACCGGGTGATTTTTATGGATCAGGGCCAGATCGTCGAGCAAAACAACCCGCATGACTTCTTCAACAACCCGCAAAACGAGCGCAGCAAGGATTTCTTGTCAAAAATCCTGGGCCACTGAGGCGGTTGAGGGCCTGTGCTGAATGCGCCAAACCTGGAAGGCGCACAAAAACGCTATAAAACTAGTAGCTATTGAGGCAATATATACGCCGGCTAGACTGTATTTCGTGCTTATAAAGCCACCTGCAAGACCGCCCAGCACGCCTGGGAAGCCATAGCCGATCACGGTGTACAGCGCTTGGCCACGGCCACGCAGGCGGCCGGGAAAATGATGGGACAGCAGCGCAATACACACCGTGTGGTGCGTTGCAAAGGTGAAAGCATGCAGCATTTGTGCCGCGACCAGCAGCACGATGACCGAGGCGCTGGTCGCTGTGATGCCCATGCGCAGCACCATAATGGCCGAGCAGACCATCAACCAAGCCGATAAGCTCAACCTGGGCAACCACCGGCTTTGGTTGAAGAACCAGATGATTTCAACAATCACCGAAACCGCCCACAACACGCCGATCGTCGCTTTGCTGTAGCCCAAAGAGTCTAAAAACAGCGAAAAAAACACATAAATACCGATGTGCGACAGCACGTGGAAGAACAAAGCCGCAAAAAACCATTGCACCGGGCGCTGCTGCAGGATGGGCCAGATCGGCAGATTGGCTTCGTGTGTCGGGATCGCTTCTTTCAGGTTGGGCAGCAGCCAGACGCTGATGGTCACGGTCAGCAAGGTCAGCAGTGTCCAGGCCGGGAAGTGCTGCATCCCAAACTTCTCAAACCAGACACCGGCTGCCAAAACGGTCACTAAAAAACCGATCGAGCCGCATAAACGGACGCGGCCATAGCGTTTGGCGTCAAATTCGCCGCCTTGGCTGACCAAGTGCGCCAAAGCCGCTTCGCTCATGGGCATCATGGCGCTGGTGTGGGTGAACATGATCAGCAGCACAGCGGCCAGCCACCAGGAGCCGTTGTTGAACCACAGCCCGATGGAGACCACCAGTGCTGCGCTCGCGCCGTAGCGCAGCAGCCGGACGCGCTCACCCGTGTGGTCGCTCAGCCAACCCCAGCCGTAGGGTGCAAACAGGCGTGTGGCGGCCTGGATGGAGGTCAGCAGGCTGATGGCAAAAATGCCCAGCCCCATGTCTTTGAGCCACAAAGGCAGATAGGGGTTGAAAAACCCGATGTGTGCAAAGTAGCTGGCCGACAGGGCGGCGAACGGGAATAGCTGGCGGGTGCTTGCTTTGGTTGCCTTGGTATTGGCCTCGGCCTCGGCCGTTGTGGATGCGCTCACACTGATGAAGTCAACTGGACGAATCAAGCCTGTGCGGCGATAGGTTTTGTTGCCACCGTCACATCACCACACTGCGCGCGTTGGCGCAAGGCATGCTCGATGACAACAAGCGCCAACATGGCCTCGGCAATCGGTGTCGCGCGAATGCCCACGCAGGGGTCATGCCGACCTTTGGTGATGACTTCGGCGGATTTCCCTGCCAGGTCAATCGACTCGCGCGGCGACAAAATGGAGCTGGTCGGTTTGATCGCAATCGACACCTCCAGGTCTTGCCCCGTGCTGATACCGCCCAAAACGCCACCAGCATTGTTCGATTTGAAGCCTTGCGGCGACAGAGAGTCTCCATGCGTGGTGCCGCGCTGTGTGATGCTGGCAAATCCGGCGCCAATCTCTACCCCTTTGACGGCGTTGATGCCCATCATGGCGTAGGCGATATCGGCGTCCATCTTGTCAAACAGTGGTTCGCCCAAGCCGACGGGTACGTTGCTGGCCGAGACGCGAATGCGTGCACCGCAGGAATCGCCAGATTTGCGCAGCGCTTCCATATAGGTTTCAATATGGCTCACATCGGCTATTGGAGCAAAAAATGGGTTGTTGGGCACGTGTTCCCAAGATTCAAACGGCACGATCACATCGCCGACCTGCGTCATACAACCGCGAAACACCGTGCCGTACTGCTGCGCTAGCCACTTTTTAGCGACTGCACCGGCCGCGACCATGGGCGCAGTTAGGCGGGCGGATGAGCGACCACCGCCACGCGGGTCGCGTAAGCCGTATTTATGCAAATAGGTGTAATCGGCATGGCCTGGACGGAAAGTGTCCAGGATATTGCCGTAGTCTTTGCTACGCTGGTCCGTGTTTTTGATGAGCAGGCAAATCGGCGTACCCGTGGTTTTGCCTTCATAAACGCCGCTCAAAATCTCGACCGCATCAGGCTCATTACGCTGCGTCACAAATGTGGAGGTGCCTGGACGCCGGCGGTCCAAATCGGGCTGAATATCGGCCTCCGAGAGCAGCATGCCGGGTGGGCAGCCGTCAATGATGCAGCCGATGGCTGGGCCGTGGGATTCACCAAAGTTGGTGACTGCGAAGAGGGTTCCGAAGGTGTTTCCTGACATATGGTTGGTGATTTTACGCGCAACAATTCAGGAATCGATTATTTTCGGGTTACAATAAAGCCATGGCGGAGTGTGGCGCAGCCTGGTAGCGCACCTGGTTTGGGACCAGGGGGTCCAAGGTTCGAATCCTTGTACTCCGACCAAAAAAACATCAAGGGTCAGCAGCAATTTTGCTTCTGACCCTTCTTTGTTTGTGTTGTATGGCTGATCAGGTAGCGCAATACAATCCAGTGCGCAGATGCCGCATGGTATGAACACAGCACGGATCACACCCACCGATGCCTGTTTGGGCTTTCTTGACCCAGCGCGTCTTGCACGGTTGAATGCACAAGGCCGCCCACTGTGTGGCGCTCGCAATGGGAAATATGCCGTCCCTCTGATTGACTACCGTAGATATTGCGACCCTGGAAGAGCTGGAAGAGCTGGAAGAGCTGGAAGAAACGGCCAAGTTGTGGCATTTGACGCAAGGTGCCTTTCAGCCACTGCAAGACAGTGCGATTGCTGAACGGCGTCAGACTTATGGGGCGTTTTGGTAAGCGATCATTTATGAAGCTTTCCACGGTCAAATGGATAGTCCAGTTTTGCCGATATTGTTGACACGCGGATTGGGGATATGGTGTGCCCGACTGGGTTCGAACCAGTGGCCACCGCCTTAGAAGGGCGGTGCTCTATCCAGCTGAGCTACGGGCACGCAATTGGATTGTACCAAAGCTGACGTGCGGGGCGCTTCGCCAGCGTTGGTAAAAAAAATAGCAATAAATGTTTATTAATCAATCACTTAGGCGGTTCTGCAAAATTCGGCAACAGCCGTCTAACGCTGAAGGCCGCGGATTTGATTCCCTGCGGATTGACAAGACGCGGCAGCGCTCAAAACGCCTATAAATCGTCAAAAACAGTCCTTAAAACCGCAATTTAAGCACTTTACCCGCTATTTTTGCCTCTAGCCGGCGTATTTGTTGACTATAATGCTATTAAATATATAGCATATCAGTGGTAAGTCAACGCAAAACCAGCACCGGGACGTGCGTATGGGTCAGGACTTGCTGGGTTTCGCTGCCCAATAAAACGCGTTTGATGCCTTTGCGGCCATGCGAGGCCATCACGATCAGGTCACATTTGTGTTTTTTGGCTGCGGCGATGATGGCATCAGATATCACGTCTGACTTGACCGTCACCGCTTTGGTTTTGACGCCTTTTGCTTCAGCCGACTTTTGAACGGCATCCACAATCGCCTGCCCATGATCGACCCATGCCTTTTCAACACGGTTAATTTCAGATGCTTCAAACGCCAATCCGCCCTCAAAATAGCTTTGTGGGTAACGCGCAACCACTTTTAGCGCTACCAACTCCGCCTCCATCAGCGCCGCCATGACGATGGCACTGTTGACTGCTTTTTTTGACAAGGCAGATCCGTCTGTGGCAACTAATATTTTTTTGTACATGAGTGACTCCTATTACGTTGAACCGTCAGCTTACGCCGACCGTGGGGCGGCAGTTTGATCTTCGTCAAGTAAACCGATCACGACCTCATGTACCCTCAGTGCTATGCCAACTGCAAGTTTTGCCTCGCCAAACACATCGTCAGACGCCTCGCAAAACGCCGCACCAAGCGCGCCTGCCGTCGGTCTTCATGTGTTGGACGATCCGCAGGAATGGTCTGCTTTTAGCCGCCAGGACGCCAAACGGATGGATTGTTGGGAGTCCAACCTGATGATCGAGGGCATGCATTGTGCCGCTTGCGCACTCACCATCGAGGAGGTTTTGCTGCGTGTCCCCGGCGTGCTGAAGGCCGAAGTCAGCGCGGGCAGCCATCGTGCGCGCGTGGTCTGGTCTGCCGATGCGGTGCTGCCTTCGGGCTGGATGCGGGCCATCGAGGTGGCGGGTTACCACGCTGTGCCCGCCAACGACGCCTTTGCCCGCGAACGGCGCCTGGGTGAATCACGCAAAGCGTTGTGGCGTTTGGCGGTGGCGGGGCTGTGCATGATGCAGGTAATGATGTATGCCTATCCCGCTTATGTGGCTGCGCCGGGTGATTTGACGGCAGAAATGGAGCAATTGCTGCGCTGGGCATCCTGGGTGCTGACGCTGCCGGTGATTTTGTTTTCATGCGGCCCTTTTTTCAGCAGCGCCTTGCGCGACGTGCTGCACAGGCGCATCAGCATGGATTTGCCGGTCGCCATCGGCATGCTGATCACCTTTGTGGTCAGCACTGTTGGCACGTTTGACCCCCGGGGGACGTTTGGCCGTGAGGTGTATTTTGACTCGCTGACCATGTTTGTCTTTTTCTTGCTGGCTGGGCGTTGGCTGGAACTGCGGCTGCGCGACCGCACCTCTGGCGCGCTGGAAGCGCTGATGAACCGATTGCCAGACAGCATTGCACGCCAATGCGCAGATGGCACATATGAATCGGTCGCGGTACGCCGTTTGCAGACGGGTGACGTCATACGCGTCCTGCCGGGTCAGACCTTTCCTGCGGATGGCGTGGTTTTGCAGGGCGACACGCTGGTCGACGAAGCGCTGCTGACGGGTGAATCGCGCCCTGTATCGCGCAATGCAGGGGGCTGGGTGATTGCGGGGAGCCACAACCTGTCCAGCGTGGTGCAGATGCGGGTGGAGTGGGTGGGGACGCAAACCCGGTTTTCACAAATTGTGACGCTGATGGAAAGCGCGTCAACAACCAAACCATCCATCGCACAGTTGGCGGACCGGATTGCCAAACCTTTTCTCATCGGCGTTTTGTTGGCTGCGGGCTTGGCTTGCGTCTATTGGTGGGGACGCGACCCTGGGCATGCCTTGATGGTGGCGGTGGCGGTGCTGGTGGTGACCTGTCCTTGCGCCTTGTCGTTGGCAACACCGGCAGCGATGCTGTCCGCTGCGGGGAATTTGGCGCGACGCGGTGTATTGGTGCGCCGTTTAGAGGCGTTTGAGACCATGGCCAGTATCGACACGGTCATGTTCGATAAAACCGGTACCCTGACGCGGGATACGATGGTTTTGGCTTCGGTCCAGGTCCGCGACGGTGCGCAATCCGCCCAAGTACTGGACATGGCCGCTACTTTGGCGCAATATTCACTGCATCCGGTCTCACAAGCAGTGGTCGCCGCCGCAGGACACGTTAAAGCCAAAACAGCGCGTACGGTGTCATGGCGAGCAGACAAGGTCGAGGAGCTTGCGGGGCGTGGCGTATCGGGTCGGGTTTGGCCGGGCTATGCCAGTGAAGATGCCAGCGGTGGTTCAGCGTGTGGGTTTGAGATCAAGCTGGGTTCAGCGGACTTTTGCGGTGTTGCGGCAAGAAATAGAGAGGTTGTGACAGAGGCTGTAAGGACTTTTTTGTGTGATGAGCAAGGTTGGCTTGCCACGTTTGAGTTTCATGAAGATGTGCGGCCTGATGCACGACATGCGGTTCAGGCGCTACAAAAAGACGGCGTTGAAGTGTATTTGGTGTCAGGTGACAGCATCCAAGCCGTTGCGCGGGTGGCGGCGCAGGTTGGGATCACGGCGTTTCGGGGCGGTTGCACCCCGCAGGACAAACTCGATTTTTTGCAAAATGCTCAAAAAATAGGCAAAAAAGTGGTTGTTGTTGGCGATGGACTCAACGATGGCCCGGTGCTGGCCGGTGCACATGTGTCGTTTGCATTTGGACAAGCCGTGCCTCTGGCTCAAGCGCAAGCAGATTTTGTGGTGCTGGGAGAACAACTGGGTTTGGTCGTTAAAACCCTGGGTTTGGCCAAGCAGACGATGCGAGTTGTAAAGCAGAATCTTTGGTGGGCGGCTGTCTACAACGCGCTGTGTGTTCCCTTGGCCGTCGTGGGCTTGTTGCCAGCCTGGTTGGCGGGTTTGGGGATGGCTTTGAGTTCATTGTTTGTCGTTCTTAACGCTTTAAGGCTTGCAAATAGTGACAACAACGAAAAATGGCGGGAAATCAGCTGATGGACATTCTGTACTTATTGATTCCTTTGTCGGTCATCCTCGTTTTCTTTATCCTCGGCGGGTTGTGGTGGGCGATCTACCGTGGTCAATTTGATGACATTGAGTCTGAGGGTGAGCGAATTCTCAAAGATTCATAAGAATTCTGGGGCAGGCTTGATTTACGTCAAACAACATGTGGGTTTGCCATAGGAAACTCGTAACAAATAAACTGAGAAGAGGTGAATATGGTATTTTCAAATGCGCAAGCAACGACTTACAACGACAAGGTTGTTCGGCAGTTCGCGATCATGACTGTGGTTTGGGGCGTGGTTGGCATGCTGGTTGGCGTGATCATCGCCGCACAGTTGACATGGCCTGAACTCAACTTCGGCATCTCTTGGCTCAGTTATGGTCGATTGCGTCCTTTGCACACCAATGCAGTGATTTTTGCATTTGGCGGCTGCGGTTTGTTTGCATCGGCTTATTACGTGGCACAGCGAACCTGCCAGGTGCGCTTATTTGGCGAAAAGCTGGCCGCCTTTACTTTTTGGGGCTGGCAGTTGGTTATTGTGGCTGCGGCGATATCGCTGCCGATGGGCTATACACAAGGTAAAGAGTACGCTGAACTGGAGTGGCCTATTGATATTTTGATCACCTTGGTCTGGGTGTCATTTGCAGTCGTTTTTTTTGGCACCATTGGGACACGCAAGGTCAGGCATATCTATGTGGCCAACTGGTTCTTTGGTGCTTTCATCATCGCAGTGGCCTTGCTGCACTTGGTGAACAGCGCGGCGATTCCTGCGGGCTACATGAAGTCCTACTCCGCCTACGCGGGTGTGCAGGATGCCATGGTGCAATGGTGGTATGGTCACAACGCGGTGGGATTCTTTTTGACGGCAGGTTTCTTGGGCATGATGTACTACTTCATCCCCAAGCAGGCCGAACGCCCTGTTTATTCCTATCGTTTGTCGATCGTTCACTTTTGGGCGCTGATTTTCACGTACATG
>JAYVJL010000079.1:0-2522 GCA_043769295.1 Polaromonas sp. | reverse complement strand
GCCACCGACGGCTATGTGGCCATGGTGCAACACTACTTTGCCAGCGCCTGGATCTTGCCTGAAGGCGTGAAACGCGAGCTGTTTACCCGCAAAGTCGACACCAACCTGTACGCGGTTGGCATGATCACCACGCTGGACGCCGTGGCACCGGGCACCACGAAATCGGTCGAATCCCGCTTTTTCCTTGGCCCGCAGGTTGAAAAATCATTAGAGACCATCACCCCCGGTCTGGAGCTGGTCAAAGACTACGGCTGGCTCACCATTCTGGCCAAGCCGCTGTACTGGTTGCTGGACAAGCTGCACAGCTTCCTCGGCAACTGGGGCTGGTCGATCATCGCGCTGGTGCTCTTGCTGAAAATCGCCTTCTACTGGCTCAACGCCAAAGCCTACTCCAGCATGGCCAAAATGAAGTCGGTCGGCCCGCGTATCACCGCCATGCGCGAGCGCCTGAAGGACAAGCCGCAGGAAATGCAGCAGGAGATGATGAAAATCTACCGCGAAGAAAAGATCAACCCCATGGGCGGCTGCTTCCCCATCATGGTCCAGATTCCGGTGTTCATCGCCCTGTATTGGGTGCTGCTGAGCTCGGTCGAGATGCGCAACGCCCCGTGGGCACTGTGGATCCACGATTTGTCCGCGCCCGATCCGTTCTACATCCTGCCGCTGGTCATGACACTGACTACCATGCTGCAAACAGCACTGAACCCCGCACCGCCGGACCCATTGCAAGCCAAAATGATGTGGTTCATGCCGCTGGCTTTCTCGGTCATGTTCTTCTTCTTCCCGTCTGGCCTGGTGCTGTACTGGATCACGAACAACATCCTGTCCATCGGTCAGCAGTGGCTCATCAACACCCGCATGGGCGTGCCGCCGCAGTTCAACCTCCCGAAATTCAAATAATTCGGTGAATAGCTAAACCAAGGGTCGCACTTGCTGCGGCCCTTTTTTATTGCACAATCTAAATCAATGAACGCCTTTGCCAATTCCAGCAACACCCCCATCGTCGCCATCGCCACCCCGCCGGGTCGCGGCGCGGTCGGCATTGTGCGGGTCTCCGGCAAAGCGATTGCGCCCTTGGTCCGTGCCCTGTGCGGCCGTGACCTGAAGCCGCGCGAGGCGACCTACCTGCCCTTTGTTGACGCCGCTGGCGAAGCGATCGACCACGGCTTGGCGCTCTACTTCCCCGCCCCGCACTCCTTCACCGGTGAAGACGTGCTGGAACTGCAAGCCCACGGCGGCCCGGTCGTGATGCAGCTCTTGCTGGCACGTTGCCTGGAAGCGGGTGCTGAAATCGACTTAACAACCCAGCAACCACGGCTGACAGGTCTGCGCGTCGCTCAACCCGGTGAATTCACCCAACGCGCGTTTTTAAACGACAAAATGGACCTGGCACAGGCCGAGGCCGTGGCTGACTTGATCGACGCCTCTACCTCCGCCGCCGCGCGTGGTGCCACCCGCAGCCTGTCGGGCGAGTTTTCCAAAGAAATCCACAGCCTGCGCGATGCGCTCGTCCACCTGCGCATGCTGGTCGAGGCGACGCTGGACTTCCCTGAAGAAGAGATCGACTTCCTGCAAAAAGCCGACGCCGCCGGTCAACTGGCCCGTTTGCAGGCGACTTTGGCGCGGGTGATGCAGCGGGCCGGTCAAGGCGCTTTGTTGCGCGAAGGCATCAAGGTCGTCATCGCCGGTCAACCGAACGCCGGTAAATCGTCTTTGTTGAATGCCTTGGCAGGTGCCGAGCTCGCCATCGTCACTCCGATCGCTGGCACCACCCGCGACAAAGTGCAGCAAACCATCCAGATCGACGGCGTGCCGCTGCACATCATCGACACCGCCGGCCTGCGCCACAGTGACGAATCTGTCGATCTGGTCGAGAAAATCGGCATTGAACGCGCTTGGGTCGAGATTGAAAACGCCGACGCCGTGCTGTTTTTGCACGATCTGGTGCGCTGGAACGACGAAATTGAATCGGCCAACTACCAAGCCGCCGACGCCGCCATCGCCACCCAGCTCGCCAGCCTGCTGCCCCCACGCGTGCCGGTGATTCAGGTCTGGAACAAGGTCGATGCGGTGCAGCCGCAGCAAGCAGAAATCGCCATCGAAACGGCATTTAAAACGGTGAACATCACCCAAAACATCGCTATTTCAGCCAAAAACGGTCAAGGTCTGGAAACCCTGCGCCGCACGCTCTTACAAGTCGCCGGTTGGCAACCCGCCGCCGAGGGCGTCTACATCGCCCGTGAGCGCCACGTGCAGGCGCTCAAACAAGTGAGTGCTCACTTGGACATGGCCGACAGCCAGCTCAAAGCCCAATCCCAAGCGCTGGATTTGCTCGCCGAAGAGCTGCGTTTGGCGCAAAACGACCTCTCTGCCATCACCGGCGAGTTCACATCCGACGACCTGCTGGGTGTGATTTTTTCGAAGTTTTGTATCGGAAAATAGACAAGGAGCATCTTATGCACGTTTTGCATCAGAAAGGGTTGAAAAAGACTTCCAAAACTCAGGGTTAACCCTTATTCTTA
>JAYVJL010000078.1:0-6204 GCA_043769295.1 Polaromonas sp. | reverse complement strand
GACCGCCACCGCTTCGGCGCTGCCTTCCGAGACGGCTACTTCCTGCCGATGATCGGCTGCATCTGGTCCTGCCCGACCGATCAGATGCTGCGCTTTCCGATCGGCACGATGGTTCGCTTCTGCCACAACCACGGCCTGATCCAGGTCAGCAACCGCCCGCAGTGGTGGACCGTGGCTGGCGGCGCCAAACATTATGTTGAAAAGATCGTCGCCAACATTGCCGACAAACGCCTCAACACCCCCGTGCATTGCATCAAGCGCGATCTCGAAGGCATACAAATCGTGACCCACGAGCGTACAGAGCGGTTCGACAAAGTCATCATCGCCACCCACTCCGACCAGGCTCTTGCCCTGTTGCAGCAGTCCAGTTATGCAGAAAGAGCCGCTTTATCCGCCATCAGCTACCAGGCTAACACGGCCGTTTTGCATACCGATGCCAGCGTGCTGCCCCAGCGCAAAGCCGCCTGGGCCGCCTGGAATTACGAGCGGGTGGAGTTGAACGCCGACAAGCCCGACACCACCAGCGTCTGTCTGCACTACCTCATCAACAAGCTACAACCGGTGCCGTTCGAGCAGCCGGTGATCGTCTCCCTCAATCCGGTCAAGCCCATCAACCCGGTGCATGTTTTGGGCACATTTGACTATGCCCACCCCGTGTTTGACCTGTCTGCCATCAAAGCGCAAGCCGAAATCCCTGCCCTGCAGGGTAAATCAAACACCTACTTTTGCGGCGCATGGATGGGTTACGGCTTCCATGAAGACGGCCTGAAAGCCGGACTGGATGTTGCCCACCGGATTTTGGCCGAGATGGACAAACAGCTGGACTGGAAAGAGGCCGCCTAGCCATGCTGCAGCCCTTAATACCCACCATTGCTGGATGTATTGAAAAAGCCGAACCCAAGCTCGGTTTCGGCCAGGTACGCCACATCCGCCTCAAACCTGTGGGTCACGCCTTTGTTTACCCGACCTACTTTTTGATGCTGCCGATGCGGCAGATGGCGTCTGCCCATACAACCACGCTTGCCCGCAACCGCTGGGCCGCGCTGAGTTTTTACGACAAAGACCATGGCGATGGTCGCGCCGACGCGCTGGCCTGGCTGGACGAACTCCTGCAAACCGAAGGCATCACCGACGCCACCGGCGAAGTCTGGCTGCACTGCTACCCGCGCGTCTTTGGCCACACTTTCAAACCGGTCAGCTTTTGGTACTGCCACCGCGCCGACAATTCCCTGCGCGCGATTGTGGTCGAGGTTAACAACACTTTTGGCGAGCGGCATTGCTACCTGCTCGATACGCCCACTTGGGGCGCAGAGCTGCGCGCCAGCAAGGTCTTCCACGTTTCGCCGTTCAACCCCGTTGAAGGCAGTTACCGCTTTCGCTTCATCACCAGAAACAACAAAACCCTGGCGCGGGTCGACTATGACGACGTTACCGGGCCGCTGCTGGAAACCAGCGTCAGCGGTGCGCTGGAAGCCATCACCCCGCTAAGCATCCGCAAAGCGCTGTGGCGCTACCCCGCCATGACGTTTGGCGTGGTGTTTCGCATCCACTGGCAGGCGCTGAAGTTGTGGCTCAAGCGTGTCAGATACCTCCGCAAACCCACCCCGCCCGATAGTTTTGTGACCCGTTCGTGAATAGCAGCAAATAGAAATCACCACCTATGAACTCAACCACCGCCTCCCGATTCCAAATGCCGTCCAACGCGCCTGCCGCCGCCCGCAGCGCCCTGAAGCTGCTGCAAAAGCTGCGCCACGACGCCCTGACCGTGCAATTTCCCGACGGCAGCATGCACCGCTTTGGCGACACCAGCGCCGAGGTGCTGCACGCCACGCTGATGCTGAAAAACTGGAACGTCTTTGCCGCCGCCTTGAAATCGGGCGACATCGGCTTTGCCGAAAGCTACATCGCCGGTGACTGGAGTACGCCCAGCTTGACGGACTTGATCAAGGTCTTCATCAGCAACCGCGCGGTGGTTGAAGAGGCCATCTACGGCACCTGGACCGGCCGGCTGTTTTTCCGCATCAAACACCTGCTGAACCGCAACTCCAAGACCAACAGCAAAAAGAACATCCACGCCCACTACGATCTGGGCAACGCGTTTTACGAGCTGTGGCTGGACGACACCAAAAACTACTCGTCCGCCCTGTTTGAAACAGTCGATGGCCAGCGCATGGACCACACCAGCTATGACGGCATGGTGCAGGCCCAGCACGCCAAAGTCCGTCGCGCCCTGAGCATGGCGGGCGTACAAACCGGCAGCCGCGTGCTGGAGATCGGCTGCGGCTGGGGCGCGTTGGCTGAAATGGCCACGACAAAATTTGCTGCCAGCGTCGTTGGGGTCACCCTCAGCACCGAGCAACTGGCGTATGCCAACGAACGCATGGCCAAACTGGGCACCTCCGCATTGGCCGACCTGCGTTTGCAAGACTACCGAGATATCGGTATCACCAGCGCTGACGAACCGTTTGACGCGATTGTGTCGATAGAAATGGTCGAAGCCGTGGGGCAAGCCTACTGGCCGACCTACTTCCAGACCATCCACCGCCTGCTCAAGCCCGATGGCCGCGTCTGCATCCAGAGCATCGTGATCGACGACGCGCTGTTTGACCGCTACGTCGGCTCCACCGACTTCATCCAGCAATACATCTTCCCGGGCGGCTGCCTGCCCTGCCCGCGCGAGTTCAAACGCCAGGCCGCGCTGGCCGGCTTCAAGGTGGTGGACGAATTCGCCTTTGGCATGGACTATGCCCACACCCTGCGGCTGTGGCGCGACAAGTTTTTGGGTGAAAAGCCGCAGGTACTGGCGCTGGGCTTTGACGAACGCTTTATCCGTATCTGGGAGTTTTACCTCGCCTACTGCGAAGCCGCGTTTGCCAAGAAAAACACCGATGTGGTGCAGTTCACGCTGCAAAAAGTATGAGCAAACAAATGACCAAAGACGCGCTGCTTGCCGCCATCGTCATGCTGAGCGTCCACGCGGGCGGGCCGGCTTGGGCTTCAAGCACGTCGTCGGTCTTGCCAGCGGAGGTGTCAACCGCCGTCGCAGACGCGCAGCTGTCCGGCTCGGGCAAACTGACTTTTTTTGGTCTGGACGTGTACGAGTCCAGTCTGTGGGTCGCACCCGGCTTCAAATCCACGGGTTTTGAGAACCACGCGTTCGCCCTGGAGCTGCACTACCTGCGCAGCTTCAGCGCCGACGCCATTGCCCAGCGCTCGATTGAAGAAATGCAGCGGATTGAGCCTTTGCCAGAGCAAAAATCTGCGCAATGGCTGAACGCCCTGCGCGAGGCCTTGCCCAATGTCAAAAAAGGCGACCGCCTGATGGGCCTGCACCGCCCCGGTGTGGGCGTTGTCTTTTGGAGCAATGGCAAACGCAGCGGTGAAGTGCGCGATGCCGAGTTTGCACGCCAGTTTTTTGCGATCTGGCTCTCCCCCAAAACATCTGAACCCACACTGCGCCGCGCCCTGCTGGCCAAAGTTCCATAACGCTGTTACGCCACAACACATACCCATGGCTACCGCCCCAAGCTCTGCAAACCCCACTTTCGGCAAGCTCGACGGCGTGCGCTATGGCCTGCTGGGTTTGCCGCTGGCCTTTGTGGCGCTGCCCATGTACCTGGTTTTGCCGAACCATTACGCCCGTGAATTTGGCATGCCACTGGCCACGCTGGGCTGGATTTTGCTGCTGGCGCGTTTGCTGGACGCATTCATCGACCCGTTTTTAGGCCGCCTGAGCGACCGCCTCTTTGCCCGCTCCGCCAAGGCCGTGCTGGCAGTCGGCGGTTTGGCGGCCATCGTTTTAGTCTTTGGCTTTGCCCTGCTGTTTTTCCCGCCGCTTGCTGTACGGGTGCAGCCCAGCTACTTGATCGCCTGGGTCAGCGCCATGCTGCTGGTCACCTACGCCGCATTCAGCTTGTTGACGATTGCCCACCAATCCTGGGGCGCGATGCTGGGTGGCGATGAAGCCAAGCGCAGCCGCATCGTCGCATGGCGTGAGGGTTTGGGCTTGATCGGTGTTATTTTGGCCGCTATTTTGCCTGTAGCCGGCGGATTAATTGCCTCAGTTGCTGTGTTTTTTATAGCAATGAGCATTGGCTGGTGGGCTTGGACACAATCGCAGCAGCCACCAAAACGACCGTCATCGCCACAACAGCCAGTTGAAACCGCGAACAGCCGCATTTTCCAACCCTTCAAGCAAGCCGCTTTCAGACGCTTGCTCGCCGTTTTCGTGCTCAACGGCATTGCCAGCGCCGTACCGGCCACGCTGGTGCTGTTCTTCATCCAGGACCGCCTGCAAGCACCCAAAGACATGGAAGCCCTGTTTTTAGGCAGCTACTTCATCTGCGCCGCACTGGCCGTGCCGCTGTGGCTGCGGGTGATTCGGCGGCTGGGTTTGGCGCGCACCTGGTTGCTGGGCATGGCGCTGTCCATCGCCGTGTTTGGCTGGGCAACACAGTTGGGTGCTGGGCAGACCACCGCATTTTTGCTGATCTGCGCCCTGTCTGGCGTGGCGCTGAGTGCGGATTTGACCATCCCCAGCGCCCTTTTAGCTGGTGTGATTGCCGACGCCGGCGACCGTGGGCAGGCCGAGGGCGCGTACTTCGGCTGGTGGAACTTTGCCACCAAGCTCAATTTGGCACTGGCCGCCGGGCTGACCCTGCCGCTCTTGGACCTGCTCGGCTACACCCCCGGCACCCGCGCGCCCGAGGCTTTGTTGTCGCTCACCCTCGTCTACAGCCTGCTGCCCATCATCATCAAAGTCGTCGCTGCGGCCGCTTTGTACGGCTTGGTTATTCGCCCCCTTCACAAACCACCACTTAACCCACAAATTTTAGCGAGAACCCCATGAAAAGACGCCTTTTGATCTCCTCTTTAGCCACCTCCGCCATCGCCCTGGGCACCCTGCAACTCACCGGCTGCGCCTCGCAAAACCTGGGCGATTACGCGGCTGAAAAACCTGCGCTGGATCTACGCCAGTACTTCAACGGCACGCTGGACGCTTATGGCGTCTTCACTGATCGCAGTGGCAAGGTCGTCAAACGCTTCACCGTGGTCATGGTCTGCACCTGGCAAGGCAGGCCGGGCTATGAAACCGGCGTACTGGACGAAGACTTCACCTACTCCGACGGCACCAAGCAGCGCCGCGTCTGGCGTTTGCAGCGCACCGGTGTCGGCAGCTATGTGGGCCGCGCCGACGACGTGGTCGGCGTCGCCAACGGCCAAGAGCGCGGCAACGCCTTCCAGTGGGGTTACACCCTCAGCCTGCCGGTGGATGGCAAGGTCTACGAGGTGCAGTTTGACGACTGGATGTACCTGATGACCGACAAAGTCATGCTCAACAAAGCCACCATGAGCAAATTTGGCATCAAGCTGGGCGAAGTGACGCTGTCCTTCACGAAAAGATAAGTAAAAGATGACGAAAAGATGGCAAAACGGTGAAAAAAGTAGTCAAAAGAACATCTAGCCGGCGTATCTATTGCCTAAGCAGCTATTAAAACGATAGTAAATTGACCAATAAAAAATCTATAAACCATCTGCAAAACCTCTGATATGGCCGAAACCTCTTCTATTTTCTCGACCTTGAACCCGCCCATGCAAGACTGGCACGGCAAAACCGTGTGGCTCATAGGCGCGTCCACCGGTATCGGTCGCGCCACCGCCAGCGCCCTGCACGGGCTGGGGGCGCGCGTCATCGTCTCGGCCCGGCATGCGCAGGCGCTGCACGATTTTGTCACCACCCACCCCGGCAACAACGCCGAAGGCCATGCCAGTGCCGTCGCCCTGCCGCTGGACGTGGCTGAAGCGGGCGCGGTGCAAGCTGCTGCGCAAACGATTTTGCAAACAGGCCCCATCGATTGCGCCATGTACTGCGCCGGTACCTTCAAGGAACTGCGCGCCACCGAGTACAAACTCAGCGACATGCTGCAGCACCAGCAGGTCAACTACGTGGGCGCACTGCAGATGCTGGACGCCGTGCTGCCCCACTTTTTGCAGCGCCAGGCGGGCCACATCAGCCTCATCAGCAGCGTGGCGGGCTACGCCGGTTTGCCCAAAAGCATGGCCTACGGCCCCACCAAAGCCGCGCTCATCAACCTGGCCGAAACACTGTATCTGGACCTGCGCGAGCAAAACATCGGCGTCAGCCTGATCTGCCCCGGTTTTGTGGACACCCCGCTCACATCCAGCAACGAGTTCAACATGCCT
>JAYVJL010000077.1:0-16511 GCA_043769295.1 Polaromonas sp. | reverse complement strand
CAGCTCAGGAATGACCACACCCACCGCTTTGGCTGCGCCCGTAGAGCTTGGAATGATGTTTTCCAAAATACCACGGCCACCGCGCCAGTCTTTGTTGGATGGGCCGTCGACAGTTTTTTGGGTCGCTGTGACGGCATGCACCGTCGTCATCAAACCGCGTTTGATACCCCATTTGTCGTTCAAAACCTTGGCCACAGGAGCCAGGCAGTTGGTGGTGCAGGACGCGTTGGAGATGATGGCCTGGCCAGCATAGGTGCTGTCGTTCACGCCGAAGACGAACATCGGGGTGTCGTCTTTAGAAGGTGCTGAGAAGATGACTTTCTTGGCACCGGCAGCCAAATGCTTTTCGCCAGAGGCTTTGTCCAAAAACAGGCCCGTCGCTTCTAAAACGACATCGGCACCCACTTCGTTCCACTTCAGGGCCGCTGGATCGCGTTCTTGGGTCAGGCGGATTTTCTTGCCGTTGATGATGAGGGTGTTGCCTTCGACCGAGACGTCGCCCTTGAAACGGCCGTGCACGGAGTCGTATTGCAGCATGTAGGCCAGGTATTCCGGCTCCAGCAGGTCGTTGATGGCCACGACTTCGATGTCGCTGAAGCTTTGGATCGCCGAGCGAAGCACGTTGCGTCCGATGCGGCCAAAGCCGTTGATGCCGATTCGAATCTTTCCTGTTGAGTTGGTCATTGTCGTTTCCGTAAATTATTTGAAAATATGAGTGAAAATAAGCTATTAGCCGGCTTATTTATTGCCTGAACAGCTATTTATTCAATAGCATTGAGAAATCTGCAATCACCCGATCAGGCGCGCAGGATTCAATGGCTTGTCCCATGTTGTAGCCATACGGCAGTGCCCAAACGGTGATGCCCGCATTACGCGCCGTGGCCACATCGATGGATGAGTCGCCTACAAACAGCGCACGCGCCTTAGGTACGCCGAATTGATCCAGACAGTGCTGAATACCCGCTGGATTTGGTTTTTTAACCGGCAAGGTATCACCACTGACAACCGCGTCAAACTGGTCGGCCAGCTGGTGGACGTCCAGAATCGTCTGCGTGTAGCGTCCTTCCTTGTTGGTCACCACCGCCAGTTTGACACCCTGCGCACGCAAAGTCGCCAGCACCTCACGTACATGCGGATACAAATGGCTGCGCGTGCCGCAGCGTTTTTGGTAGTTGCGGTCAAACTCTGCGGCAATCGGCTTGAGGCCTGGCGACTGCCGGATTGTCTCGTGGCTGGTCATGCCGACGAAAGCCAGCGCCTGAATCAGCAGCTCACGGGTGCCGTGGCCAATCCAGTCGTTCACCTGCGTTTGGGTGACCTGCGCCATGTCAAAACGCGTCAAGGTATCGTTGACCGCATCGCAAATCTCGGGTGCGGTTTCTATCAGCGTGCCATCCAGGTCAAACAGGATGGCATCAAACGCGGGTGATGCAGTAGCAGAATGACTCATAGCTTCAATTGCTGGATTTGATGATGTGCGCAGGCAAACGACTCTCCAAGCGCGCGTCTTTGCGGGCGATCAGCTTGCGCACCTCTTCACATACATGCTCCAGCGTGATGCCGAAGTGCTGGTATAAGTCTTTGGCGGGCGCAGATTCGCCAAACGTCGCAATGCCCACCACCGCGCCCAAGCGGCCCACATATTTGCGCCAAAAGTCAGGATGCGCAGCCTCCACCGCCATGGTGGGCAAGTTCAAGGGCAATATCTCGTCTTGATAGGCATGGCTTTGACGGTCAAACACATTGGTGCACGGCATGGACACCACGCGAGTGGCGATGCCTTCGACAGCCAAGGCAGCGTGGGCTTCCATGGCCAGCGAGGTTTCTGAGCCTGTCGCTACGATGATGGCTTGCGGATTGGCTCCTTCAGCCAGGATGTAGCCGCCTTTGCGGATTGCAGCCACCATGCTCACATCCGTCAAGCGCGGCAGATTTTGACGCGACAGTGCCAATGCACTTGGCCCATCGCGGCGTTCAATCGCGCAAGCCCAAGCCACAGCCGTCTCCAAACCATCCGCAGGACGCCAGACATCCAAGCCCGGAATGATGCGCAGCGAAGGCACATGCTCGACCGACTGGTGCGTGGGGCCATCTTCACCCAGACCGATGCTGTCATGCGTAAACACGTGGATCACCCGCTGCTTCATCAACGCCGCCATGCGGATGGCGTTGCGGGAATAATCACTGAAGGTCAAAAAAGTACCACCGTAGGGAATGTAACCACCATGCAGGGTGATGCCGTTCATGATGGCGGCCATGCCGAATTCGCGCACACCGTAGCTCAGGTGGTTGCCCCACTGATCGCGACCCGCTTTGACGCAGCCTTTGAAGCTGGTCAGATTCGAACCCGTCAAATCCGCAGATCCACCAAAAAACTCGGGCAGCAAGGGGGCGAGCAAGTCCAAGACGTTTTGACTGGATTTACGGGTGGCAAAAGCGTCCGGTTTGGCTGCGATGGTGGCAAATACGTCCCTGATTTGTACTCCAAATGTGGGCAACAAATCACCCGCCATGCGGCGCTCAAACTCTGCCGCCAGCGCGGGATAAGCCGTGCGATAGGCTTCAAAACTGGCGCGCCAGATGCGCTCAACTGCTTGGCCGCGCTCAACTGCGTTCCAGGCAGAGGCAATGTCTGCAGGAATGTCAAACGGTGCGGCTGTCCAGCCCAGTTGGGCGCGGGTGGCGGCGATTTCAGCCGCGCCCAAGGCTGCGCCATGCACATCATGCGTACCGGCTTTGTTAGGCGAGCCTTGGCCGATGACGGTTTTGCAGCAAATCAGCGTGGGTTTGCCATCAGCACGTGCGCTTTGCGCTTTGGCCGCCTGGATAGCCGCGTCAATTGCCACCGGGTTGTGACCATCCACCGTTGGGATGACATGCCAGCCATAGGCCTCGAAGCGCTTGGGCGTATCGTCAGTGAACCAGCCTTCGACATGGCCGTCAATCGAGATGCCGTTGTCGTCATAAAACGCCACCAGTTTGGACAAGCGCAGCGTGCCCGCCAGTGAACAGGCTTCGTGGCTGATGCCCTCCATCATGCAGCCATCACCTAAAAAGGCGTAGGTGTGGTGGTTAACAATGGTGTGATCGGGCTGGTTGAATTCTGCAGCCAACAGTTTTTCAGCCAAGGCCATCCCTACCGCGTTGGTGATGCCCTGGCCCAGCGGGCCCGTGGTGGTTTCCACACCCGGGGTGATACCCACTTCGGGGTGACCTGCGGTTTTGCTGTGCAACTGTCTGAATTTTTTCAGCTCCTCCATCGGCAGGTCGTAACCGGTCAGATGCAACAAGGCATAAATCAACATCGAGCCGTGGCCGTTGCTCAGCACAAAGCGATCACGGTCTGCCCAGTTCGGGTTGGTGGGGTTGTGTTTGAGGTGGCGATTCCACAGCACCTCGGCAATGTCAGCCATGCCCATGGGCGCACCGGGGTGGCCGGATTTTGCTTTTTCAACGGCATCGACAGCGAGCATGCGAATCGCATTCGCCATGTCTTGAGCGAGTTTGGGAGTAGGAGCAGCGCAGGCCATTTTAATTTGCTCCCAAAGCACGTTTTCGGCGCTCCATCATCCGCCACACAAAAGGGGTGAAGATGAGCTGCATGGCCAACTCCATCTTGCCGCCAGGCACCACGATGGTGTTGGCGCGGGACATAAAGGAGTCGCCAATCATGTTGAGCAGGTACTGGAAATCAATCCCCTTGGGTTTGGCAAAACGAATCACCACCATGCTTTCATCTGGCGAGGGGATGTCGCGCGAGATGAACGGGTTGGACGTATCGACCATGGGCACCCGCTGGAAATTGACATGCGTGTGTGCAAACTGCGGGCAGATGTAGTTCACATAATCGGGCATACGGCGCAAAATCGTGTCTGTCACCGCTTCGGCGCTGTAGCCGCGCTGGTTTTTGTCGCGGTATAGTTTTTGAATCCACTCTAAATTGATGACAGGAACCACGCCAATCAACAAATCAGGATGCTGCGCCACATTGACCGTAGGCGTCACCACGCCGCCATGCAGGCCTTCGTAGAAAAGCATATCAGAATCATTCGGCAAAGCTTCCCACGGGGTAAACGTGCCCGCTTCCTGTTTGTAGGGTGCAGCCTCTTGATCACTGTGCAAGTACTTGCGGCGTTGTCCGCTACCCGTATTACCGTAGTCGCGAAACAGCGCTTCGATTTCAGGGAACATGTTGTTTGCTTCGCTGAAATGACTGAAGTGTTGATCGTTGCTCTTTTCAGCTTCAGCCGCACGGATTTTCATTTCCTTGCGGTCATAGCGATGGAAGCTGTCGCCCTCGATGATGACCGCTGTAACACCTTCGCGGCGAAAAATATTTTCAAATGTTTTGGTGACCGATGACGTGCCCGCACCGGACGAGCCGGTGATAGCGATGATGGGGTGTTTTTCAGACATAATTCGTCTCAGAGAGTTATAAAAAAGGGGGAAATAAGCATCTAGCCGCCGTTATATATGCCTACTTAGCTTCTAAATCTATAGCAAATGAAGTTGATTTAGTCTCTAAACAAGCTGCGCTCGGCAAACAAGGGGTTGTTCTGCTCAACTCGGACAGGCTCTGCGTGGTAGCGCTCAATGCGCTCCACCTCGTTTTTGGAACCAAACACCAAGCCAATGCGCTGATGCAGCGACGTGGGCTGCACGTCCAGCATGGGTTTTTCACCCGTGCTGGCACGACCACCGGCTTGCTCCATGATCAAGCCAATCGGGTTGGCCTCATACAGCAGGCGCAGGCGTCCAGGTTTGCTGACATCTTTGGTGTCACGCGGGTACAAAAAGACGCCACCACGCATCAAAATGCGGTGTGCTTCGGCCACCATAGAGGCAATCCAGCGCATGTTGAAATCTTTGGCACGGGGACCGGTTTTGCCAGCAAGGCACTCGTCCACATAGCGTTTGACAGGCGCTTCCCAAAACCGCGCGTTGGAAGCGTTGATGGCAAACTCGTTGGTATCAGCGGGGATTTGCATTTTTGGGTGCGTCAGCATGAACTCACCCAAAGTTGGGTCGAGGGTGAAGCCGTTCACACCGTCGCCCACCGTCAGCACCAGCATGGTAGTAGGACCGTACAAGGCATAGCCTGCTGCGACCTGCTTTGCGCCGGTTTGCAAGAAATTCTCTTCAATCACATCTCTGGCGTTCGTCGGGCCACGCAGCACTGAGAAGATGCTGCCCACAGACACATTCACGTCGATATTGCTGGAGCCATCCAGCGGATCAAACACCAACAGGTATTTACCACGTGGGTATTGACCGGGGATTTGGTAGGGCAAGTCCATTTCTTCAGAAGCCATGCCTGCGAGGTTGCCCGCCCATTCGGTGCGTTTGATGAACACATCGTTGCTCAGCACATCCAGTTTCTTCTGGGTTTCGCCCTGCACATTGACAGAGCCGCCCGCCTCGGGTGCATGGTTGCCCATGACGCCACCCAGCTCACCAAAGGCGACTGCGCGCGCGATGGCTTTGCAGGCCAAGGCGACATCCAAGATGAGTGCGTTGAAGTCTCCACTGGCAGCGGGAAAACGGCGGCGTTCTTCAATCAAAAATTGCGTCAGGGTTGATCTGTTGGTCAATGGCATGGTGAGCTTTCGGGATTTATTGTTCGTTGATATGTGTTTACAAAGCAGCCAGGCGGCGCAATTCGTTCATCACAGTGCGGTAGCCCTTGTCAGCATCCGGCGCACCAAACACCGCACTGCCCGCCACGCAGGTATCGGCACCCGCGCGGACGATTTCACCAATGTTGTCGACCTTGACGCCGCCATCGACTTCCAGCCAGATGGGCTGCCCACCCGCCGCCATGTGCGCATCAATACGCTGGCGCACCAGCTTCAATTTGGCCAGGGTGCTGGGAATGAACTTTTGCCCGCCAAAACCCGGGTTGACGCTCATCAACAGCACGATGTCCAGCTTGTCCATCACGTGGTCCAGCCATTCGATTGACGTTGCTGGGTTCAGCACCAAGCCCGCTTTGCAACCCAGTTCGCGGATCATGGACAGCGTGCGATCCACGTGTTTGGAGGCTTCGGGGTGGAAGGTGATGATGTTGGCACCGGCTTTAGCGAAGAGCGGAATGATGGCATCCACTGGTTCAACCATCAAATGCACGTCAATCGGGATGGAAACGTGTGGACGAATCGCTTCACAGACCAGCGGGCCAATCGTCAAATTCGGCACGTAATGGTTGTCCATCACGTCAAAATGGACCAGGTCCGCGCCAGCGGCTTCGATGGCGCGGACTTCTTCGCCCAGGCGGGCAAAGTCCGCAGACAGGATGGAGGGCGCGATGCGCAGGGGTTTGGCGAGGTTTGACATAGGGGCAATGGTTAAAGTTAATATTTTTTAGCTTGCAAAAAGGTTTTTTGAAGCGCATCTTTGCTGGCCCAATACGATTGATGCCAGTCTTTAAGCAGCGGCATGTTCAAACCGGCCAGATCAGTCACCACGCGCATCGCTTCGCGGAAATCATGGTGAGCGGTAAATTGGGTCGGGGTGATGACGGTGGCCAAGCCTGCCGCGGTGGCCGCACACAGACCGTTGCTGGAATCTTCAAAAGCCAGCGCCTCGCGCGGCTCCAGCTTCAAACTGGCCAGCATTTGCAAATAAACCTGTGGATGTGGTTTTTTCAGTGGTGCAGTAGAAGCATCGCCAATGGCCAGAAAAAAATCACGCCAATCAACGCCAATGGCTTTGCGCAACAAGGCCGAAATATTGACGGGCGACGTGGTGGTGGCGATAGCTAGCGACAAACCTTGCTCGAACGCGTTGTTAATCAACTTCAGCACACCCGGGCGTAAAACGACTTCGCCTTGGTTGACTGCGTTTTCATAAGCGGCTGTTTTGAGTTCGTGCAGTCGATTAACCGTGTCTTGGACCGCCATATTGCCAACCTCACGTAAATCGGGCTGAACGGTGCGCCAGTAATGCAGGATGCGCTCTTTGCCGCCAGAAATGTCGAGCAACTCGGTGTAAAGCGCCTCTTCCCAATGCCAATCCAGTCCAAACTCCTTGAACGCGACATTGAAAGCGGCACGGTGCGCTGACTCGGTGTCTGCCAAGGTGCCGTCAACATCAAAAATCAGTGCGCGTAACATGCTGGTTGGATCTCACGTGTTGTAAATAGGTCTATTGTGGCCCGGCCAAGGTTGATACATAAGCAGGAATGGATTTACTTTATCCGCCATTACACATAAACTCCAATCACATTTATTTTTTAATTCATCAGATTTATCTGATTGTTTAGAGTCAAACCATGGTTCACTACACGCTCAAGCAAATCCAGACCTTCATCGAAGTTGCACGCGAACGCTCGGTTTCCAAGGCGGCCGAACGGCTGTTTGTGACGCAGCCAGCGGTGTCCATGCAAATCAAACAGCTGGAAGACACATTTGGCTTGGCACTGATAGAGCCTGTGGGACGCAACATCCGGTTAACGAATGCCGGTGAGGAGTTTTTAATACATGCCATTGGTGCCCTCGGTCAGTTAAAAGACTTAGAAGCCAGCATGGCTGAGCATGTGGGCAAGAAAAAAGGCCGTATCGACCTTGCCACAGTGATCACTGCCAAGTACTTTGTCCCCATGCTGCTTGTTCGCTTCAACAAACTACTGCCTGACATCGAGGTCACATTGCGTATTGACAACCGTGAAAATATCTTGAGCATGTTGTCCCGTAATGAGGTGGATTTGGTGATGATGGGGCGCGCACCCAGCACACTGGACTGCGAAGCAACGCCCTTTGCCACCAATCCACAAGGGTTTGTTTGCGCGCCCGACCACCCCTTGTCACGGCGTAAAAGAGCTGCTTTTGATTTACTCAAGGATTACCCATTTGTCGTGCGCGAGCAAGGCTCTGGCACACGTGCCGCGCTGGAACGGCTTTTTGCTCAGCATGACATCCCCCTAAAAGTCGCCATGGAAATGCCGAGCAATGAGGCCATCAAACAAGCAGTCATGGCGGGAATGGGTATGAGTTTTTTATCGCTTCGCACCGTCCGGCACGAACTGGCAGCGGGACATTTGGCTTTGGTGGACATCACCGGCATGCCGATTGTCGGCAATTGGTATGTCACCCATTTGAAGCAAAAAAAGCTCTCCCCCGCAGCCAAAGCATTCAAAGGCTTTTTAATTGAACAAGGTGGTGCCTTGATCGACTCTTGGGCATGAAATTGGCACTTATCCGGCGTATTTGTTGACCGAAATGCTATTAAAAACATAGCGAAATTAACTTTGTAAATCGTCTTAAACACGACAATAGCCCCAAAAAAAGGCGGCGCAGCCCTATTCACCCCAAGCCTTGCGTTCAAAGTTAAATTTGGCAGAATTTTAAATCATCAGTAAATTCTGATTTGTTTATAAAAAAAATTTAATATTATTTATGAGTAAACCTTCATACCATATGCCTGTACTTGAAATTCATACAGCTTGCAGACGTATAGCTCGAACGGCGCAAAAGTACGAAGAGGATATCGAGGAAACTTCACATTTACAGGAGAAACCATGGCAAAAGCCTACAACGCCGGCGTAAAAGAGTATCGCCACACCTATTGGACACCAGACTACACACCGTTAGACACGGATATCTTGGCTGTGTTCAAGATTACGCCACAAGCAGGAGTGCCGCGCGAAGAGCTAGCTGCAGCTGTCGCTGCTGAATCTTCAACAGGAACTTGGACTACGGTCTGGACTGACTTGTTGACCGATCTGGATTACTATAAGGGCCGCGCGTACCGCATTGAAGACGTGCCAGGCGATGACACTTGCTTCTATGCTTTCATTGCTTACCCAATTGACTTGTTTGAAGAAGGCTCAATGGTCAACGTGTTGACTTCATTGGTCGGTAACGTGTTTGGCTTTAAAGCTTTGCGCGCATTGCGTTTGGAAGACATTCGCTTCCCTATCGCCTATGTTAAAACTTGCGGTGGACCTCCACACGGCATCCAAGTTGAGCGTGACATTATGAACAAATATGGACGTCCTTTGTTGGGCTGTACCATCAAGCCAAAGCTGGGCTTGTCTGCGAAAAACTATGGCCGTGCTTGCTATGAAGGCTTGCGCGGTGGTTTGGACTTCACAAAAGACGACGAAAACGTCAATAGCCAGCCTTTCATGCGTTGGAAGCAGCGCTTTGACTTCGTTCAAGAAGCCATCGAAAAAGCGGAGCGTGAAACTGGCGAGCGTAAAGGCCACTACCTGAACGTGACTGCGCCAACTCCAGAGCAAATGTACGAACGTGCCGAGTACGCTAAGGAAATCGGCTCACCGATCATCATGCATGACTACCTCACAGGTGGTTTGACTGCAAATACAGGTTTGGCCAACTGGTGTCGTAAAAACGGCATGTTGCTTCACATCCACCGCGCGATGCACGCTGTGCTTGACCGCAACCCGCACCACGGTATCCATTTCCGTGTTTTAACTAAAGTATTGCGTTTGTCAGGTGGCGATCACCTGCACTCAGGCACAGTGGTTGGTAAGCTGGAGGGCGATCGTGCATCCACCTTAGGCTGGATCGACATCATGCGCGACAAGTTCATCAAAGAAGACCGTTCACGCGGCATTTTCTTTGATCAAGACTTTGGTTCTATGCCTGGCGTCTTACCAGTAGCGTCTGGTGGCATTCACGTATGGCACATGCCAGCGTTGGTCAACATTTTCGGTGACGACTCTGTTCTGCAGTTCGGTGGCGGTACTTTAGGCCACCCATGGGGTAATGCGGCTGGCGCAGCGGCAAACCGCGTGGCCGTTGAGGCTTGCGTTAAAGCACGTAACGAAGGCGTCGAAATTGAAAAAGAAGGCAAGACAGTGTTGATGGATGCTGCCAAGCATTCACCAGAACTCAAGATTGCCATGGAAACATGGAAAGAAATCAAATTCGAATTTGACACGGTTGACAAACTCGACGTCGGTCACAAGTAAATTGAGGGGAGAGACGAGGGTAAATGGCAGCTAATGCACACTGTCATCCCCTCATCTTCACTCCAGTCACATTAAACTTAAAGGAAATTAAAATGTCTGAAGTAATGGATTATAAAAGTCGCGTTAGCGACCCAGCTAGCCGTAAATTTGAAACTCTTTCTTATTTGCCTGCGCTGACCAAAGAAGAAATTCGCAAGCAAGTGGCTTATTTGGTGAAAATGGGCCTTAACCCTGCGGTTGAGCACACAGAGCCACAATACCTGATGGATTCATACTGGTACATGTGGAAACTCCCAATGTTCGGTGAAACTGATATTGACAAAATCATCGCTGAGTGCGACGCCTGCCGTAAATCAAACCCTGACAATCACGTTCGTTTGATTGGCTATAACAATTTCACGCAGTCACAAGGCGCGTCGATGGTTGTATACCGTGGAAAAACAGTCTAAGTAGCAATTTTCATTGATAAGAGACGACCTCGTACTAGATTTTCAAATCTAGCACGGGGTCACATCGCAAAAATGCTGATCCAAGGCATTTTGCAATGTGTAATGCCAAAAATTCCAACTGTATTGCCAAGGACAAGCTTGCGAGCAAAGCCTTCTACCTTCAAACAACTATTGTGTGAGAATTTTTCATGAATGATATTGTTGACTCTTATCGTGTAAAAAAACAACCTTACTACCGTGCCGTAGCGGATGAGGTAGATCTTTTTGAGGCCGCTTACTCAGTTCGCATGCCCATGATGCTCAAAGGCCCCACGGGTTGTGGTAAGACACGTTTTATTGAATACATGGCTTGGAAATTACAAAAGCCATTGATCACCGTTGCATGTAATGAAGACATGACAGCATCAGACTTGGTGGGTCGATTTTTATTGGACGCCAATGGCACCAAGTGGCAGGATGGTCCTTTGGCTGTTGCTGCACGTCATGGCGCCATTTGCTATCTCGATGAGGTGGTTGAAGCTCGCCAAGACACTACCGTAGTTATTCACCCCTTAACAGACAACCGCAGGGTATTGCCACTAGAAAAAAAAGGTGAGCTGATCAGTGCTCATCCTGATTTCCAAGTGGTTATTTCATACAACCCAGGCTATCAAAGTCTCATGAAGGATTTGAAGCAATCTACCAAGCAACGTTTTGGTGCTCTTGATTTCAATTATCCATCGCACGATACAGAGTCTGAGATTGTGGCGCACGAAACAGGTGTCAGCGTAGAAGTGGCCGGCAAACTCGTCGGCATTGCAGAGCGTGCTCGGAACCTCAAAGGGCACGGGCTTGACGAAGGTATTTCGACACGTATGTTGATTTACGCGGGCAGTTTGTTAGCTCAAGGCGTCGCCGCTCAAGCGGCCTGCCGTGTTGCCTTGGTTCGACCTATCACTGACGACCCTGACATGCGTGACGCGTTGGATGCGGCTATTGCGACCTTCTTTTAACTGAATTCTTAACGCCAACCACAGGGAGAGCGAGATGTCTGTTCATCTAGAAGACTACCAAGAATGGCTTGACGAACTAAATCAAGAGTCGCAATCGTTGCTTAGGCATAAGTGGGTAGACGCCACCCGTGTTTTTTCAGCACGCGGGTTGGACAACTACGTCAAGGGTGCAACAGCTCTACGCGGTTTAGGCAAAGGCCCAGCACTTGTTAATGCTTGGCTAGATGCCGCGCCACTTGTCGCCAAAGAAGTGGGAGAGGATGTTGTCGGTGATTTGATCACTACAGCGCTGATGTTGGCTTCCAAAACCTCTGGCACGGTCATTGAATTGGTGCTGTCAACGGCACCCACCGCCGCTGTGCGCTTGGCTGATGGCGACTTATTTTTGCAATACTTGCAAGTCATTACATCACTGGTCAATCAAGCACCGCGAAGCTTGCGCCCTTTGCTAGACCACTTAGAGTTGCTGTTAAGCCAGCTTACACTCGGTGGATTGCGGCGATGGGCTAATTGGGGTGCGCAAGCGCATCGCACCAATTACCCAGAACAAGCCAGATACTTTAACTTGGAATCGAAAGAGTCTTTAGCCGTTCTCCAAAAAGAGCGTAAAGGTACTTTGCTCGTTGATATCCAAAGACGCATCAACATGTATTTACGTGCATTGTGGGCGCGTGATTTTTTTATGCGCCCCACTTCGGGAGATTTTGAAACTCGCGAAGGTTATAAGCCGTTCATAGAAGACTACCTTATACATCTTCCAGATGCGTTAGATGCTATCGAAGGCAACCAAGGTCTAATTACTGCAACTGAGTTGTACCGTGCTACGGCTGCTCATGCTGCAGCGCATCTTGTTTATACGCGACAACCCATTTCTGCAGAATCATTGAGTCCTTGGCAGATAGCGGTCATCAGTGTCATCGAGGATGCACGCATTGAACTCTTGGCCTGTCATAAGTTTCCTGGGTTGAAGCATCTATGGCGTCAACTCCATACGACAGGTGCTGCACAGTCCAGCACAGCTGGAGACTACCTGAACCGTTTGGCGCGAGCGCTTTTAGACACAGATTATGAGGATTCTCATCCTTGGATTGCACAAGGTCGTACATTGTTGCAAGAAGCAAAAAAAAATGTCATCGAACAACCGTTCGACAACAGCATCTCTTGGGACATAGGTATCATGCTGGCGCACAGCTTCAAAGACGTAGGCATTAGCTACCAACCGCGTACGGATGTTCAGTTAGCCTCCTATCGGGACGACAATCGCTATTTCTGGGCTTTTGAAGAGTTTGATTTTGATCGTTCTGCCGCTGCAGGTTACCATGAGCCAGCACAAGTCCGTAAGTACGTCAATCTTATGGAGTTCGTGAATGAGGTCGAGGTGGAAACTGCAGGCGATGATGCGCAGGAAATTTGGGTGATCGGCACAGAGCTTATGCCCTATGAGGATATGGGTGTTTCATTCAATGAGTCTGAGGGTAGAGAGCCACTCATTGACCCCTGCCACTATCCTGAATGGGATCACCTGGTACAGTTAGAACGCCCTGCCTGGGTGACGGTTCAAGAGCGACGCCCCAAAAGTGGTGACTTGGCTATTATTGATAGCATCACAGCAGAACATCGTCGCTTGATCAGTCGCATGAAGTTTCTGTTGGATGCCATGCAACCGCAAGGTGTTCAGAGAATACGCAAGTTAGAAGATGGCGATGAAATTGACCTGAACGCAGCTCTGTCTTCGATGATCGAAATGAGGATGGGAGAACAACCTGATCCTAGAATCATGATGCGCAGTGTTCGTAAAACGCGTGATATCTCCATTCTGGTTTTGCTTGATCTGTCACACTCTACCAACGACAAAGTAGCAGGTCAAAACCATACCGTTCTTGATCTCACACGAGAAGCGTGTGTATTACTGGCGGATGCTATCGCTAAGGTTGGCGATTCATTTGCTATTCATGGCTTCTGCTCTGATGGTAGACATGATGTTAATTACTTCCGGTTTAAAGACTTTTCTCAGCCCCACGATGACGTTGCAAAATCTCGACTTGCAGGCATGACAGGGCAGTTATCTACCCGCATGGGTGCGGCCATTAGACACAGCACCTCTGCCCTTCGTCTGCAAAAATCTGCCAAGAAGCTGATGCTGGTAATCACTGACGGCGAGCCAGCTGACGTGGACGTGCGCGACCCTCAGTATTTACGCCATGACACTAAAAAAGCTGTTGAAGAAGCTGCACGCAATGGCATCGCAACCTTTTGCATGAGCCTTGACCCAGGCGCAGATCAATATGTTTCACGTATTTTTGGTGCTCAAAACTTTATGGTAGTAGACAAGGTTGAGCGATTACCTGAAAAACTGCCTATGCTGTATGCTAGCCTGACGCGCTAAGTGCACACCCCTCATTCGCCTTCAACACAAACTGAATATAAGTTATGCAAACATATGTAGGACTCGACAAAGAAGACAACGGCGGAATAACTATGATTGGCAGAATCATTCGTGATGCTTGGGTGTTTGGCATTTTGCAAGAAGGTGACAATTTCGCGGGAAAAACCGGCATAGATTTACAAATTCTCATGGAAAAAGTGAATGAGGCTTGGGCACCTTACGGTCAGCTACCGAGCCAACTGACGCCAGAGTTAGCCGCAAGACACGGTAAGATTTACGCTAAAGCAATTGCTGAGGCTAAAGCAAATGGTTGGGACCCTGAATTGGGTGAAGACGACTGAGGTTTTTTGCATTGAGCATGGCACTAACCGGTAGAGCTTTTAGTTTTCCACCATGAATCATCCTGTGAAGCGGTTCCAGTAAATCTCATCAGTTTGTGTTCAAATATCAGTTGATACTAATTTAAAGGAGACTTCCATGCGTCAAATTACTAAATTTTTCCTCGCACTTGCGGCATCCATCCTGCTCAGTAACGCAGCCTTAGCACAAGACAAAGTGGTCTACCACTTTGACGATGCAGCAACCCAGGCCACCAAAGGTCTACGCAATATTCGCAACCACCTGGATGTAGCGCCAGACACCAAAATTGCCGTTGTAGCCCATGCGAATGGCGTCGACTTCCTGATGGAGGGTGCCAAAGACCCGAAGAACCCAGACATCGACTACGGCTCGCTGGTCAGTGCCCTCAAGGCACGTGGCGTAACGTTTGAAGTATGCGAGATCACTTTGAGAAGTCGTAATCTGAAAAAAGAGCAGTTCATCATGGACGCGACCTTTACGCCATCGGGTGTGGTGCGTATTGGTCAGCTGCAAAGCCGCGAGAAATACGCGTATATCAAGCCCTGAGACTTCCCGACTGTCCCATGGCTTGTTATCGCTCTTTGCTGCTTGGGGCGATAGCAAGTCTTCTGGAAATAGAGCGTGGGTAACCGTTTCAAGAAGAGATCAGACAAAAGATTACTCAGACCAATGTGCCGCGCCAAGCGGATTCAGTTTTTGATCGGGATCATCTTTGAGCTCAGACGCGAAGTGAGGCGCGTGCAAGGCGCAACCGTTCATCGAGATACGCTCCATAAAAGTCTGGAATATAGCCACCTACCAGACGCTCTGCAACCTCCACACCTCCACGTCCAAAAAATAGGACCGTTGGTGCCACCTTGACACCCCAACTACGAATCAAGTCATCCTGGGTCGTCGTAACGCCCTTTAAATCCTTGATCGGCAGCCGGTTACGCATATCGATCTGCACCACAGAGAGCCCTTGCTGCGCGCGCATCGGGCTCAGATAATTTTCGCGGACAATTTTGCAAAAAGGACACCCCTCTAAACTGACCATCACCAGCAAAGGACCACCCATTTTGAGTGCTTGTGCAAGATCATTGGCTAACGACGCCGTTGTGGGCAAGGTTGCCGGAGCGGCCATGCTCTTGCCACTGAGACATGCCAAGCCTGATGCGATAAGAAGGTGACGACGGGAGAGAAATAACTGACCACATGCTACTGGATCGGATTTGCAAGTTAAATTTATCATCAGTTAGCCTCGTGCTCCAACAACAAATACGTGTTGTACGCATTCATTCGGTTGGCGATGCGAAATAGGGGCAGGTGCTCAAACTGCGACCAGTCAGTGGACTTGTATGCATCTTCAAAAGGTTCGAGATTTTTTGCTGCCTCGCCCATCTTAGCTCGCAAATACACCAAGTATTCTCTCGTTAACTGCATGTCCTTGCGAGCCTCCAGCGAGAGCTCTCCATGACCGGGCACGATGACGACTGTATCGAACTTAAGCAGATTATCGAGCGCGACAATCCAGTGACGACTATCAGCCTGACCCACATAAGGAATGCGGCTACGGAACACAATGTCACCGGCAAACAGCACCTTCTCAGAGGGCATGTAAATGGCCAGGTCTTCCGGCGTGTGAGAAGGGCCCACCGGTTTGATCTGCAAATGGACGCCACCCACTACAAGCTCTTTGTCGCCATCGATCCACTCATCAGCCTCAACCAAATGAGTTTCAGCGTTCACCCAAGGCGCGAGTTCCTGACGCGACACCTCAAGCCGCAGGCGGGCCGTTTCCGAATTCAGATACTCAAGCGCCGCACGATGTGCAATGATGCGTGCCCCCAGCGCCTTGAAAACCTGCAAGCCATAAATATGGTCGGCATGGTAGTGCGTCACGATGACGTTTGTAATGGGCTTCGTCGTAACTTTTCGGATTTCTGCAATCAAGCGTTTTGCCAATGCAGGGGAACCCAGCGCATCAATCACAACGACCCCTGCCGGGGTGACGACAAAAGCCGCATTGGAGATAAAGTTCTGATTGGCCGAGCTGCCTAGGGCCGATACACCTTCCACGTACCAGGCCGAGGCAGACACCTGACGTGCAACCATAACTGGCGCATCCTCAGCATGAGCTAGAGAGAAGCTTAGGCTGAAGCTCATCGACAGTGCAGCCAAGTAGCGCCCAAAAAGAGAATTTTTTAACATGATCACAATGTCCTTTATAGGGCGGAAAACACCCTTTTGTTGCTTGATAACAATCATCAAAACAAGAAGTGTCTAGTAAGATCAAAACCCACAGAGATGATTGGTAATCCCCCCATTATTAACAACGGCACAAAGTAGAGGGTTGATGATTGTTGTCTAGATAGGCTTGCAAGCATTGAATGGGCGTACGCCCATTCAAT
>JAYVJL010000076.1:0-54626 GCA_043769295.1 Polaromonas sp. | reverse complement strand
GCTGGCCTACGTGGAGATGTTCAGCCGCGACGCCGAGCGCATGCAGGACGTGCGCCGCCGTGTCAACCACCTGCCGCTGGGCGCAGCCGCCCTGGCGGGCACCAGCTACCCGCTGGACCGCGAACGCGTCGCGAAAACGCTGGGCATGGTTGACGAAAAAGGCAACCCACAAGTTTGCCAAAACAGCCTGGACGCCGTGAGCGACCGCGACTTTGCGATTGAATTCACCGCTGCGGCCAGCCTGGCCATGGTGCATATCAGCCGTTTGTCTGAAGAATTGATTTTGTGGATGAGCCAGAGCTTTGGTTTCATTCAAATTGGCGATGCCTACACCACCGGCTCGTCCATCATGCCGCAAAAGAAAAACCCCGACGTGCCCGAACTGGCACGCGGTAAAACCGGCCGTGTCGTCGGTCATTTGATGGGCTTGATCACCTTGATGAAAGGCCAACCGCTGGCCTACAACAAAGACAACCAGGAAGACAAAGAGCCGCTGTTTGACACGGTGGACACCCTCAAAGACACGCTGCGTATTTTTGCTGAAATGATGGGCTCCATCACCCTCAAACCCGAAGCCATGGAGCGCGCCGCACTCAAAGGCTACGCCACCGCGACCGATCTGGCCGATTACATGGTCAAAAAAGGCCTGCCTTTCCGCGACGCCCACGAAGCCGTGGCCCACGCCGTCAAAGCCGCTATGGCGCACCAGGTTGATTTGTCGGAACTGCCTTTGAACGTGCTGCAACAGTTCAACCCGAAAATCGAAAAAGACGTATACGACGTGCTGTCCCTGCGCGGCTCGCTGAATGCCCGCAGCACCTTGGGTGGCACGGCGCCAGCGCAGGTGCGGCTGCAGATTGCGCGGCATGTGGCGCGGTTAAAAGCTTAAAATTTTTGGAGCATCCCATGACCGTCATCACCACCATCGAAGACCTGCGCGTTTTGGCCAAAAAGCGCGTTCCCCGCATGTTTTACGACTACGCCGATTCCGGCTCGTGGACCGAGAGTACCTACCGCGCCAATTCGGACGATTTTCAGACCATCAAGCTGCGCCAGCGCGTCGCCGTGAACATGGAAAACCGCACGACGGCGACAAAAATGGTTGGCGTGGATGCCAAAATGCCAGTGGCCATTGCCCCTGTCGGCTTGACGGGCATGCAAAGCGCCGATGGCGAAATCAAAGCGGCCAAGGCGGCTGAAAAATTCGGCATCCCCTTCATTTTGTCGACCATGAGCATCTGCTCCATCGAAGACATCGCCGCCAACACCACCGCGCCCTTCATGTTTCAGCTCTACATGATGCGCGACCGCGACGCCATGCGCCGCATGATTGACCGCTGCAAAGCCGCCAAATGCAGCGCTTTGGTGCTGACGCTGGACCTGCAAGTCATCGGCCAGCGCCACAAAGACCTGAAAAACGGCCTGACCGCACCACCGCGTCCGACCATTGCCAACATCATCAACCTGTCCACCAAACTGGGCTGGTGTTTTGGCATGCTGGGCACTAAGCGTCACACCTTTGGTAATTTGGTCGGCCACGTCAAAGGCGTGAGCGATATGAACTCCCTCGCCGCCTGGACCAACGAGCAATTTGACCCGCGCCTGTCGTGGGAAGACGTGGCATGGGTCAAAGCCCAATGGGGCGGCAAGCTGATTTTGAAGGGCATCCAGGACGTGGAAGACGCCAAACTGGCTGTTTTGAGCGGTGCGGATGCGATTGTGGTCAGCAACCACGGCGGGCGTCAGCTGGACGGTGCGGAATCCAGCATCAAGGCGCTGCCGCCCATCGTTGAAGCTGTGGGCGACCAGATCGAGGTCTGGATGGACGGCGGTATCCGCTCCGGGCAAGACGTGCTCAAAGCCTGGGCGCTGGGTGCCAAAGGCGTGCTCATAGGCCGCGCCATGGTATATGGGCTGGGCGCGATGGGCGAGGCGGGGGTGACCAAGGCGCTGCAGATCATCCACAAAGAGCTGGATATCACGATGGCGTTTTGCGGGCATACGAATATCCAGAATGTGGATCAGGGGATTTTGTTGGCTGGGACGTACTAAATGGGATATTTGAGGCTGTTTTTGGGGTGTTTTTGGCCTCTAGCTGGCGTATTTGCTGCCTAAAGTGCTATGCTATTTATAGCATAAATTAACCCAAAAACCAGTGCCTAAATTCCCCTTCAAAGTGAAGGGGTGCCCAGCGGGCGGGGTAGCTGTGTTCCGCGCAGCAACTACCCCGTCGCTTCGCGCCCCCCTTCATGCTAAAGGGGAATTTTGACTAGCTAGGCGGTCGAGTGAAGCTTCTATCAGCAGAGGCAAATAAATGGGGGTCAGATTCCAATTCAGGACAATTCACCTTTCGGCGGACAGCAATATCTCATCGAAATTGGACTCTGACCCCTATTTGTGATCCACCCGTCTCTGCGCTGATCAGTCCTGTCTGAACGGCGGGGGAGCGCGGAAAGTTGGGTTCTGATGCTGTAAACTGAACGGTTGCTTGTGGTGTTTGCTGGCATGTTTTATATCCATGTAAATAATCAGTCATTTCATTTGAAACCCAAGCTACAAGCCAATCAAAGGAGCATTCGATGTCCAGATTAATACGCAGCCGCCAGAATAATCCGCAAGTTTTGCGGTATACATTGCGTTAGGACTCAGTATCATGGCACTCACTCTTATTGCCTTCGATGACCCACCGAGTCGATTTGCAGCTACGAAGGTTGGAGCTACCGTGCCAGACGGTCGGTTCTTCCTTGATTTCACGCGAAAACTTGAGGTCATCAGATGGTTTGGCTTCAGAAATCAGTACATCGGCCCATCGGTCGGTCTGCTCGTCCCTGTAGTCCACGAAGCTGAGAAGTCGGGAGGCTACATGATCGGAGTCAACGTAGGTGATCTGTACTTTCGAGATATTCGTAAACTATGGAGGGCACATTTTCCATCAAGTCCTACAGCGGTTCCTCAAAAAGCAGATGACCTCAAAATCATTGCCGATTTCGCAACGCAGTTTCCAGATGATTGTCAACCAGCAAATGTCTAATGGCTCAATGAGTCCTAACCCACCGCTTCGGAGGGATACTACGCCGGCAAGTCGGCTTCGCGCCCCTGAGCTAGCACGTTAGCACTCAAACATGTCGATGCTAATTCTCGATGATGCCCGCGAGTACATCTTCCCGCTGTTCTTGGTTGATTCGAAGGACAATGGCATTTTTCTTGAGTCGCGCGTCTTCTTGGGAACCGCCTTCTTCGTCAGTAGGCGCGGAGATGCCATTACAGCCAATCACGTTATTCCCAAACCAGACAACTTGCCGCCAGGAAAGCGAGTGGTCGCCATCGTTCAGCAAGGCACTGAGCAGCAAGTTTGTTGGCTGACACGTGCAGCTTCATTTCAAGAATGCGACTTCGCACTAATCCACGTTAATCTCGAACGTACGAAGTATCTCTCGCTCAGCGATGAAGAGGTCTCTGCTGGTGCCGATGTACAGTTGATTGGTGTGCCCAGCCACGAGGTCTGGTTATCTGGTAAAGAGATGCGAATACTCAAAGGTCACGTTACTCTTGTGGCAAAACAACTAGAACTAAACATTGCAGTTCCTCTCGGAATGAGCGGCTGCCCGGTATTTCTGGGTACGAAGGTGGTTGCCTTTGCTACGCAGTCTGTTAAGAGCGAAGAAGTAGAGGACTACACGGAGGAAGTAGAGCTTCTGTCTAACAACAAAGAGCAAATCATCATCACCAAGGTCACGCGGGTTACTCATTACGGAATGGCGTATCCGTTTTCAAAACTACGTGGGCAAGTGTCGCCAGTATTCGATGGAAAGACACTCACCGAACTCATCGAGGCTCGCAACAATGAGTCCTAACCCTGCGCTCAATCGTGGCGCCCATTAGCTTCTCCTTCCAGCACTCAGCAGCGCGCCGTCAGGTGGAAGCTGGCATTGTTTGAGCACCAGCGAGTTTCGGCAGCTTTCGACTGGCGGTGCGGAGCTGTGGACTGCGAGACCACGTTTGAGTATAAATTTCCTAAAATAGTGGTCATTTTGGCATATAGCCGGCGTATTTATTGTCTATGTAGCTATTAAAATTATAGCAAATTATGGGCGATAATGAATTACTCATGACTCCCAAAATCCGTCGAATCGCCCACCTGGACATGGATGCTTTCTACGCATCTGTGGAGTTGCTGCGCTATCCGCAGCTTAAGGGGTTGCCGGTTGTCATTGGTGGTGGGCGGCGCAAGGTGGACGAGGCTATTGAGCTGCTGGCTGAAGGGCAGACGCGGGCGGATATTCCTGTGGAGGCGTTTGCGCGGCTGAAGGATTATGCGGGGCGGGGAGTGATTACGACGGCTACTTATGCGGCGCGGCAGTTTGGGGTGGGGTCGGCGATGGGGCTGATGAAGGCGGCCAAGCTGTGCCCGCAGGCGATTTTGCTGCCGGTGGATTTTGAGCAGTATCGGAATTATTCGCGACTGTTCAAGGAAACGATTCTTGAATTCACGCCGCTGATGGAAAACCGAGGGGTGGACGAGGTGTATATCGACTTCACCGAGGTGCCGGGCGGGCAGCGGCAGGGCGGCAGGGCGCTGGCGAAGTTGATTCAGCAGACGATTTTTGAGCGCACGGGGTTGACCTGCTCTGTGGGGGTGGCACCCAACAAGCTGCTTGCCAAAATGGCCAGCGAGTTCAACAAACCCAATGGCATTTCGGTTGTTTTAGAAGAAGACCTGCAAACCAGCATCTGGCCGCTGACCTGCCGCAAAATCAACGGTGTTGGCCCGAAAATGGATGAAAAACTCATCAACAATGGCATCACCACCATCGGTGAACTGGCGGCCAAGGATGAAGCGTGGCTGGTCGCCAACTTTGGCAAAAGCACGGGAGCATGGCTGCACCGGGCCAGTTGGGGGCAGGACGACAACCCGATTTCCCTGAACAGCGAGCCGGTATCCATCAGCCGCGAAACCACGTTTGACCGTGACCTGCACGCTGTACGCGACAAGGCCGAGCTGGGCGCGATTTTTACCGAGTTGTGCGACAAGCTGGCCGGCGACCTGCAGCGTAAAGGCTATTTGGGCAAAACCATCGGCATCAAACTCCGCTACGACGACTTCAAAAGCGCCACGCGTGACCAAACACTGAATGTTTACACAGCTGACCCGAAGACGATACGCCAAGCGGCGGGGCTGTGCCTGAAGCGTATCCCCCTGACCAAGCGGCTGCGTTTGCTCGGGGTGCGGGTGGGTGGCTTGGTGAAATCGGATGGGGAACTGGAGCGTGCCATGCCACCAACTCAACCAGACCTTGCGCAAGACTTGATTGCGCTGTTGACGGCTGAGGCGGATTCAACCCTAAACACTTGATCCCCAGCGGGGGTTACTCCATTTTTTCCTGACAGGCAATGCAACGCGCTGCTGCGGGTGTCACATGCAGGCGTTTAGCTGGAATCGCCACACCGCAGTCCACACATCGACCGTAGGTACCTGCTTCAATGCGATCCAAGGCGGCTGCTACCTGCGCCAATTCAACGGTTTCATGCTCATCCAGTGCAAATTCGAGGTCGCGCGCGGTGTTGACCTGCGCTGTGGAGTCTTCGGGGCGGTTGAAGTGGTCCGCTGATGCTTCCGCACGGCTCTTGTCACCGCCACGCAGGCTGTTCAACTGCTCCTGCAAAGCTGCTTGCCGATCCAGCAACTGCTTTTTAAAAGGGGCGGTCAGTTGTTCTGTGCTCATGGGGTACTTTCTTATAACTGGTACCTCATCATGCGCCGTCAATGCCAATGCGTTGTTGACGGATATCAAGTGTTGACAGTAAGTTTACAATCCGGGCGAAATGGTTCGAAAATATTTTGTAACTTTCTGAATCCAATATCTTTCAATCCGCGTAAATAGCTTGCACACCTCTTTTTTTAACCTTTTTAGGACATTGGAATGAAACATTCAACTTCTGCATCTGTGGCTTCTGCCAGCTTCAAGGCAACAGCTCTGGCCGTAGCGCTATTTTGCGGCGCAAGCGCTGTCTACGCAGACACCGGCAAATTGTTGCTCACAGGCGGCGTCAGCAGCATTGACGGCGCGGCGGGTGGCGGTTTGACGCCCTGGGCGGTCATCGGCAGCAATGCGACCGATGGTGAAATAGGTTTCAGTGCCAATGTTACTGCAGCCAAGACGCAAGATTACGGTTTGAAGACCTACGGCGTCGCGGTGGGTATTAAAAACCGCGTGGAATTGTCTCTGGCCCGCCAAGACTTTGACTCATCGCCGGCGATTGCCTTGAACGGGATTGCACCCTTTGGCGTGACTCCGGGACAGCATATCAACATGGACATCGTGGGTGTGAAGGTGCGTGTGGCGGGTGATGCGATTTTGGACAGCGACTCGTTGATGCCGCAAATCGCCGTGGGTCTGGAGTACAAATCGGTCAAACCAGGCTCGATTGGTTCGGTGCTGAACTTTTTGGGCACCAAAACCAGCGGTACAGACGTGTACGTGAGCGCAACCAAACTGTTTTTAGCGCAAAGCCTGCTGGTCAACGGTACGCTGCGTTACACCAATGCGAATCAAAACGGCTTGCTGGGCTTTGGCTCCGCTGCGCCGGGTAAAAACAGCCGCACCTTGCAACCAGAAGTGTCGGTGGCGTATCTGCTGACTAAAAACGTCGCCATTGGTGCGGAATACCGCGCCAAACCCAATAACCTGGAAGCTTTGGGCCGTGCGGCCGGCTTGGGTGGTGGTTTGCAAGAACAGGCCTGGAAAGACGTGTTCGTGGCCTGGGCACCGAACAAAAACGTGTCCTTGACCCTGGCGTATGTGGACTTGGGCCGCATCATTCCCGGCATTACCCCGAAAAAGCAGACAGGTGTGTACTTGTCAGGCCAGATCGCGTTCTAAAACACGACCCTATTTTCTTGCTTTTAAACATATCAATATTCAATCCAGTCTTATCCAGGAATCATCATGAAAAAAACATTTATTGCAGCGGCGCTCACCTTGGCCGCCGTCTTTGCCGGTTCTGTCCAAGCCCAGACGATGGGCGCCATGGCCGACAATTCCCCCGCGCTGTACCAGGCGTTTGGTGAAAAAGCCGGTCTGGTCAAACTGATGGACGATTTTGTACCGCGTTTGCAGGCCGATAAACGCACAGCGACCGCGTTCAAAGATAGCAATGTGGTGAATTTGAAGGCCAAACTGGTTGACCAGATCTGCCAACTCACCGGCGGCCCGTGCGTTTACAAAGGTGCGGACATGAAATCCGCGCACAGCAGCATGGACATCAACAAGACCGACTTCAATGCGTTGGTCGAGGTCTTGCAACAATCCATGGACGCGCAGGGTATTCCGTTTCGCAACCAAAACCAGTTGCTGGCCAAATTGGCACCCATGCACCGGGATGTGATCACGGTCAAATAAGTCCGTGACGGGCTTGCAGGTCACTGGTGTGACTTGCAAGCGTTGGGGCCTCATCTATAGTGCGATGATGGATACCTTAATCTGCTTCTCCCTGTCCACCTCCGACCACATTGCCCATTTGGTGCTGAACCGCCCCGAGGCGATGAACACCATGCACCCGACCTTTTGGCGCGAGCTGGATGCGGTGTTGACGCAGATTCAGCGAGAGGGCACCGCCCGCGCTTTGGTGATTTCAAGCACCGGCAAACATTTCAGCGCAGGCATGTCGCTGGACACTTTTGCAGGCGCGATCCAGATGGACGACAAAAGCCCTGAGGGGCGCGCTGCTATTTTTGATTCGTTGACCGATTTGCAAGCCACTTTCACCAAGCTGGAGACGCTGCGCATCCCGGTGATTGCTGCCATCCAGGGCGGTTGCATTGGTGGCGCGGTCGATATGGTCACTGCCTGCTGCATCCGCTACGCCACCCAAGACGCTTTTTTCTGTATCCAGGAAATCAATATCGGTATGGTGGCCGATGTCGGCACGCTGCAGCGCTTGCCAAAATTGATTCCATTGGCCGTGGTGAAGGAATTGGCCTATACCGGCCGCCGCTTGAAGGCAGACAAAGCGCTGGCCTATGGTCTGGTCAATGAGGTGTTTGCTTCACCCGAGGCCATGCTGGCTGCGGCGATGCAATGCGCCCAAGAGATTGCAGCCAAACCGCCCGTGGCTATTTGGGGCACCAAGCAGGTCATCCACTATGCGCGCGATCACTCGGTGGACGAGTCTTTGAAGCAGATGGGCTGGCTGCAAGGGGCGATATGGAGCAATGCGCAAGTTCGCGAGGCCATCACCGCTGCAAAAGAAAAGCGCCCTGCGCGATTCACAGCGCTGTCGCCTTTGACGCCTTTTACGGATGTGTGAGCCGGCAAGCCTGCGCGCCAGTCCTATTTGTCGACCTTGAGCGTGGCCAGATAAGCCACCACATCTTCGCGGTCTTGCGCACTGTTTACCGAGTAGCCCATGCGTTCACCGGCGATCAGTGCTCCAGGCTCCGTCAGCCACGCGACCAGGGTGTCATGGCTCCAGACAATTTTGCTTTTGCGCAAAGCGTCTGAATAACGGTAGCCTGCGGCGCTACCGGCTTTGCGGCCCACCACGCCGAGGTGCATGGGGCCAATGCGGTTCGCGCCAACACTGTGACAGGCACTGCACTGGGCATCGTAAACCTCTTTGCCTTTCACGGCGGAGCCTGCCATTGCAGCCGATTGCGCCAAGGCGCTGTGTGCCCCAAGGATCAAAGATGCGGCCAATACCAGCCGGCGACATAAGGTGTTGATTTGCCGCATCATGCACCCAATAACAAGACATTGGCCGGTACAACAAGCGCAGCAGCAGTGGGCATGCCAATTGTGCACATACGCGAGCCAGGCGAGGTGATGAGGAGTTGGTCTGCGATGGTCAAAATCCGTGGTGTCATGGTGGCTTCCCTTTTTAAAACAAACGGTGACTAGGCTGTTGAAGCGATCCTGATGACACATGCCAGGAAAACGCGTCTACGCTCTACATACGCAGCAAACCTAGCGAATGGATTCAATCAAGCCGGATACTTTTACCGTGTGTTTACACAGAGAAAGCACCAGGCTTGAATCCAAAGCGCAACGCGAGGCGTATAAATATCATCCTCAGATGATGATTTGGTCATCATTTACCCGACAATGTATGCATGGACGCATTACAAACCGACACTGAACTCATGACCCTTCTAGACCGCATGGCCAACCGCGACGAAGCTGCTTTAAAGGCTTTGTACGACACCACGTCGGCCAAACTCTTTGGTTTGGCCTTGCGTGTGGTGAATAAACGCGAGTGGGCTGAAGACGTGCTACAGGAGGCTTATATGCACATCTGGCGGGCGGCGGCGGATTACCGCGCCAGCTTAAGCCCGCCCATGGCCTGGATGGGGCTGATTGTGCGCAGCCGGGCGCTTGATTTTTTGCGCAGACGCGCGGCTGAACGCATGCATTTGACGCAGGAGCTGGATGAGGTGTTGAGCGACACCCTGGAAGGCGATGCGCCCAACCCGATGAACACGGCGCTGGCCAGTGAGCAGGCCTGGGCGTTGCAGCAATGCCTGAACCAGCTGGACAACAAGCAGCGCGAGGTGGTGAGTCTGGCGTATCTGCGGGACTTGAGCCACAGCGACCTGGCAGAGCAGCTCAAGCTGCCGCTGGGCACGGTGAAGACGTGGATTCGGCGCGGTTTGGAGCAACTGCGCGGCTGCATGTCGCGTTTTGCCTGAGCCCAAGCCTAAGTCGTCATCGCTGTATGAACATCAGGAAATTATCATGAACCTAAGTGGGCATCCTCAAACCTTGGACCGCCTGGCGGCCAGCTATGCGCTGGGCACCCTGCGTGCCGGGGCGCGCAGGCGATTCGAGAGCCTGTCGCGCGACAACGCCACGGTGCGGGCGGCTGCACTGGTGTGGCAAGGTCGCCTGTCGGGCATGACGGAGTTGCAGCAACCCATCTTGCCGGCACCTGCCGTGTGGACGCGGATTCACAACATGGTGCAGGCCGATCGCGAAGCTTTGGCGATGCAGCTTGCACGTCAATCGGGCCAACAAGTCCATGCCGACGGCACGCTGTCATGGCTGGGTGGTCTCTGGCAAGGCCTGTGGGTTTGGCGCGGTGCTGCTGCCGCCGGCGCATTGGCGACCGTCTTGGCCGTGGTGACGGGTTTCAGTCTGCGGGATCAGCTTGATATTCGCGGTAAACAAGTCGATGAGCTGAGCGCGCAGCTCAAAGTGGCTCCTAAAATTGAATATGTCGCCGTACTGGTTGATGCCAAGTCAGCTGAAACCATGTTGGTGACCTTTGACTCCAAAAGTCAAAACCTGGTCTTGCAACGTGTAGGCGACTACCGGGAAGCCAGCGACAAGTCCCTGCAGCTGTGGGCACTGCCCAACAGCGGTGGCCCTCGCTCTCTGGGTGTGCTGGGCGGCGACAAAGTGCTGCGTTTGGCAACGGCTGAAGGCGATGTGAAGCAGGTGCCAACCTTGGCGATCAGCCTGGAACCCAGAGGCGGCGTACCAAGTGCGGGTGGCCCGACCGGACCGGTGCTGTTTAAAGGCGCTTTGATCCAGAAGGTGATCTAGGCTTATTGCCGCGCTGTGCGAACATTCGGAGGCAACATCTGCGGGTAACTGGTGCGAAACGGGTTGATGTCCAGCCCGCCGCGCCGCGTGTAACGGGCGTAGACGCTGAGTTTGATGGGTTTGCAGTGCGTCCACATGTCCATGAAGATGCGCTCGACGCATTGCTCATGAAATTCGTTGTGGTTGCGAAAACTGATCAAATATTGCAACAAACCCGCTTGGTCGATCTGCGGGCCTTCGTAGCTGATGCGCACACTGGCCCAATCGGGCTGGCCGGTCACCAGACAATTGCTTTTGAGCAGGTTGCTGGTAAAGACTTCGCTCACCGGTGCTTCGTTGAACGCGGCGCTCAACAATTGTGGCGCGGGGGTGTATTGGCTGCACTCGATGTCGAGCCGGTCCAAATTCAGACCATCCAGCTCATGCACGGGTTCGCGGTCAAACAGCTCGGGCAGCAAGATTCTGACTCCGACCGAGGATTGAACAGGACTTTCGCCGATAACCGTCCCGGCTTGCTGCCAGACAGCAGCATTCAGGTCCTTGCGGAAGCACGCAGTCACTGCTGCCACGTCGGCAAAAGGTGTGCTGTTGAAGCTGTTGAGGTACAGCTTGAACGATTTGCTTTCAACAATGTTGATGCTGTCGCAAGGCACGATGATGTGCGCAATGGCCACTTGCGGCTTGCCGCGCAGGTTGAGCCAGCTCAGTTCGAACGCGGTCCACAAATCTGCACCAAAGAAGGAGGGAGCACCTTCAATCCCGATCTCGCGGCGTTTGCCCGCGCGGGGAATGGGGAAAAGCAAGGACGCGTCGTAGTGGTCAACATAGGTTGACTTTTGACCCAGTTGCGATTGTTCCGGCGTGTTCATGCGCGTTTGGCTTCCTTATCCTCTTCCTTATCCTTTTCCTTATTTTCTTTCTGGAGAGCCGTTTTATCCGTCGCTTGGGCAAAAAACGGCAGCATACAAGCCAGGAGCTGCGTCACCACGCCGGGTGGCAGATCGTGCCCCATGCCTTCGATGCCGACCAAATGCGCGCCGGCAATGCGTTTGGCGGTATCAACGCCATTGGCATAGGGCACCAGCGGGTCGGCTTTGCCGTGGATCACCAGGGTCGGGCAGTTGATACTGGCCAGCTCGTCGGGACGTTTGGTGTCGGCGGCAATCGACACCATCTGGCGCAGTGTGCCTACGGGATGAAAGCTGCGCTGGATGCCTTCCATGATGCGTTGTCGTGATTCTTCAGGGTCGATGGGGAAGCCCGGGCTGCCGATGATTTTGAAGAGTTTGACGTAGTGGTCGGCAATGGCCGATTCGGTATTGTTGGCTGGGCGGCTCAACAAAGCACGGACGACCGGCCCTTTGGCCTGTGGCAAACCACGTGCCCCGCTGGAACTCATGATGCTGGTCAGGCTCAGCACTTTGTGCGGTGCAGCAATCGCCACGCGCTGGGCGATCATGCCGCCCATGCTGACCCCGACGATGTGTGCCTGGCCAATTTTCAGGGTATCCAGCACCCCAATGGCATCATTGGCCATGTCGGTCAGGCTGTAGGGTGGGCGAATCGGCAGACCGAGCTTGTGCTTCAGGGTTTGCAGAATCAGGTTGGGCTTGCCCATCGCGTCGAAAAACTGGCTTTTGCCGATGTCGCGGTTGTCAAAGCAGACCACGCGGTAGCCAGCATCTGCCAGCGCTTGCACCATGGCCTGCGGCCAGGCGACCAGTTGCATGCCCAAACCCATGATCAGCAGCACCACAGGGCGCGCGGCACCCTGCGGCCCCAGCGGCAGTGTGCCGCTGTCTTCAACTTCGATATCGGTTTGATTTGCTCTAATTTTCATAGCATGTTAGGTAATAAGTACGCCGGCTGAGCTTGTATTTGACCGTATTTTGACCTGGTATGGGTTGATGAAGGCCGTTATGGCGATGTTACGTCGACAGTTTGCGTCTAAACACCAAACGCTCGGCCGTGGAAACCTCGGCGTCAAATGCATAGCCCGCCAAGTTGAAGCTTTTAAGCTTTTGCGGCGTCCCAATGCGGTGGGTGACGATGTACCGCGCCATCAAACCACGCGCCTTTTTGGCCATGAAGCTGATGATTTTGTACTGGCCGTTTTTATACTCTTCGAACACGCAGTCCACAACGCGGGCTTTCAGCGTTTTTTGATCAACGGATTTGAAATACTCCTGCGATGCCAGGTTGATGACCACCGGACTGGGGTCGCTTTTCAGGCGCTGGTTCAGGTAGCTGGCGATCTGGCTGCCCCAAAAACCATACAGGTTTTTAGTCTTGATTGCATCCGTGCCAACCGGGAGTTGTGTCCCCATTTCCAGGCGGTATGGCTGCATCCAGTCCAAAGGGCGCAGCACCCCATACAAGCCACTCAGCATGCAAATGTGCGCTTGCGCCCAGGTCAGATCGTCGGTGCTCAGGCTGGACGCCTCAAAACCTGCATAGACATCGCCATTAAAGGCCAGAATCGCCTGCTTGGCATTTTTGGCGGTGTATCTGGGTCGCCAGGCCTGATAGCGTGCCACGTTCAGGCTGGACAGCGCATCGCTCAAACCCATCAACGCGGCAATCTGCTGCGGCGAGTAGGTTTTGAGCACCGCGATCAGCCGCGCTGTTTGCTTGGGAAAAGACGGCAGCGTGTGCGGAAGTTCCGCCAGCTCGCCCACCAAAGGTTCAAAGTCGAGCGATTTGGCGGGTGAGAGCAATACGAGCATGGATCAAGAGGCGTACAAAATTATTCAACCTTGGCTTTCGCGCGCAGTTCGTCCTGGAATTTAGCCAGTTTTTGCTGTGTCAGCTGCTGGGCGATTTGTGGTTTCACTTCGTCCATTTTCGGCAACTGTGCGGTGCGGGTGTCGTCCACGCGGATGATGTGGTAGCCGAACTGAGTTTTGACCGGTGTTTCAGAGGTTTGGCCTTTGTTCAGCTTGATCATGGCTTCCGCGAACTCAGGCACGTAGTTGCTCGGGTTGGCCCAGTCCAGATCACCGCCTTTGGCGCCAGAACCCGCGTCTTTGCTGGATTTTTTGGCGATGGCTTCAAACTTTTCACCCTTTTTCAAGCTGGCGAGGATGGCTTTGGCTTGTGCTTCGGTTTCCACCAAAATATGGTGTGCTTTGTACTCTTTGCCGCTGTTGGTTGCGGCAAACTTGTCGTATTCGGCTTTGATATCGGCGTCAGAGACCGGGTTGTTTTTCTGGAAATCGCTGAACAACTGGCGGATCAAAATCGTCTGGCGTGCCAATTCGATCTGCCCTTTGTACTCGTCGCTGCCAGCCAGGCCGCGTTTTTCAGCTTCCTGGATAAAAATTTCGCGGGCGATGACTTCGTCTTTCAGTTGGCCTTTCATCTCTGGCGTCACGGGGCGGCCAGATTTGGAGACTTCAGCGGCCAGGACATCCACACGCGAGCTGGGTACGGCTTTGCCGTTGACGATGGCGACGTTTTGCGCGAAAGCGGCGCTCGAGAGAAGGAGGATGGCTGTTGCGGCAGCAGATAGAACGTGTTTTTTCATGGTGATTTCCTTAAAAATGAGTGCGAAGAAGGACGAATAGGAGGTAAACGAGTCAAAAGTTGGTTGAATTTAGCTAAATTTAGCGCTAGCCGGCGTCTTTATTGCCTAGAGTGCTATATTTATTATAGCATTTAGTTGTCTGCAGATGGTGTGCCAAATGTGAAGGGTTGATGACGTTGGTTTGACGATGGCTTGACGATTTCAATCGCCAGAGCATGCAAGCCTTGGTCGATAAAATCTTGAACTGCATCATACACAAGCCGATGGCAGGCCACGCGGCTTGTGTCTGTAAAGAAAGGTGAAGCGATACGCACCCTGAAATGGGTGCCAAAGTCGGTGCCATTCGAGCCCACATGTCCCGCATGGGCGGCGCTTTCGTCCAGCACATCCAAGTGTGTGGGTTGCAGGCGGGCGTTGAGACGCTCTTGCAGGGCGGCAGAGTTGATTTTTAAGGGCACATTCAGTTGCATGTTGTTACTGCTGGTGTTGCTCATGGCTTCCCTGCATCCGGGCTGGTCGCATCGTTCAGCTTCGCTTCTGGCGTCATGTAACGGCCCAGGTACACCGCTTGCAGAACCACAAAAACCAGCATCAAAGCGGTCGCACCAAAGAGCTTGAAGTTGACCCACATGTCGGTGGTGAAGTTAAAAGCGACCCACAAATTGAGCGCCCCCATGAAGGCAAAAAACCCGACCCAGGCGAAGTTGACCTTGCGCCACACGGCGTCTGGCAGCGTCATTTGCGCACCCATCAGCGATTTGATGCCGTTTTTGTTCATGAACAGTTGCCCCACCAGCAAGGCCGCGCCCATGGCCCAATAGAGCATGGTCGGTTTCCATTTGATGAAATTTTCTGAGTGGAAGTAGATGGTTGCGCCACCCAGGACGACGACCAGCGTCAGGCTGACCCAGAGCATGGTGTCGATTTTCTTCCCACGCGCGGCCAGCCAGAGGATTTGTGCGGCGGTGGCCAAAATGACAACCACAGTGGCCAGCAGCACTGGGGCTTCTTTCACCCCGACCTGACCGCCTGAGACCATGAAGCCCAGCCACTCGGTTGCCGTGGCGGCCGCCCAGTCGACATGACTGCCGGCGTACTTGAACATGCCAAAGAACAGGGCAATCGGGAAAAGGTCGAACAAAATTTTCATGGCTGGATTATCGTAGCTATTCAGTTGCGTTCAAGTCAGTCGCGTTCAGGTTCGCGGGGTGAAACACGATTCAAGCCCGGGGCTTGAAGCCCAGCGATGCTGAGTTCATGCAATAGCGCTGTCCGGTGGGTGCCGGGCCGTCTGAAAACACATGGCCCAGGTGCGCGCCGCAGTCGGAGCAATGTACTTCGGTGCGTTTGGCCCAGAGTGAACCGTCCACCTTGGTGCCCACGGCGTCTTCGCTCAGTGGCGCAAAGTAGCTGGGCCAGCCGGAGCCGCTGTCATACTTGGTGACCGAGTCAAACAGCGGTTTGCCACAGCAGACGCAGGTGTAGATGCCGTCCGCTTTGTGGCTGTCGTATTTGCCGGTGAAGGCGCGCTCGGTCGCTTCATGGCGGGTGATGTCAAAGGCCAAAGGCTCTGCGCCCTCTTGTTGGCGGGCTTGCAGCAGGGCTTTCCATTCGGCGTCGGTTTTTTCGATTTTGTAGGTCATATCACGTCCTTGTCTACGTCGTTGTTGTCGTCTTTAATGTCATTATCTGAGGCTAACCGCTTCTATTTAAAGGGATTTTTAGAGAAATACATCTGAATCGTTCAAGATGAGCAGCTGATTTCAATCTCAGAAGCCCAATCGGGCGGTAAACCGGCATAGGCTTCAAAGCCGGGGTGCTCGTCAAACGGGGCTTGCAGCAGGGTCAGCAAGGCTTCGACCCCAGAAAAGTCTTTAAGTTTCGCTTTGGCAATGGCTTCTTCACCCAAATAATTGCGCAAAACGTACTTGGGGTTGGTTTTAAGCATCAAATCTGCTCCTAGCCGGCGATTTATATGCCTAATTCGCTCTGAATATTGTAGCATCCAGGCGTCAAAAGCAGGCCGGTCTATGAACATGTTGCGCACCGCGTCAAGCGCTGCACCCCCCACCGTGTGGCTTAAGTTACGCCAAAAGAGGGTGTAGTCGACCTTGTCTTGCGTCAACAGCTTTTGTATCGATTCAACCAAGGCGCGGTCGTGGGGCTGCACGTCGGTCAGTCCCAATTTGGTGCGCATTTGAGCTTCTAGAGCGGCAGGAAAAATTGTTTTGTAGGGTTCCAGGGCGGCTAGTGCGAGTTCTTGGTCGTCAATCAAAGGCAGCAAGGCTTGACCCAGGCAGAACAAGTTCCAGTAGGCGACATTGGGTTGTTTGTTGTAGGCGTAGCGGCCCAGGCTATCAGTATGGTTGCAGATGTGGCCGGGATTAAAGGCGTCCAGAAACTGAAACGGGCCGTAATCGATGGTCAGGCCCAGAATGCTCATGTTGTCGGTGTTCATCACGCCGTGGCAAAAGCCAACGGCCTGCCACTGGGCGACCATCCTGGCGGTGCGCTCGCTCACAGCGGCCAACAGGGCGGCGTAGGGGTTGCCGGCATACAGGTCGCTGTGGCGGCAGACGGGGTAATGGTGGTCGATGACGAAATCGGCCAACTGCTTCAACTCGGCGTGCAGGTTGTTGTGGCAGAAATGCTCAAAATGACCAAACCGGATGAAGCTGGGCGCGGTGCGGGTGACGACGGCGGCCGTTTCGGCTACTTCGCGGTAGATGGGGGCGTCGGAGCCGATCACACTCAGTGCACGGGTCGTGGGAATGCCCAAGCTGTGCATGGCTTCCGAGCACAAAAACTCCCGGATCGAACTGCGCAACACCGCTCGGCCATCGCCACCGCGCGAGTAGGGGGTGCGGCCGGCACCCTTGAGCTGGACTTCAATCTCACGGTTTTCGGGTGTCGTCAATGCGCCCAACAGCATGGCGCGGCCATCGCCGAGTTGCCCCGCCCATTGGCCAAACTGGTGGCCGCTGTAGACACTGGCTGTCGCGCTTAGGCCGTCAAGCATGTGGTTACCTGTCAAGCTGTCCAGGGCCGCTTGGCTGTTCATCCATTCATCCGTCAAACCCAATTCACGCGCCAACGCTGCGTTGCGGCAAACCCAGTAGGGTGCTGGCAAGGGCTGCACCTGCAACTGTGCGTGAAATGCATCGCCGAGCTGGCTCACGCGTGCGCGCTTCAGCCAAGCATATGCAGTTTCGTTGGTCGGTACACAATTCATTACATTCATCTTTACAAAAATCCCGCCGTTTCAGGCGTCTTGAGGTCAACCAAGATTTCTCATTTGAGGTTATTGTTATCTATTCCTAGGAGAACGAATATGTCACATTTTCAAAAATTCGGTTTATACAGTGGTTTAGCGGGTGCAACACTGGTGTTGTCGGGCTGCATTTTGCCGCCACCTTTGCCGCCGCGTCCGTATTTCCCTTCCGTCGTGGTGACACAACCGCAAATCGGTGTTGAGTATGTTCAAACTGCACCACCCGCACCCTACAGCGAAGTGGTGACGGTGTCGCCAGGGGTTGGCTACGTTTGGCTTCCTGGTCTGTGGTTCTGGTCGGGCGGCCGTTACCAGTGGCGTGCCGGAAATTGGTCTCGCACACCGTCTGGCTACAACCAATGGAACAACGGTGGCTGGAATCACTACCCTGGCCGCGGTTGGTACCATTCAGGCGGCTATTGGCTCTAATCGGCATTTAAAAATTACCCTGTGTAGGCAGGGTCAGGGCAATCCCGTAGCCATAACTGATTTGCTTTGGTTCATACTCCAACTGTTAAATTAAAATTTACAGAAGGAGTTTGTCCATGTTAGGGTTGATGCAAAGCCAGCAGTTGTTGATCTCAAGTTTGATCGAGTTTGCCGAACGCCACCACGGTGAAGGTGAGGTCGTATCCCGCCGGGTAGAGGGCGATATTCATCGCTATACCTACAGAGAAGTCGGGATGCGAGCCAGGCAGGTTGCCAACGCACTTGACGGTTTGAAGCTCGGATTTAGCGACCGTGTGGCAACACTTGCCTGGAATGGCTATCGTCATCTGGAGTTGTATTTTGGGGTAAGTGGTTCCGGCCGCGTCCTGCATACGCTCAACCCGCGCTTGCATCCTGACCAAATCGCCTGGATTGCAAACCATGCTGAAGACACGGTCCTGTGTTTTGACATGAGCTTTCTGCCCATCGTCAAAGCCATCCACAGTCGCTGCACCACCATCAAGCACTTTGTTGCGCTTTGCGATGCAGATCAACTGCCTGCAGACAGCGGTATTCCAGGCTTGGTGAGTTATGAGGCATGGATTGGTGCACAGTCCAGCAAATACACGTGGCCATCATTTGATGAAAATTCAGCATCGAGCATGTGCTACACCAGCGGTACGACTGGAAATCCCAAAGCGGCGCTATATAGCCACCGTTCAACCATGTTGCATGCACTTGCCGGGGCCTTGCCTGACGCGTTGAGCATGAGCGCGCGCGACGCCGTGTTGCCGGTGGTGCCCATGTTTCACGTCAATGCCTGGGGCTTGCCTTATTCTGCCGCCATGACGGGCGCTAAACTTGTTTTCCCGGGCCCTGCGATGGATGGTAAATCGATATTCGATTTGATCGAGTCCGAAAAGGTGACTTTTGCCGCAGGAGTGCCTACAGTTTGGCAAATGATGTTGGGTCACATGCAGGCCAATGGCTTGCGATTCTCGACGCTTAAACGCACCGTGATTGGCGGTTCGGCCTGCCCACCCGCCATGATCACAGCTTTCAACGACGAGTATGGCGTGGAAGTGCTGCATGCGTGGGGTATGACTGAAATGTCGCCACTGGGCACCGTTTGTACGCTTAAAAACAAGCATTTGGCGATGACATCTGAAGAAAAAATGAAAGTCCGGCTCAAGCAAGGGCGTGGCATATTTGGGGTTGACATGAAAATTGTCGACGACGAAGGCCATGAGTTGCCTTGGGATGGCATCGCGTATGGTGATTTGCTTGTCAAGGGACCCTGGGTCATCAAAGAGTATTTCAAAGGTGAGGACGGCCCGCCATTGGTCGATGGCTGGTTTCCTACGGGCGATGTGGCCAAGATCGATGAGGATGGGTATATGCAAATCACCGATCGCAGCAAAGATGTCATCAAATCAGGTGGTGAATGGATCAGTTCCATTGATGTGGAGAACATCGCCATGGCGCATCCTGCGGTGGCGATGGCGGCTTGCATTGGTATGAAACACCCCAAGTGGGATGAGCGCCCCATTATTGCCGTGGTCAAGAAGCTGGGAAGTGAAGTGACGCGGGACGAACTCCTCAAGTTTTATGAGGGCAAAACGGCCAAGTTCCAGATCCCAGATGACGTCGTCTTTGTCGATGCCATTCCCTTGGGTGGAACTGGAAAAATGCAAAAAACAAAATTGCGCGAATTGCTCAAAGACTACCAACTTCCATGAGCTTGTTACAAAGCACAGTCGCATCGGCGATAGTTTTAGGGCAATCCCTGACAGGCAAATATGAAATTCGGTATAACCTTCGGTTTGGTGTTATTTGAACTATTTATTGATAGGAAATTTACAATGAAATTCACTGTTAAGTTGGTTGTTGCCTGTGCCGCAGTGGCTTGCGCCGGCGCAGTTTTTGCTCAAAAGGGCGAAACTGTCAAAATCGCCTTCATCGATCCCTTGTCTGGACCGTTTGCAAATGTAGGCCAGAATCAACTTAAAAGCTGGCAGTTCGCGGCCGAGCAATTGAGCGGTGCCAAAAATCCTGCGGGAGTGAAGTTTGAGGTCACCGGTTTTGATAACAAGGGTTCTCCGCAGGAAAGCTTGAACTCACTCAAGGCCGCCACAGATCAGGGATTTCGATACATTACCCAAGGCAATGGCTCTGGGGCCGCGTTGGCATTGTCTGATGCTGTGAGCAAGTACAACGACCGCAATCCAGGTAAGGAAATTGTCTATTTAAATTACGCTGCTGTTGACCCTTCCTTGACCAATGAAAAGTGCAGCTATTGGCACTTCCGTCTTGATGCGGACACCACCATGAAAATGGAGGCTTTGACTGCGTTCATGAAAGATCAGCCCAAAGTCAAGAAGGTCTATTTGTTGAACCAAAATTATTCGCATGGTCAGCAAGTATCCAAGTACTTCAAGGAGGATATTGCACGCAAACGCCCAGATATTCAAATTGTGGGTGATGAACTGCATCCTATCGGACAGGTTAAAGACTTTGCCCCCTATGTTGCAAAAATCAAGCAATCGGGCGCAGACTCCATCGTTACGGGCAACTGGGGTGCTGATTTAACCCTCTTTGTTAAAGCTTTGAACGATGCTGGCTTGAAGTTGCCAATGTATACCTACTATGCGCAAGTAACAGGTACGCCAACAGCTTTGGCTGCGGGTGGCGATAGTGAAGTGTATGTGGTGGCTTATGGTCACGCTAATCACGGGGGCGACATAGGCTCAATGACCGCTGAATTTAAGAAGAAATTCAACGATGACTATTACACGCTTGCCACTTATAACGGGATTAACTTGATGGGTGCGGCGATTGCGAAAGCCAAATCCGCAGACCCGGTCAAGGTGGCTGCTGCTTTGGATGGACTAAGCGTCAAGAGTTTTGCCGGTGAGGTGCAAATGCGTAAATCAGACCACCAATTGCAGCAGAGCATGTTCATCACAAAATGGCAAAAAGTAGACAAGAAGAATCCATACAGCGTAGAAAATACGGGTTATACATTCGTTCCGGTCAAGCAACTTGACGCCTATGTTTCCAGTACGCCAACCAGCTGCCAGATGAAACGACCTTCTTAAGCAAAATCAAAACGGGTCCTGAGGATTGCATGGTAGTCCTAAGGGCCTGGCGCACGCTGGGGTGATGTCACCGTTGCCCTGGCGTTTTTTATTTCGCGACGATTTTCAATCATAAGAGAGCGGTATGGAATTCTTCACAATTTCACTTTTGAATGGATTGAGCTACGGCCTGTTGCTGTTTATGCTGAGTTCGGGTTTGACTCTGATCTTCAGCATGATGGGTGTGCTGAATTTTGCGCATGCATCCTTTTATATGCTGGGTGCCTACTTTGCATTTAGTGTGACTGAGTTGATCGGTTTTTGGCCTGCATTGCTGATTGCACCTTTGTTGGTCGGGCTTTTGGGTGCAGGTTTTGAAAAATACTGTTTGCGCCGCGTGCACAAATTTGGGCATGTACCGGAGTTGCTTATTACCTTCGGTTTGAGTTACATTTTGCTGGAAGTCGTGCAGCTAATTTGGGGGCGCAGTTCTGTTGATTACAGGGTTCCAGCTGAACTCAGCGGACCCTTGTTCACGCTTTACGGCACGCAATTTCCAATCTACCGCGGTTTCATGATGCTTGTAGCCTTGTTGATGCTACTTGCTGTTTGGTTGCTTTTGACTCGCACCAGGATTGGCTTGGTCATCCAGGCTGCCTTGACGCATCCTGAGACCGTAGAAGCATTGGGTCACAACGTACCTCGTGTGTTTATGATGGTCTTCGGCGGAGGTGCAGCGTTGGCTGGTTTGGCCGGAGTGATCGGTGGAAATGCGTTTGTAACGGAACCAGGCATGGCCGCTACTGTCGGTTCCGTTATATTTGTTGTTGTTGTTGTAGGCGGCATGGGCTCGCTTGCGGGGGCATTTTTGGCCTCAGTCCTGATTGGTGTTTTGCAGACTTTCGCTGTTGCAATAGACAGCTCATTGCTGGGTGCCGCATCGGCTTTAGGGTTGACCGTGACGGCGCAGACCTTTGGCTATGCGGTTTTGAAATTGAAAATCAGCCAGATTGCACCCATCATGCCGTATCTGTTTTTAGTTCTGATTTTGATCTTCCGCCCCAAGGGTCTTTTGGGTACGAGAGAGGGGTAAATGATGTATACGAACTCAGATCAAAAAATGTATCAATTTAAACCTCTCAACATCGGGCGTTTTCTCGTCTGGTCTGGTTTTGCCTTGGTGTTGGCTGTGGTGCCTTTGCTATTTACCAGTAGTTTAAGCCATACGATGCTTAGCCAAATGGGTATCGCCATCATTGTCTGCTTGAGTTACAACATGCTGCTCGGACAGGGCGGCATGCTTAGCTTTGGTCATGCTGTGTATTCGGGTATGGGTTCATTTTTGGCGATTCATACACTGAATATGGTGTCTGGTGGTCTGCCTTTGCCAGTGAGTTTGACGCCGATTGTGGGTGGTTTTGCCGCCATGCTGGTTGCGATTGTTTTGGGTTGGGTAACGACCAAAAAGGCGGCAACACCTTTTGCCATGATTACTCTGGGTGTTGGTGAGTTGGTGTGGGCTATGTCGCTTATGTTCCCAGAGTTTTTTGGTGGGGAGGGTGGCGTTTCCGGTAACCGAATTGCAGGTGGAAAACCTTTTGGCATCACGTTTGGACCGCAAATACAGTTGTACTACTTGATCGCTGTTTATACGTTTATATGCACGGGTTTGATGTTTGCATTTACACGCACCCCTTTGGGGCGCATGCTGAATGCAGTGCGCGACAACCCTGAGCGCGTTGAGTTTGTGGGATACGACACGCAGCGCGTACGCTACTTGGCTTTCATCATCGCAGCGTTTTTTGCAGGTATTTCGGGGGGCTTGGCAGCACTTAATTTTGAAATCGTGACTTCTGAAGTGGTCAGTGGCTACCGCTCGGGGGCCTATTTGCTGTTTACATTTTTAGGGGGTGCCACTTTCTTTTTTGGTCCAATTTTGGGTGCAATTTTAATGGTTTTAGCATTTGTTTTGCTCAGTGAGCTAACGAAAGCTTGGCTACTCTATTTGGGGCTTATTTTCTTATTCATGGTGATGTTTGCTCCAGGTGGTTTTGCAAGCTTGATCATGATGAATTTGCAGGTAGCCGCTTACGGCAAGTTAAAGCCCATGTTGGGAAAGTACTTTATTTTGGCCGTAGCCGGTTTAGTTGCCTTGGCTGGTGCCGCCGCGATGATTGAGATGGTGTACCACTTGCAGTTAAATCAAGCCATAGGACCACAGCTGACCTTTTTGGGTGTTGCGTTGGATGCTAAAAGTGCCAGCAGTTGGCTTGGTTCGGCGGCAGTCTTGATGGTGGGTTTGGTCTGCTTTGAGGTGACACGGCGCCGGTTTGCAGAGCAGTGGGGTCATGCACAAGAGTTTATTGAAATTGAAACCAAGCGCAGGGAGTCGCTATGAGTGCCGCATACGCTTTAGAGCTCAAAGATTTACGCAAGAGTTTTGGCAAAAGTGAAATTATCAGAGGCGTGAGTTTGGCTGTTCCCGCTGGAGAGCGGTTGGCGATCATTGGCCCAAATGGAGCAGGTAAATCTACACTGTTCAATTTGATCAGTGGCCGCTTTGAACCAACCAGCGGTGACGTATTGCTACACGGGCAGCGTATTAACGGTAAAAAGCCGTTCGAAATCAATCGATTAGGTTTGTCCCGTAGTTTTCAGATCACCAACATTTTCCCGAAGCTGAGTGTTTTTGAAAACTTAAGGTGCAGCGTGTTGTGGAGTTTGGGCTACAAATATACTTTTCTAAAATTTTTGGCTGATCTGGATGACGCTAATGAGCGTACAGAAGAACTCATGACGATGATTAAACTTGATAAAAAACGCAATGTATTGGCGACAAACTTGACGTACGCAGAACAGCGCGCACTTGAGATTGGTGTCACCATTGGCGGTGGTGCCAATGTCATTCTTCTCGATGAGCCCACAGCTGGAATGAGCAAAACAGAAACCGCACGTTTTATTAACCTCATTAAGGAGGTTACTGTTGGTAAAACACTGTTGACCGTGGAGCATGACATGGGTGTTGTGTTTGGTTTGGCTGACAAAATTGCGGTCGTGGTTTATGGTGAAGTTTTAGCGTATGACACCCCTGATGCCGTACGCGCGAACCAGCGCGTGCAGGAAGCTTATTTAGGCTCTTCGGTTGCAGATGAACAGGGAGCGCAACATGCTTAGCATTGACAATTTGCACGCTTATTACGGGAAAAGCCATGTTCTGCATGGTGTAACATTCGATATTCAACCTGGTGAAATCGTCGCCTTGCTTGGGCGAAATGGTTCTGGTCGCTCAACAACTGCCAAAGCAATCATGGGATTGGTGGATTGGCAGGGAGCCATGAGTTGGAAAGGGGCTCAGCTGTCAGGTAAAAAGGCTTTTGAAATTGCACATTTGGGATTGGGGTATGTGCCAGAAAATCGGGACATCTTTCCTACCTTGACAGTTCGACAAAATCTTTTATTGGGTCAAAAGGGTTCAGGTAAAAACAGCCGCTGGTCATTTGACGACATGTTCAAGATGTTTCCGCGCCTGAAAGAGCGTGAACATACCGAGGCGGGCGTTTTGTCGGGTGGTGAACAGCAAATGCTGACACTTTGTCGCACGTTGATGGGTGACCCGGATTTGATTATTATTGACGAGCCAACGGAAGGATTGGCCCCTAAAATTGTGGTGCTCGTTGGTGAGTACCTGAAAACCTTACGGTCTCGCGGTATCTCTGTGCTGCTTATTGAGCAAAAGCTCACCATCGCCATGGCCATTTCTGATAGAGCTTTAGTGATGGGGCATGGAAGTATTGTTTTTCAAGGTACGCCAGAATCACTTCGCCAAGATGCAGCCATCCGCAAGGAATGGCTAGAGGTATAAGTCTTCTGCAAATATCCTCTTTATGTCGCAGCCGGGCTTGTCCCTACTGCGACATTTTTGATGATGCAGTTCGATTAAAGTAATTACAATTAAAATAAGAACGACCGTTCTATTTTATTTAATCTCCAGTTTCAGTTCAATTGAAGGAATATCTGTATGACGGCTCAGTATAAAGTCCACGGAAATGTGGCAGTTATTACCCTAGATAACCCGCCTGTCAATGGTTTGGGTTTCGCCACACGCTTGGCCATCACGGATGCTCTTAACAAAGCCAACGCAGATACCACAGTGACCTCCGTTGTTCTCACCGGTGCTGGTAAGGCATTTTCCGGTGGGGCAGATATTAAAGAATTTGGTAGCCCTAAGGCGCTACAAGAACCTAATTTATTGAGCGTCATTTTGGCAGTGGAAAACTCTACCAAGCCTGTTGTTGCCGCAATGCACTCCGTTGCGATGGGCGGTGGATTGGAGCTGGCGTTGGGGTGCCATTACCGAATTGCAGCACCTGGCTGTAGCGTGGCCTTGCCCGAGGTGAAGTTGGGTCTAATTCCTGGTGCGGGTGGAACGCAGCGCTTACCTCGCGTGTTGGGTGTTGAAGTCGCGTTGAATATGATCGTCAGTGGTGAGCCCATCAAGAGCGAGATGCTGGCTCAATTACCCGGCCAGAAGCTGTTTGACAAAATGGCGGTTTCGCCAGAATCGTTGATGGACGAGGCTCTGGCTTTTGCGCAATCTGTTGCAGCTACACGCCCCTTACCTCTTGTGCGTAACTTGCCTTGCAAGCACCCCTTGGGTGATGCTTATTTTGGTTTTGCTGGCAACATGGTCAAAGGCATGTCCAAAAATTATCCTGCCCCGATGAAGTGTGTTGAGGCGGTGATTGCTGCAACCAAGCAAAAGTTTGATGTGGGTATGCGGACTGAGCGCGATATTTTCATCAATTTGATGATGACGTCGGAAAGCAAAGCGCTGCGTCATATTTTTATGGCTGATAGAGCTGCCTCCAAGATACCTGATATCCCAGCTGATACGCCACAACGCGCCATTAAGTCTGTCGCTGTCATCGGTGCGGGAACCATGGGCGGTGGTATTTCGATGAATTTCCTCAATGCTGGGATTCCCGTCAAAATGCTGGAAATGAAGCAGGACGCGTTAGACCGCGGCGTTGCTACGATTCGCAAAAATTATGAATCTCAAGTCAAACGCGGTAAGTTGAAGCAAGACAAATACGAGCAACTCATGAGCCTGCTCAGCACCACGCTAAGCTATGACGACTTGAGCGATGCCGACATGGTGATCGAAGCTGTGTTCGAAGAAATGGGCGTGAAAGAAGCCGTTTTTAAAGAGCTTGATCGTGTGATGAAGCCTGGTGCGATTCTGGCGAGCAACACATCCACTTTGGATCTGAATAAAATTGCCGGCTTCACCAAGCGCCCTCAAGACGTGATCGGCACCCATTTTTTCAGTCCTGCCAATGTGATGAAGTTGTTGGAAGTGGTGCGCGGGGAGAAAACAGCCAAAGACGTGCTGGCTACAGTCATGGCTTTAGGTAAAAAGATCAAGAAAACGTCGGTTGTATCCGGTGTGTGCGATGGTTTTATCGGCAATCGCATGATCGAGCAATATGGTCGTCAGGGTGGTTTCTTGTTGGATGAAGGTTGCACGCCAGCGCAAGTTGACAAGGCAATGGAAAACTTTGGTTTCGCCATGGGACCTTTCCGTATGGGCGACTTGGCAGGCAACGACATTGGCTGGGCAATTCGCAAGCGCCGAGTTGTTGAAAAACCAAACATGAAATACAGCAAAACCGCTGATTTGTTGTGTGAAAAAGGTCGTTTTGGTCAAAAAACGGGCGCTGGTTGGTACGACTATATCGCGGGAAAGCGTGACGCTGTGCCAAACGCTGAAGTCGTTGCCATGATTGAAGAATATCGCAAATCATTGGGCATCACACCACGTAAGATTTCAGACGAAGAAATTGTGCAGCGCTTGGTGTACGCTTTGGTCAATGAGGGAGCGCATATCCTCGAAGAAGGTATTGCCACCAAGGCCAGCGATATTGATATGGTTTACCTCATGGGCTATGGTTTCCCAATTTACCGAGGCGGCCCTATGAACTATGCTGACCAAGTTGGTTTGTTCAATGTGGTGCAAAGCATGAATAAATTTGCACAAAACCCATTGGACGATGCTGCATTTTGGAAGCCAGCGCCTCTCTTGGCCAAGTTGGTTGCTGAAGGTAAAACCTTCAATTAATTATTTAGCTAAATAATTTATTAATTTAATTAGCATCCATTTATTCCTAGCATTTAAGGACGAAAAATCATGACATCCGCTGTAATTGTTTCTACCGCACGTACACCTCTGGCTAAAAGCTGGAAGGGTTCTTTCAACATGACGCATGGCGCAACATTAGGCGGGCATGCCGTTGAACATGCGGTCAAACGCGCAGGCATTGAAGGCGCCGAGGTTGATGACGTCATCATGGGTTGCGCCACCCCTGAGGGCGCGACTGGCGCGAACATTGCGCGCCAAGTAGTGCTTCGTGCTGGTTTGCCGATCACCACCTCGGGTATGACGGTTAATCGTTTCTGCTCTTCTGGTCTGCAAACCATTGCCTTAGCAGCACAGCGCATCATTGCGGGTGAAGGTGACATTTATGTGGCTGGAGGCGTAGAAAGCATTTCATGCGTGCAGCAGGAAATGAACACACACATGCTGGCGGATGCTTGGCTGGTGAAAAACAAACCAGAAATTTACTGGAACATGCTGCAAACTGCCGAACAAGTCGCCAAACGCTACGGCATCAGCCGTGAAGCGATGGATGAGTATGGTGCGGCCAGCCAACAAAAAGCGGTTGCTGCTTTGGCTGCTGGTTTGTTTGAAGCAGAGATTGCACCAATCACCGTGACCATGGGTGTCGCAGATCCTGTCATGGGCTTGACGACCAAGCAGGTAACGGTTAGCAATGACGAAGGTATTCGTGACGGCACCACCAAGGAAGGCATCAGTGGACTGCGTTCTGCCATTCCAGGCGGCTTGATTTCCGCTGGTAATGCCAGTCAGTTTTCTGATGGTGGCGGCGCCTGCGTGGTGATGAATGAAACCTTGGCTGAGAAAAAGGGGCTCAAACCACTGGGGCGCTTCTTGGGTTTTGCAGTGGCTGGCTGCGAGCCTGATGAAATGGGCATTGGCCCTGTCTTTGCCATTCCCAAAGTTTTAGCACGCTTGGGTCTCAAAGTGAGCGATATTGATTTGTGGGAACTGAACGAAGCGTTTGCGGTTCAAGTATTGTATTGCCGCGACAAATTGGGTATTCCGGCGGATCGTTTGAATGTCAATGGCGGGGCGATCGCGGTCGGTCATCCTTATGGTGTGAGTGGTCAGCGCTTAACGGGACATGCTTTGATTGAAGGCAAACGCCGAGGTGCAAAACGCGTTTGTGTCACCATGTGCATTGGTGGTGGCATGGGGGCTGCGGGGATATTTGAAGTTTTGTAAATCTTTTCAGAGCTATTATTTTGGGCTGAGTATGACTGACTGTACGCATTCAGCAGCAACTCAGCCCTTATTTTTTTTAAAAGTCTATCAGCCATGAATCTACGCCCAACCATTGATTTTTTATTGTATGAATGGCTTGATGTCGCATCCTTGAGTCAACGTGAGCGCTTCACCGACCATACGCGCGAAACATTTGATGCTGTACTTGATACTTGCGAGAGGATTGCGCGTGAAAAATACGCTCCGTTTAACCGGTTGGTCGATACACAAGAGCCGCAATTTGACGGTGAAAAAGTCATTCTGCCGCAGGCAACGCATGATGCACATGCGGCTTATGTTGCATCTGGCATGCTGAGTGCCGCACAAGATTACGAATTAGATGGCATGCAACTACCCTATAGCGTGGAGGCCGCCGCCAATTCATTTTTTGCATGTGCGTCGGTGAGCATCGGTTCAAATATGCTCACGGCCGGCAATGCAGGTTTGCTTTTGGTGCATGGCACTGACAAACAAAAAAAAGTCTTTGCGCACAACGAATTCTCTGGTCGATGGGCTGGCACGATGTGTTTAAGCGAACCTCAAGCAGGATCAAGCTTGTCGGATATCACTACCCGCGCAACGCCAGACACTGGTAGTCCAGTTAGTAGTGATTGGCAATCTGACGAACTGGGGCCGCGCTACCGCCTTAAAGGCAACAAGATGTGGATTTCTTCGGGTGACCATGAGTTAACCGAGAACATCGTTCACTTGGTATTGGCCAAAATCCCAGATGAAAATGGCAAATTGGTGGCGGGTACGAGAGGTATTTCGCTTTTCATTGTGCCCAAGAAAATGGTCAATGTGCAGGGTGAATTGACAGGTGAACGCAATGATGTGGCGTTAGCTGGTTTGAACCACAAACTCGGCTGGCGTGGCACAACCAATACGCTGCTCAACTTCGGAGAAGGTAAATTCACGCCGTTAGGTCAAGCTGGCGCTGTGGGCTACCTGGTCGGCAAGCCCGGTGAAGGTTTGCGTTGTATGTTTCATATGATGAACAAAGCCCGCATCGGTGTAGGGACAGCCGCCACCATGCTGGGCTTGGCTGGCTATTATGCTTCTCTAGATTACGCAAAAAACAGACCACAAGGACGTGCGACCGGTACTGGCGGTAAAGACGCAACACAGCCACAGATACGCATCATTGAGCACGCCGACGTAAAGCGCATGTTGCTCGCACAAAAATCGTACTGTGAAGGTGCGCTGGCGCTGGAGCTTTACTGCGCTCGTTTGGTTGACGAAGAGTTAACAGGCGATGTGGCCGCAGTCGAAGAGGCTCGTTTGCTTCTGGAAGTGTTGATGCCGATTGCCAAAAGCTGGCCCAGTGAATGGTGTTTGGAGGCCAATAGCCTGGCCATACAAATTCACGGTGGCTATGGCTACACACGCGATTTCCCTGTGGAACAATATTGGCGCGACAACCGCTTAAATATGATCCATGAAGGTACACACGGCATACAAGCGGCTGATTTACTGGGTCGCAAGGTTTTGATGGAAGGGGGCAAAGGCTGGCAGCTATTAGCCGCACGCATGGCTGCTACCGGCACACGCGCTTCACAAGTGCCTGCCTTAGCCGCACACGCACAGGCGCTAAGTGCTGCTGTGCAAGCTATCGATTCCGCCACCCTTGCGGCATGGTCTACCGGAAAACCGTCAGACGCTTTGGCCAATGCCGTTCCATACATGCAGGCTTTTGGACACGTGGTGCTGGCCTGGATATGGTTGGATGTGGCTTTGGCTGTTGTTGGCAGTGAGAAAAATGCTATAAATTCAGTAGCTAACAAGGCAGGTAAATTGTCGGCTACCATGTATTTTTATCACTACGAGCTACCAAAGATTAGTGCGTGGCTCAATGTCGTTGAGTCCCGTGATCTGACTTGTGCAAGCATGAGTGAAGACGCATTCTGACCTCACGTGGACAGCGACACTTAGGAGACCCTGTCAGACTGGACACGGAATTAAGCTTGGGGTTATTCTGAAACGATATTTTTAATGACAACTTTGGAGCATATGATGACGCATACGATTCAACAACTATTTGATCTCACTGGTAAAACTGCTTTAGTCACAGGCGGTTCGCGCGGGCTGGGACTGCAAATGGCGCATGCTTTGGGCGAAGCAGGTGCGAAGGTGATGCTAAGTTCACGCAAAGCTGAAGACCTGGCTGAAGCGGTCGCAGAGCTCAAATCAGCGGGCATAGATGCAGATTGGATTGCCGCTGATTGCGGTAAAGAAGCTGATATTCGTGCCTTGGCCGAAGAAAGTATCAAGCGGATGGGGCGCGTTGATATTTTGATCAACAATGCGGGGGCCGCATGGGGTGCGCCTGCTGAAGATCACCCTGTTGAAGCATGGGATAAAGTGATGAACCTGAATATTCGGGGTTATTTCATTTTGAGCCAACACATCGCCAAGCTCAGCATGATTCCCAATAAATCAGGACGCATCATCAATATTGCGTCAATAGCTGGGTTGAACGGCAATCCTGCAGGCATGCAAACCATTGCGTACAACACCTCCAAGGGTGCTGTTGTCAACTTCACCCGTACGCTGGGTGCTGAGTGGGGTGCACATAACATCACGGTAAATGCCATTTGTCCAGGTTTTTTCCCAAGCAAAATGACCATGGGTACGTTGAAGGCTTTGGGTGAAGACAAACTGATTGGTGGAACGCCTTTGCAGCGCTTGGGCGACGATGAAGATCTGAAAGGACTGACACTGTTGTTTGCCTCAAATGCAGGCAAACACATCACGGGTCAATGGTTGGCGGTAGATGGCGGAGTGTCTGTCGTTACGGGTGGTTGAGTTGACTGACATGCCGAAAATTGAGTTTGGGGCCGATATCCCTTTTGTGCATCATTTGGGATTTGAACTCACATTATTTGAAGGTGGGCATTCACAAATTGACTATGAGCCCAAACCGGAGCATCTCAACTCCTTCAATGTCACGCATGGCGGGGCCAGTATGACCCTGCTCGATGTGACGATGGCCGTTGCCGCTCGCAGTGTGTCTCCAGAGATGGGTGTTGTAACCATTGAGATGAAAACAAGCTTCATGCAGCCAGCCCGCGGAAAACTGGTTGCCAAAGGCCGTTTGATCCACCGTACCGCCACTCTGGCTTTTACAGAAGCCACTATTTTTGATGAGGCAGGTCGCGTCTGCGCGCATGCTACGGGCACATTCAAATATATCAAACGACTGCCCACGGGTTCTAAAAGCAGCCATTCGTTTAATGCGATTTCAACCGATTGATCGGTATCTATTTTTTAACAAGGCAATGCCATGGCTACCAACAAACAAATTCTTTTAGACAATCGTCCCAGCGGTGAAGCACTGGTCAGCAATTTCAAACTAACCAGCAGTGAGACGCCAGCGCTTGAAGAAGGTCAAGTGTTGGTGCAACACCATTACCTCAGTCTGGATCCGTACATGCGCGGTCGTATGAACGACAGCAAGAGCTATGCGGCAGCCCAGCCCTTGGGGCAGGTCATGGGCGGAGGCACATCGGGTGTCATTGTAGAAAGTCGACATGCCAAGTTTGCGGTTGGCGACAAGGTGGTGGGCATGGGCGGTTGGCAGCAATACAGCGTGGTTGACGCCAACGCCGTAGGTGCTTTACGCAAGGTGGACACGACGCACATCCCCTTGAGCGCTTATCTGGGTTCAGTCGGTATGCCAGGCGTGACTGCTTGGTATGGTTTGATGAAAATCTGTGAACCTAAAGCCGGCCAAACTATTGCCGTCAGTGCTGCCAGTGGTGCTGTGGGCAGTGTGGTCGGTCAGCTGGCCAAGGCCAAAGGTTGCCGCGTGGTCGGTTTTGCTGGTGGCGCAGAAAAATGCAAATATGTGGTGGATGAATTGGGTTTTGATGCCTGTATTGATTACAAAGCCTATCCCGATCCAAAAGCGTTGTACTTGGCGCTCAAAGAAGCCACGCCAGATGGCATTGATGGCTATTTTGAAAATGTGGGTGGTGTGATTTTGGATGTGGTGCTCAGCCGCATGAATGCCTTTGGCCGTATTGCGCTTTGCGGCATGATTGCCGGTTACAACGGCGCACCCGTGCCGATCACCCAGCCACAGTTGTTTTTGATGAGCCGGCTCATCATGCGAGGTTTTATTGTGTCCGAGCATATGGAGCACTGGCCAGAGGCGTTGAAAGAATTGGGTGGCTTGGTGGCTACAGGAAAACTCAAATTCCGTGAATCCATCGCTCAAGGCATTGAGTCTGCGCCTGAGGCTTTTCTAGGCTTGCTCAGTGGCAAAAACTTTGGCAAGCAGTTGGTCCAACTGGTCTGAAGCGATCTGCATGTAGGGTCGTGCCAAGGAGTCTTATGCAAACCACCCACGATGTGTTGAACCAAGCCACAGCGTTGGTTGATTACAACCTGCTGTCAGGAAATCGACCGCTTCTGGCTTCTTTGAAATTCAATGCGCCGAATTTGGATATTGCAGAGTTAAGCAGGTTGGGACAAATTTGGGGGACGGCTGAGATGCAAACCCATGCGCGCCTCGCCAATGTGCATCCCCCGCAACTCCATAGCCATGACCGTTTGGGCAACCGCATTGACCAGGTTGAATTTCATCCCAGCTACCATGCTTTGATGGATGCTGCTGTGGGCGCGGGTTTGCATGGAACACCTTGGGTAGAGGCAATTACCCTGCCACATGCCCATGTCAAACGTGCAGCGGGTTTCATGCTTTTTACGGAGCTGGAGCCGTCCGTCCTCTGTCCTATCTCAATGACCTACGCGGTCATGCCTGCGCTTCGGGGCAATGCTGCGATCGCTGCCGATTGGTCGCCCAAACTGGCGAGCCGCACCTACGATGCCCGCTTTCTAGCCCTTGCCCATAAAAACAGCGTCACCATGGGCATGGGCATGACCGAGAAGCAGGGCGGCTCAGACGTGCGCGCCAACACCACCCAAGCAACGTTTGACGGTGACGATGCTTGGGGCAAGCGCTATACCCTATCAGGGCATAAATGGTTTTTCTCAGCGCCCATGTGCGATGCCTTTTTGGTCTTGGCGCAAACAGCCAGTGGGCTGGGTTGTTTTTTCATGCCAAGAATATTGCCGGATGACAGCACCAACGCCATTTACATCCAACGCCTCAAAGACAAACTGGGCAACCAAGCCAATGCCAGTTCAGAAGTTGAATTTCACAACGCGACCGCTTGGCTGGTGGGCGATGAAGGACGTGGCATCGCGCAAATCCTTGAAATGGGCACCATGACGCGGTTGGACTGCGCGCTGGGCACCAGTGGATTGATGCGACAAGCGCTGAGCATTGCGCTCGCCCACACCCAACAGCGGCAAGCCTTTGGCAAACCCTTGATAGAGCAGCCTTTGATGCGCAATGTGCTGGCCGACTTGGCGCTGGAAAGCGAAGCCGCCACGGCCTTGTCCATGCGGCTGGCGCGTGCATTTGACAACCCCAACGACGAACATGAACGCGTGATGAGCCGTTTGTTGACCCCGATTGCAAAATTCTGGATTTGCAAGCGTGGCAGCCTTTTTGCCCAGGAAACGATGGAATGTCTGGGTGGTAACGGTTATGTCGAAGAGGGCGGTGAGGGCATCATGGCACGCATTTACCGTGAAATGCCGCTCAACTCCATTTGGGAGGGGGCAGGCAACATCATGGCGATTGATTTGCTGCGTGCGCTGCACAAAGCCGATGTCGTGTCTGCGCTGGCCAAAGAGCTGGCCCCCGCCAAGGGTGCGCATCGCGCCTTGGATCATCTGGCAGCGACATTGACCACCCGGATTGATGATGCCACTGAAATAGAAGCTCGTCGGCTCGCCCAAGACGTCGCGCTCGTGGTGCAAGCCAGCTTGTTGTACCAAACCGCGCCAGAGGCCGTGTTTACCGCGTTCTGTCAATCTCGTTTAGATGGCGATTGGGGGCAGGCTTTTGGCACCTTGGGTGCGCAAACTGACTTTGACGCCATCATCCAGCGTGCCCTGCCTCGTTAATCCACCCGCTTATTTTCTGGCAACAAATACCACAACGATCAATATGTCCGACATCATTCTGCACCACTACCCCATCTCTCCCTTTTCTGAAAAAGTACGACTGGTGATGGGCTATAAAAACCTCAGCTGGCAATCGGTGGTGATACCGATGATCATGCCCAAACCTGATGTGGTGGCTTTGACGGGTGGCTACCGTAAAACACCTTTCATGCAAATCGGCGCTGATATTTATTGCGACAGCGCCCTGATTTGCGATGTTCTGGAGCAGCTCCACCCCACGCCGACACTGTACCCCGCCCATCAAAAAGGCGTTGCACGGATCTTGGCACAGTGGGCAGACACGACGCTGTTTTGGGCGGCTATGGCCTACAACTTCAGCCCTGCAGGGGTGGCGCAGATGTTTGGCCTGAACCTACCAGAGAATAAACCAGAGAACGTGGCGGTCGCCAAAGCGTTTGGCGACGACCGCGCCAAGATGCGCGTTGCCTTGCCGCGCCTGCCGCCAGCGGATGCTGCGGCCAGTTACAAATCCTACCTGCGCCGTATCAGCCATATGGTTGAAGAGCAGCCCTTCCTGCTGGGAGATGCGCCCTGCATTGCCGACTTTGCGGTCTACCACCCGCTGTGGTTCACACGCCATTGCACTTCCGCCATGGCCGGTATTTTGGATGCGACACCGGCGGTACTGGCGTGGATGGACCGCATGGCCGCGATTGGCCCTGGCACCCTGCACAAATCAAATGCTATAGATTCAATAGCTGTATGTGCAAGCAATACGCCGGCTGACGTCAAAAATGACCCTTTAAATTCAGTTTTTCAGGACGAACATGGCGTTCCATTGGGCAGCATGGTTACCATCGCCAGCGATGCGTTTGGCCCAGAGCCAACCGAGGGTGAACTGATTGCCTGCTCGCGCATGCACTACACCCTGCGCCGCGTTGATGAACGTGCTGGCGTGGTGCATGTGCATTTCCCGCGGATTGGCTATGTCATGAAAAAAGTGGCGGCTTGAATCGCCTGAATCTCACTCGTTCACAAGATTTTTTAATTCTTTTTTGTATTTTTATCTATCGTTTCATCTATTCAGGAAAGTTTGCATGATCTCCCATTTCAAGAACAAAACCGCTGTCTTAACCGGTGCGGGCTCCGGCTTCGGCCTGGAGTGCGCCCGCATTGGTGCCAAGCTGGGCATGAACATCGTTTTGGTCGATGTTCAGCAAGATGCGCTGGACAAAGCCACGGCTGAAATCACGGCAGAAGCCGCCAAGTTTGGCGGTCAGGTCATGTCATTCCGTCTGGATATTTCCAAAGCAGCCGAGGTGGAGGCCATGGGTCAAGCCGTGTTCGCCAAGTGGGGGGCACCCCATTTTGTGTTCAACAACGCCGGTGTGGGTGCGGGTGGCCTGATCTGGGAAACCACGCTGAAAGACTGGGAATGGGTGCTGGGTGTCAATGTCATGGGAGTGGCACATGGGGTGCGCGTCTTCACGCCGATGATGCTGGAGGCCGCCAAGAAAGACCCCGCCTACCAAGGTCATATCGTCAACACAGCCAGCATGGCGGGCTTGCTCAATGCCCCCAACATGGGTGTCTACAACGTCAGCAAACATGCCGTTGTTGCGTTGACTGAAACGCTCTACCAAGATTTGAAGCTGGTGACCGACCAGATCAGCGCCTCCGTGTTGTGCCCTTTCTTTGTAGCCACAGGCATTTCACAAAGCCACCGCAACAAGCCGGGTGAATTTGCCAGCAGCGATGCGAAACCCACCAAAAGCCAGCTCATTGGCCAAGCCATGAGCGATAAAGCTGTCGGTTCAGGCAAAGTCAGCGCGGCAGATGTGGCACAGAAGGTGTTTGATGCGATTGCGAATGACCAGTTCTACATCTACAGCCATCCCAAAGCGCTCGCTTCAGTGCAAACGCGCATGGAAGATGTGGTTCAAATTCGCAACCCGACCAACCCGTTTGCAGGCAAACCAGAAATTGGCGAAGCTCTTAAGTCTGCACTACGGGCTGACTAAGGCTTGGCAGGCTTTCCGGTAATTCCCTAAAATGGATGCATGACCACCGATACCCTCTTTGAGACCGCATCCATCACCGTTCGCGGTGCCTGCCCACATGATTGCCCTGATACCTGCGCCTTGTTGACCACGGTTGTAGACGGTATTGCCGTCAAAGTGCAGGGCAACCCGGCGCATGCGCACACCGACGGCGTGTTATGTACCAAGGTCTCGCGCTACACCGAGCGCACCTACCACCCCGAGCGCATTCTGACACCTTTGAAACGTGTTGGTCCCAAGGGACTAGGGCGTTTTGAGCCCGTGTCGTGGGATGCGGCACTGTCAGATATTGCAGACAAACTCAAGTCGATTGCCACACGCAACCCGCAAGCCATTGTTCCCTACAGCTACGCGGGCACCATGGGTTTGGTGCAGGGCGAAGCGATGGCCGCCCGGTTTTTCAACAAACTGGGCGCCTCCAAACTGCACCGTTCGATTTGCTCCATGGCCGGCGGCGAGGGCTTGGCCTACACGCTGGGTGGCAAGGTTGGCATGAAGGTCGAGTTTTTTGCGCAATCCAAACTCATCATCATTTGGGGCAGCAATTCCATCGGCAGCAATCTGCATTTTTGGCGCTATGCCCAGGCCGCCAAACGCGACGGTGCCAAACTCATCTGTATCGACCCCCGTAAAACGGAAACCGCTGACAAATGCCATGAGCACATTGCGCTTCTACCGGGCACTGATGCCGCGCTGGCGCTGAGTATCATGCATGAGTTGATCGTCAACGACTGGTTGGACCACGACTACCTTGATAAACATACGGTTGGCTGGCCGGCGTTGAGAGCGCGTGCGTTGCTCTGGACGCCAGAGCGCACTGCCAAAGTCTGCGGCATACCGGTTGAACAGGTCAAGTCCTTGGCGTTTGACTATGGCCAGTGCTACATCAACCAAACACCAGCCGCCATCCGCCTGAACTACGGCATGCAGCGCGTGCGTGGCGGCGGCAACGCGGTGCGTGCGGTGGCGTGTTTGCCGGCGCTGATTGGTGCCTGGAAGCACCCGGCCGGAGGCTTGTTGTTGTCCAGCTCGGGCATGTTCCCTGTGGACAAGGCTGCTTTGCAACGGCCAGATTTGGAAAATAAAGCCACTCGAACCATCAACATGGTGACCATTGGTGATGATTTGCAAAAAACCAGCTCCGAAGAATTCGGCCCCAAAATCGAAGCACTGATCGTCTACAACAGCAACCCCGTGGCAGTTGCACCTGATTCCAGCCAGGTCGTCAAAGGCTTTGCCAGAGAAGACCTGTTCACCGTGGTGTTGGAGCATTTTCAAACCGACACAGCCGACTACGCCGACTACATCCTGCCAGCTACCACGCAACTGGAGCATTGGGACATCCATACCACCTACGGTCATACCGACGTGATGCTAAACCGTCCCGCCATTGCACCTGTGGGCAAATCTAAAACAAACACCCAGATTTTCAGAGAGCTTGCCACACGCATGGGCTATACCGATGCATGCTTTGCAGACGATGATGAAACGCTGTGCAAACAAGCCTTTGGCAACAAAGTAAGTTTCGACACCTTGCTGGATAAAGGCTTTTCCACGCTGGCCATAGCCGACGCACCGTTCGCCAGCGGCAACTTTCCCACGCCTTCGGGCAAGTGCGAATTTTTCAGCGACAGTCTGGCCATACAAGGTTTGGACGGCCTGCCCGACCATTTGGAAAACTATGAACTGGCCGGTTCATCCGCTATCTACCCGCTGGCCATGATCTCACCGCCGGCGCGCAATTTTCTCAACTCCACCTTCGTCAACGTCACCAGTTTGCGCGATATTGAAGCCGAACCGGTGTTGGAGATCCATGTGGATGATGCGCACAGTCGTGGCATCGCTTCAGGTGATGTGGTCAATGTGTTCAACCAGCGCGGCAGTTACCAGTGCAAAGCGGTGGTGTCGAAACGCGCTCGTCCGGGTGTGGTCAATGGTTTGGGGATTTGGTGGCGCAAGTTGGGCTTGAACGGCACCAATGTGAATGAAGTGACCAGCCAAAAGCTTACCGATTTGGGGCAAGGCCCGGTGTTTTACGATTGCCTGGTCGAGGTGAAGCGGTGCGAAAGCCTTTAGCTGCGCGTTTCTCAGCTGTTGCAGCTTCTTTGGCGCTGCTGGTCGGCCTGGCCGGTTGCGCGGACGTGGGCTACTACTGGCAGTCGGTCAGCGGTCACCTGGCTTTGATGCAAGCCGCCCGTCCCGTGGACGTGTGGCTGGCAGATGTTGACACACCGGAGAAATTGAAAGCACGTTTGGCTTTGACCCAGAAAATCCGCAACTTTGCGGTCTCTGAACTCAAATTGCCCGATAACGCCAGCTACCAGCGCTATGCCGATGTGCGCCGCAAAGCCGTGGTTTGGAACGTGGTGGCTGCGCCCAAACTGTCGCTCACCCTCAAAACCTGGTGCTTTCCGGTGGCTGGTTGTGTGGGCTATCGGGGTTATTTTTCGGAAGCGGAAGCCAGGCTGGAGGCAGAGAGCCTGAAAGCCCAAGATTTTGAAGTCAGCGTCTATGGCGTACCAGCCTACTCCACGCTGGGTTGGAGCAACTGGGCGGGGGGCGATCCCCTGCTCAGCACCTTCATCAGCTACCCAGAGGGTGAGCTGGCCCGGATTGTGTTTCACGAGCTGGCGCATCAAGTGGCGTATGCGCCTGGGGATACCGGTTTTAACGAGTCTTTTGCCACAGCGGTAGAGCGCTTGGGCGGTGCGCGTTGGCTGGCAGCCTACGGTACCGAAACCGTCAAAGCCGAATATGCGGTGTTTGACGGGCGACGCCAGCAGTTTCGGGCGTTAACGCGGGCGACCAGACTGCGTTTACTCGATATTTACGAGTCAAATGAGCTTCTAGACGGCAATAAATATGCCTTAACTGCTATGAAATTAGGAGTAGTCGATGACTTTAAAGCGCAATACGAACAGCTAAAAACGGGCTGGAACGGCTACGCTGGCTATGACGCCTGGGTCAAAAATGCCAACAACGCGTCGTTTGGCGCACTGGCGGCGTATGACGATGGTGTGCCGCAATTTGAGGCGCTGTTTGTGCAGCAGGGCGGGGATTGGGTTAAATTCTTCGGAACCGTTCAAAACTTGGCAAAAATGACCAAAGAAGAGCGTGCAACAGCATTGAAAGTCGTGTCAAATAAAACCATTTAAATCCGTACTGAAAGCAAAAAAAGGAACAACATGGCTGATATTCACATCCACCGCACACACGCACTGGGTTTGGCGCAAGCGCGTAAAGTGGCGTTTTCATGGGCTGAAGACGTGGAGGATAAGCTAGACATGGCTTGCACCTATGAAGAGGGCAAGCACGAGGATTGCGTCAATTTCACCCGCTCAGGCGTGAATGGCACGCTGGTGGTGACTAAAGACGGTTTTGAACTGCGCGCCAAGCTGGGCTTTTTGGTGGGCGCGTTCAAAGACAAAATCGAGGCTGAAATCAGCAAAAACCTGGATGCATTGCTGGCAGGCAATGCAAGCCACAAAACTGCATCTAAACTTGAATCTAAACCTGCATCTAAATCCGCATCAAAAGCGGCCACCATGAGCACTGTCAAAACTACAGATAAAGCCACAGACAAAACCGCACCTGCCAAAAAAGCAGCCAAAAAGTAAGCAGCTTTTTGGCTGGCTGGGTCGATTTAGCTCAAAGACTCCACCAGATCAATGTACTGCTGCTTGGCGGCATCGCCGGCGGTGCCTTTCATGCCATTCCAGGCGTCCCACTTGGCGCGGCCTACCATGTCGCTGAAACCGGGTTTTTTTTCGGCGTTGTCACCGCTGCTGGCTTGTTTGTAAAGCGCGTAGAGCTTGAGCATCGTTGCGTTGTCAGGACGCTCGCTCAGGTTTTTTGAGTTTGCGACAGCTGCTTCGAAGCTAGCGTTGAGATCGGCCATGGTGAAGTCTCCAGAACGGTTTAAAAGTTGACAGAATCTCGGCAATATCGAGATGGCTTGGGGTATGTGCCCACTATCTTAAGCGGCAATTTGGATTCAGAATAGGGTGTTTTCTCCAATGTGTCTGCTCTTTCATGGGACACGTGCAGATTCGTTCTGCTTTTATTTTGCTTGTATTTCTGCTTTTGTTGATTTGTCTTTAGGCCTTATGGAGTTTTCATGGTCACACGCGTCAATGCCAGTCGAGCTACCCCGGCCGCCCGAGCCAACACTTCTACCCCTTCTGGACCTTCTGGGCCTTCTGCCACGTCCATTGCAGCCTCCGCCATGAAAGATGCCGTCCAGCATGCAGCGCAAAGCGTGCAGAAAAACCTGCGCCGCGCCGTCAGCGGCACACTCGGCCTGAGTGGTGAGCGCATGAGCCGGGTCGACACCGCTTGGCTGCGCATGGACTCGGCCTGCAACCTGATGATGATTGTCGGCGTCTGGATTTTGAAGCCCCATGTCTCCTACGACGACTTGTGCGAGCGCGTTGAAAACAGCCTGCTCAAATTCCGCCGTTTCAAGCAGCACGTGGTGGAAGACACCGCCGGTGCGACCTGGGTGGACGACAAAAACTTCGACCTCAGCAAACACATCGTGATTGAAAAACTCGCCAAAGCACCCAAAGGTCAGGAGCAAACCGCGCTGCAAGACCGCGTTGCTGGGCTTTCCACCCAGCCGCTGGACCCGAAACGCCCGCTGTGGCAGCTGCATTTGATTGAAGACTACGACGGCGGCAGCGTGTTGGTGGTGCGCATCCACCACTGCATCGCCGACGGTATTGCGCTGATCGCGGTCAGCATGTCCATGGTGGACGGCGGTGCCAAGCCGCCTGAACGCAAAGCAAAAGCCGAAAAACGGGGCGGTCTGGAGGGTGTGGAAGACTGGATTGCCGGGACCCTGATTAAATCGCTTACCCAAATGGCCGTGAAAACGCTGGGTAAAACCGGCGACGGTTTGGCCAACTCGTTTGAAATGCTGGGCGACCCCAAGCAAGGCGTGGCCAGCTCCGTCCACATGGCACAAACGACATATCAGTTGGCCCACCAATTGGCGGCAGACGCCGCTGCACTGGTGTTGATGCCCGATGATTCCGCCACCCGCCTCAAAGGCAAACCCGGCACGACCAAACGCGTGGCCTGGTGCCAGCCCATCCCGCTGGCCGAAGTCAAAGCTGTGGGCAAAGCGCTCAATTGCTCCATCAACGACGTGCTGCTCAGCTGCGTTGCAGGTGCGATCGGTGCGTATTTGCGTTCTTTTGGTGACAAGGTCGATGGCCAGGAAATCCGCGCCATGGTTCCCGTCAACCTTCGGCCGTTGGAACATGCCTATAAATTAGGCAATAATTTCGGCCTGGCACCCTTGGTGTTGCCCATCGGCATTGAAAACCCCATCGAACGCGTCTACGAAGTACGCCGCCGCATGAACCAGCTCAAAGGCAGCATGCAACCGCTGCTGGCTTTTGGCATGCTAGCTGTAGCTGGCACCCTGGTCAAACCCGCGCAAGAAGCGCTGCTCAACCTCTTCTCCAAGAAAACCACAGCGGTGATGACCAATGTGCCCGGCCCCGCGCAAAAGCTCAAGTTTTGCGGCTCCACGCTGGAGCAAAGCCTGTTTTGGGTGCCGCAAAGTGGCAGCGTCGGGCTGGGCGTGTCGATTTTGAGTTACGGCGGCGGTGTGCAATTCGGTGTCATCAGCGATGCCACGCTTTGTCCCGAGCCGCAAAAGATCATTGATGAGTTTGAGCCCGAGTTCGCGAAGCTGAGTATTGTGACGTTGATGTTGCCTTGGGGTGAGTAAAATTGCTTTTTGCTGTATTTATAATAGCTAGTTAGGCAATAAATACGCCGGCTAGAGGCTAAAAATACTCTAAAAATACTGAATTTTAAGGAAAATCCCCGATGGCCCTTCAAAACGGGAGCTCTTGAGCCAAAGCTGCTTAGGTAAAATCATGGGTTGCTCCTACCTTGCTCTGCGCTTATAAAAACCCCATGTCTTTCCTCTCCGAAACCCGCCGCCGCCGCACCTTTGCCATCATTTCTCACCCCGATGCGGGTAAAACCACGCTGACGGAGAAGCTCTTGCTGTTCTCAGGTGCGATTCAGATCGCCGGTTCGGTCAAGGCCCGCAAAGCCACGCGCCACGCCACGTCGGACTGGATGGAGATTGAAAAGCAGCGGGGTATTTCGGTGGCCTCCAGTGTGATGCAGATGCTTTACCGCGACCATGTGATTAATTTGCTCGATACCCCCGGCCACAAAGATTTCTCGGAAGACACCTACCGTGTGCTGACGGCGGTCGATTCTGCGTTGATGGTGATTGACGCGGCCAACGGCGTGGAGGCACAAACCCGCCGTTTGATTGAGGTGTGCCGCCAGCGCGATACGCCCATCATCACTTTTGTCAACAAAATGGACCGTGAAGTGCGCGAGCCGCTGGATATTTTGGACGAAATCGAGCGCGAGCTGGGCATGCCCTGCGTGCCGATGACCTGGCCCGTTGGTCAAGGTAAATCGTTTGGCGGTATTGTGAATTTACGCACCCAGACGATGACCGTGTTTGAGAGCGGCAGCGAACGCCTGCCACAAGATTTTGATGCGATTCCATTAACCGACTCTGCTGCTTTGCTGGCGCGTTTTGGCGACGAGTGGGCTGCGGCGGCGGAAAGCATGGAGCTGGCCACCGGCGCGTCCCCCACCTGGGACCACGCAGCGTTTTTGGCAGGTAAGCAAACCCCGGTGTTCTTTGGCTCGGGTGTGAACAACTTTGGTGTGATGGAGGTGCTGGACGCGCTGGTCGACCTGGCCCCCAGCCCGCAAAGCCGCACCAGTACCACACAGGTCAACCGCCAGCCGGTGGTCAAAGTCATGCAGCCCGAGGACAAAGCCTTCAGTGGCGTGGTGTTCAAGGTGCAGGCCAATATGGACGCCAACCACCGCGACCGTATCGCCTTCGTCCGCATGGCGTCGGGCAAATACACCCCGGGCATGAAGCTTAAGGTCATGCGCACCAGCAAAGAACTGCGTCCGACCAGCGTGGTTACTTTTATGTCACAACGCCGTGAAGCCGTGGAAGAGGCCTACGCGGGCGACATCGTGGGTTTCACCACCCATGGCGGCGTGCAGCTGGGCGACACGATTACCGACGGCTCGATCAACCTGCAATACACCGGCCTGCCGTTTTTCGCCCCTGAAATGTTCATGACCGTGGTGCTGCGGAATCCGTTGCGGACCAAACAGCTGCAACAAGGCTTGGCGCAGCTGGGCGAAGAAGGCGCAATTCAGGTTTTCCGTCCTGAAATGGGTGGCAACATGCTGTTGGGCGCGATCGGTCAACTGCAATTTGAGGTGGTGCAGCATCGGCTCAAAGGCGAGTACGATGCCGACATTCGCCTGGAAGGCAGCCAGTACACCGGTGCGCGCTGGATCACGGCTGATACGCCGAAAGAACTGCAAGAATTCGTCAACGCCTACCCACAGCGCATGGCGCGTGATGCGGCGAACACGCTGGCGTACCTGACGACGTCGCAATACGACGTGCGCTTGGCGCAGGAGCGCTTCCCGAAGATCCATTTTCACCCACTGCGCGAACATGCGGGTTTGGCGTTGCAGAATGCGGGCTAAGTCAACTACCCCGTCGCTACGCGCCACCCCTTCAAAATGAGGGGGAATTTGGCAGTATTGACTTCATTCCCCTTCATTTTGAAGGGGTGCCCAACGGGCGGGGTAGCGCGATGAAATCGCTCTCAGATTGGCCTGTTGAGCAACGCCGCAACATCATCGGTGTCTTCACCGACATTGACGACACACTGACGACGCATGGGTCGATCACCCCCGATGCGCTGCAGGCTTTGACAGACTTGAAGGCGGCGGGGTTACACGTCATCCCCATCACCGGCCGGCCGGTCGGCTGGGCAGAGCCTTTGGCCGCCCGTTTGCCGGTAGACGCCATCGTGGTTGAAAACGGCGCAGTCGCGCTGAAAATGGTTGAATCTGAGGGCGTATCAGCTGATTTAGCGAAAAATACCGCTCAAATTGGCATGCAGCCGCCGTATTTATTGCCTAAGATGCTATCAAAACTGTATCAACAAGATGTTGCTACACGTACGGACAATCGGGCGCGTATGGCGCACATCGCGCAGCAGGTGCTGGCGCAGGTGCCAAGTGCGGTGTTGTCGCGTGACCATGCGGGGCGAGAGACTGATTTGGCGTTTGACTACCAGGAGTTTGAAAATCTGCCACCTGAGACCGTGCAGGACATCCTGGCGGTTCTCAAGCAGGCGGGTATGCAAACCACGGTCAGCAGCATCCACATCCACGGTTGTTTTGGCCAGTTTGACAAATGGCTAGGCGCGCAGTGGATTGTGCGAGAGCTGTTTGAACGTGAATTGGCGGATGAACTGGACAACTGGGTGTTTGTGGGCGATTCTGGCAACGACCAGGCGATGTTCAGGCATTTCAAGCACAGTGTGGGTGTCGCCAATATTCGCCATTGCGCCGCGCAGTTGCAGTATCTGCCGCGCTATGTCACCCAGACTGAGCGGGGTGCAGGTTTCGTCGAAGTTGCACGCACTGTGCTCGGCAAGTTGTGACATCAGGAGAACGCCTTGATGCGTTCTGTTTTGCGTGGGTGATGGTGCGATACTGGTGTTGTCAGCGGGTTGCAATGCCTAGCCTTGACCCAATTGAACGTGTGGGCACATTGAGGAATACATATGTTTTTTGCTTCTGAAATTGGCACGGTCACCCATGGCATCCAGCTGGCGGTGGCCCCTGTGTTTTTGTTGACAGCGGTGTCCGGGATGATAGGGACCGTTGCAGGCAGGCTGGCGCGCATCATTGACCGGGCCCGTCTGCTGGAAGACCGTATTGAAGCGGCAAGCCCAGACAATCCGATGATTGCGGCCTACCAAGAGCTGGAACGGCTGCGCTTGCGCGGCTGGTTGGTCAATGCCTGCATTGCCATGCTGACGTTTTGCGCCATGTTGATCGGCTTGACCATTGTGGCCTTGTTTTTGGGTGAAACGACAGAGATCAATATCCTGCGTGTTGCGACTGTTTCATTTCTGTCCGGCGTGAGCTGTTTCCTGTTGGCATTGGTATGCTTTTTTGCTGAAACACTGCTGGCCACAAGAATACTCAAATTTGGCAAACAAAAACAGGGTTAGAAACCACTGGTTCCTAACCCGTACACAGCACGACCTGACCAAGTCGCTCGACCAATACCGCGATATTAACCAGGTCTTAACGGGTGTTAACCGAGTGTTAACTGAATGTTAAGGCCGTACCTGGTTTCCGATGACGCCGCCAACAGCGGCGCCGCCAATCGTGCCGATTGGATTACCATCGGTCAGTATGGCACCACCCACGGCACCAAGGCCCGCGCCAATTGCTGTATTTTGATCCCGTTGTGACATGCCCGCACAGCCGACCATGCCAAGCAAACTCACGCCGAGTACCACACTAAGTGCAGATTTCTGTAATGTATTCATAGCAACCTACTTTCTAAAATTCTCAATTTAAGACCAGTTGGCAAACCTGATTAAAAGGTAAAAATCCTGCAATCAGCACCAACAATCAAACTTTAATAGGTCTGCCCTGCGCCGTCTGTTTGCTGGCGTACATAGGCTGTGTTTGAAGCTGTAAGCATATGTGCTTCAATAACATCGATATAGACCAGAGCAGATTTCAGTGCAGACGCGGATGAAAAGTCTGTTGAACTTTTATCAACGATAATCATCCAAAATCAGAATACTGGAGCACGCAATTAGCACTCACCTGGACCCCAAAAAGAACCGTTTACTTGAGCATTTGCCAGAAGATATCTTGCAGCGTTGGTCGCCCTTGCTGGAGGCCGTTGATATGCCATTGGGGCAGGTCTTGTATGAGTCGGGCAAAGTCTTGAGCCATGTTTATTTCCCGACAACAGCCATTGTTTCTTTGCTATACGTCATGGAAAATGGCTCTTCAGCGGAAATTGCTGTTGTCGGCAACGACGGTGTTGTGGGTATTTCTTTGTTTATGGGCGGCGAGTCAACGCCCAGCCGTGCCGTGGTTCAAAGTGCGGGACAAGGTTTCAGGCTGGAGGCGCAGGCCATGAAAGATGAGTTCAACAAAGCCGGTCCTGTGTTGCATTTGTTGCTGCGCTACACCCAGGCGCTGATCACCCAAATGACGCAAACAGCCGTGTGTAACAGGCACCATTCACTCGATCAGCAACTGTGCAGATGGCTGTTGCTCAGTCTGGATCGTTTGCAGGTCAACGAATTGGTAATGACCCAAGAGTTAATCGCGAACATGCTCGGCGTTCGCCGTGAAGGGGTGGCTGAGGCTGCGCACAAATTGCAGGAGGCGGGCTTGATCCGCTATGCGCGTGGCCACATTTCGGTGTTGAATCGACAGGGTTTAGAAAAACGTACCTGCGAATGCTATGCTGTGGTTAAAAAAGAATACGACCGTCTGCTTCCGCCAATGGCGGTGTACTGAGATGGTAAATTTTTTGGGAAATCAAGCCCAGCCCGCTCTTGAAAGTTCGAGGCTAAAGTCTAGGCTTGATCTCCGTTATTAATTTGCTACCGCGTGCCTGAAACTTCTACCACTACCCGACGATCGGGTTGCAGGCAGGCGATAAGTTTGGGTGATGCTTTGGTGCCGATACAGTCTTCTGGCTTTGTTACAGGTTCAAGCTCTCCTTTTGCCACGGCCGAGATTTTGGTGGCTTCAACCCCGCCCGTGCCGACAAGGTAACTTTTGACTGATTCGGCACGTTGTGCGGAGAGTTTTTGGTTATAGGCGTCTGAACCCAGCCGGTCGGTATGTCCCTCAACTTTGATGACATCAAATTTTGTGTTTTTCAGCTCCATCGCGAAAGTGTCAAGTGTTGCTCTGCCTTCAGGTCGGATAACCGCTTTGTCAAATGTGAAGAGCGAATCTGCCGAAAAACTGACGCGGCGCGGCGCGGGTGCCATGACAACGGGGGGAGGTGGTGGAGTCACAACTACAACGGTGACGGGTTCAGGCAAGGGAGCTGGAGCCACATATACGGGCGCAACCACCGCGCGCACGACAGGCGCGGGGGTGCGGCCGAAAGGTACCACCAAACTGACGGAGAACACGTTGATGTCACCACGGTTGCCTACGGCGTCGTTGATGCGGTAGCGTTCAGCCTCGGCTCGCACAAGCATAGAGGGGTTGACTTCGTATTGAACACCCAAACCGAGCTTGTAGTTGGCGGTATTTTTGCTTGGATTTGCATTGGGGATACGCACAGAACCTGTGCTGCTGAAGCTATCACGTGCGTTGGCATATTGCGCGCCCACCCTGGCGATAGCCGACCAGCGCTCATTTAAGGGCAGGGTGCCGACCAAATCCAGGTTGACACCTTGTAGTTTGATTTGACCTGCATAGCTTCCGAGTGGCACGGTTGTGGATTGGAAACCGAATTGACCCAGATTGAAATAGCCCCCCTCAACTGCGAAGTTGCGGTTGAACTGGTAACCGCCAAACACTTTGTATGCGGTGTCACGCTCGTCTTTTGTCATGCTGGTTTGACTGGCTCCTTCGGAGATCAGACGCTTGGAGATGCGGGATTCGTCGATTTGTGCGCTCGATTGGCCAAGACCTGCTCCACCATAGTAATAGCTGTCAACTTGAGCATGAACGGCGGTAATAGATAACAGAGAGCCAAGTCCGGCAAGGCTCAGCAGGCGCAGGGTTTGAATGGTTTTCATGATGTTCTTTTTTAGTATGAGTAGGGACGCCGAAGGGTTTTAAGGTGCCACGATGGTGGTGTTAACCATGGTGACCGATGCGACGAGACTCAGTGCACGGCCAATCAGCGTGGTTTGCGCAGTTTGCCCGGCGGTCGAAATGGTGACGCCGGCCGGCGCGATGATGGTGCCGACCATGGTGCTGCCGTTTTCAATGCGGGCAGCGCTGCCGACCTTCCAAAATACATTTTTCGCTTGTGCGCCGTTGATTAAATTGACGCTGCGTGGTGTGGCGCTCAGGCCGACCGTGAGGGCAGAGGAGCTCTGGAACACCCATACGGCGTTGCTGTTGCCTTGACCATCCAGTGTCAGGTTGCCACTGGTCAGGTTGAATGTTCCGCCAGCAGACGTGTACACAGCCGGAGCCAAGACCAGGCCGCCTAGCTGACCTGCACCAGGATCGCTACCCGGAGGCATGGCGGCGAGCGTGTTGTAGGCGTTTTGAATGTCCGCCTTGACCTGGGTCGCAATGGCCAGGGTGGCAACCGTACCGGGTGCGGGAGGACCACAATAAATAGTACCGTTCACGCCTCCTTTATTGAGCGGTGTCTCGTCATAGAAATTGGAAGCATCGTGGAAACCGGTATTCAGTGAGCAAGCCGCTGTGGTTCCAAGGTTGCCATTGACGATGGTGTTGACGCCTTGGTTGGTCGCACCAGCCCCACCACCGAAAACGCCGAAAGTAGATGCTGTACCTAAACTTGGCGCGTTCACTGAAGCATTCATGACTGGAGTGTTAGGCATGTTAGGCGTGTTTGGTGTGTTGGGTGTGTTGGGTGTGACTGGATTGTTATTAGTCACCCCAGTACCCGGTGTTGCATTCCCAACGCTAGCGGTGGAGCCATCGCTGCCCAATATGGGGTCCAAACCACTGCCACCACCACCACAACCCGCTAGAAAAGCTGTAAGAAGAGTTGGAAGTAAACCGACAGCGGATTTTGAAAAATTGCGTGAGATTTTCATGAATTCTTTCTTGCGGTTTAACGCATCCTATATTTGCTAATATTGAAATTGTAAAAGAATGCAGCCATAGTCTTTGTGCGTTGGCGTACATATCCAATAAACATAATTTTCTCTGCGGTAAATTAAGTTTATGATGCCAAGCACTGGGTTATGTAGGTGCAAACCGACATATTTTTACGCTCTTCGCCTATATCAAAGATGAATCTTTGATTTGATGATCAAGGCTCGAAACAACGCTAAGAGTCCCATGTACGAATCTCATCATCAGACACCTCATCCTCGCCAAAACCAGCTCCTGGCCACATTGCCGGATGCTGAATGGGCACGTTGGGAGTCATCTATGGAGCTGGTGGAGTTGAGCCTTGGTCAGGTGCTCAGCGAGTCGGGCCGAACATCACCCTATGTGTATTTTCCGACCACCGCCATTGTATCCTTGCTTTATATGACCCAAGACGGGTCATCGTCAGAAGTGGCAGTGGTAGGCAACGATGGTGTTGTCGGTATTTCGCTTTTCATGGGGGGTAACACAACCCCAAACCAGGCGGTCGTGCAAAGTGCCGGCTTTGGTTATCGTTTGCGTGCTCAGCTGGTTAAAGATGAAGTCGACCGGGCTGGCGCGGTATTACACATGTTGCTTCAGTACACGCAGGCCATGATTGCTCAAGTGGCAAAAACGGCAGCCTGTAATCGTTACCATTCCATTGACCAGTTGATGTGCCGTCGCCTTCTACTAGGCTTGGATCGCCTGCCATCAGACATGCTTTTAATGACGCAAGAGTTGATGGCCAACTTGCTTGGTGTGCGCCGTGAGGGGGTCACGGCCGCAGCGCTGAAATTACAGCAGGCTGGCATCATCAAGTACAGTAGAGGGCAAATCGTTGTGCTTGATCGTCCTCGTCTTGAGATGGGCATGCGTTGATTTTCATTCTTAATTCCAAAAGGATTCGTCATGTCCAACACAACTACCCGACTTCGTTATTGTCCGCAAGCCATGACGGGCGCTATGTTAGTTTTGCTTACGGCGACTGCATATGGAGCAGGTGATTTTGACAATGCTGCTGCAAACTATAAGAACGAAATGGCGGCATGCAGAAACGAGTCACCCAAGAGCATGCGCGTCGCATGCATCGCTGAAGCCAATAAAACACTGTCTGACTACAGACGTGGCACCGAAAGTTATCAACAAACGCTACAAAGCAACGCATTACAACGTTGCAATGCCCTTAAAGGTGATGATCGTCGTGATTGCGAATCTCGGTTGAGGGGCGAAGGCAATGCGGATGGCAGCGTCGCCGAGGGTGGAATTTTGCGTGAAACAGTGACGACCGTTCCCGTGAATTGATGCCGCGCGTATGATGTGCGTGAGCCATCTTGTTTTTAGTTGGTAAGTAAATTTTATAAAAAGGTTTGATATGAAAAAATTAATATTGGTTTCTGTTTTGTTGGCTTCTTTGAGCGCTTGTGATAGGCCCACCGTGGTCGTGCCAACGACACCCGTTGTCGTCCCAGGAGCCGTTGTCGTCCCAGGACCTGCAGGTCCGCAGGGAGCTACAGGTAATACCGGAAGTACAGGAAGTACTGGCAGTACAGGTAGCACTGGAAACACTGGCAATACAGGTGCGACTGGGAGCCAAGGTAATCAAGGCAATGATGGTAACAAAGGTGATACAGGTAAAACAGGAGCTGGCGGAAGTACCGCCGTCATTGTGGTGCCATCCGAAACCGTTCCTGCAAAATAAATTGGTTTGAAATAATTTTTAGGAGAAGAACATGAGCTTAGGTACCATATTGTTGATTGTTTTGATCCTGATGCTGATCGGTGCCGTTCCCACTTGGTCTCATAGCAAGAACTGGGGTTACGGACCCAGCGGTGGCATTGGTTTGATAGTGATTGTCATCGTTGTTTTGCTTTTAATGGGACGGTTGTGACATGCAGTGATGCTATAGCGTGGATGCAAAATCCACGACGCGTGTTGTTTCCGTTGATATGCGCGCTGTCGTTGATGATGTTGGGTTGTAGCGAGGTATCCAAACTGCAACCCACGGATGGCATCGGACCTCGTCCGGTGCTGCCTCAGCCAGTATTGACGTTGCTGCCGACTGTGAATATCGCGCCTGCAAGGCGGTGGTCGACTGGTGGTGCGCCAATTTCGGCGGAGGGTACCCGCGTGGTTGCTTTTGCTCGCGAGCTTGACCATCCCCGCTGGTTGCTTGTTCTACCCAATAACGATGTGCTTGTGGCCGAGAGTAATGCCCCGGCCAAGAGTGATGGTCGTAAAAGTATAAAAGCCTGGATGATGGGCTTGGTCATGAAGGTGGCTGGCGCGGGTGTGCCCAGTGCCAACCGCATCACGCTGTTGCGAGATACGGACGGTGACGGGGTGGCAGATTTTCGCAGTGTTCTGCTGGAGGGCTTGAACTCACCCTTCGGTATGGCGCTTGTTGGCGGTGAGCTTTTTATCGCCAACACCGATGCGGTATGGCGTTTCCCTTATGCGGAGGGAGATACCCATATCAAACATGTCGGCATCAAAATAGTTGATCTGCCTGCAGGTCCTATCAACCATCATTGGACCAAGAACTTGATCGCCAGCCAAGATGGCAGCAAGCTGTATGTCACCGTGGGTTCCAACAGCAATGTTGCTGAGCGCGGCATGGATGTGGAGGCTGAACGAGCGGCCATCTGGGAGATTGACATAAAGACCGGGACGCATCGTATTTTTGCATCCGGTCTGCGAAATCCCAATGGGTTAGCGTGGGCAGACATGAACACCTTGTGGACAGTGGTGAATGAACGCGACGAACTGGGTAGCGATTTGGTCCCCGACTATTTGACCTCGGTGCGCCAAGGTGGCTTTTATGGTTGGCCATACAGTTATTTTGGACAGCATGTCGACCAGCGTGTTCAGCCACAACGGCCTGATTTAGTAAGCAGTGCAATCGCACCAGATTACGCTTTGGGTTCACATACAGCCCCGCTGGGTTTGGTGTCCTCCATAGGTAATAAACTGCCAGCGCGCTTTAAAAACGGCATGTTCATCGGGCAGCATGGTTCATGGAATCGCCGTCCTCATAGTGGTTATAAAGTTATCTTTGTCGCCTTTGATCATGGACATCCCACGGGTTTGCCCATGGATGTGTTATCTGGTTTTCTGAGTCCAGAGGGTGAAGCTTATGGACGACCCGTCGGCGTTGCTATTGACAAGAAAGGTGCGTTGCTTGTTGCTGATGATGTCGGTAATGTCGTTTGGCGGGTGACTTCCCAGCCATGAAGTTGATCTAATGCACATCAATTTTTTAGGCATACTTCGATCTCGCGGTCCTATTGGACTTTTAATCATAGCGCTGAGTGCTATGGGTTTCAGTGCTTTGTGCAGCTGCAGCAGCCTTCCTACGATCATCCCAGACTTGGCAAGGCCAGCAGCTTCATCCATGGTCATGAAAGGGGCACGCGGACCGTTATCAGCACAACAGAGCAAGGTAATTCTGGAGAGGCTTCGTCGAAACGGAAAGGATCTGGCTATCTTGGACCGTCATCTTGCATTAGAGGAGGCAATGTCGGTACACCGCTGAGCACCGGTAATCATGTCACTTTGCTGCAGGATGGGCCAACCACCTATCAGGCCATGTATGCGGCGATTCTCGAAGCGAAAGACCACATCAATATGGAAACATATGTCATGGATGATGATGAGGTCGGGCAGCGCTTTGCGCAGGTATTGATAGAGAAGCAACAACAGGGTGTGCAGGTCAACCTGATTCGAGATAGTGCAGGGACGTTCGGTACACCGAATGAATTTTTCAAAAAAATGACAGATAGCGGCGTCAATGTGCTTGAGTTTAATCCTCTCAATCCCCTGGTATCACGCAAGGACTGGACATTGAACCAGCGTGACCATCGCAAATTGCTGATTGTTGATGGTCGTATCGCTTTTTTAGGGGGTATCAACATCAGTAGTGTTTATTCCGGTGGTTCGTTCAGTCAAAGTTCCCGCAAGGAATCAAATGGTAGTCTCGCTTGGCGTGATACCGATTTGCAACTGAAAGGACCTGTCGTAGCCGAGTTTCAAAAGCTGTTCCTGGCTACTTGGAAAAAGCAAAAGGGGCAAGCGCTGGCAGCAAAAAATTATTTTCCACCGCAAGTGCCAATGGGTCAGCAGATAGTACGCGCCATAGGCAGCTCCCCCGACGAACATTTCAGTGCCATTTATGCCACGCTGCTCTCTGCGATCGGCAATGCAGCTATCAGCGTACAAGTGATCAATGCCTATTTTGCCACAGACCCCCAACTGCTTGCCGCACTTGAAGCTGCGGCGAAGCGTGGTGTTGATGTGAAATTGATCTTGCCAAGTGAGACCGACTCCTGGTTGGTACTTCATGCAGGACGCGCTTATTACACACAATTGCTTAAATCAGGAGTAAAAATCTACCACCGGCGTGGCGTTATTTTGCATTCAAAAACAGCGCTGATTGACGGCGTCTGGGCCACGGTTGGGTCAACCAACCTTGACTGGCGGAGCTTTTTGCACAACCATGAGTTGAATGCAGTTGTCTTGGGAGCCGGGTTCGGACAGCAGGTCCAAGCCCTGTTCAACAAAGATTTAGCTGCATCGGATGCTGTTGTTCTGGAACAGTGGGAACGCCGCGCGCTGGACCAACACTTTAAAGAGATGATTGCACGCATGTGGGAGTATTGGCTCTGATTGTCATCGGCTGTTATTATCAGAATTAGTGTGATGAAATGTATTCAAAGCCATGTACCAAAAATTAAAATCGATAAGAACGGGCCTTTTCACGGGGTCTTTGCTGATTTCGGTCTGCATACAAGCGCAAGACCATCCTGCAGATCATTGGGAAGTTGCCGCAGAGGCGGGTTATCTAACCAAAATCAAGCACAACTCCCCGTTGAACTACGTCATCGCACCTGCGCAGCTGGCTTGGCGCAGTCCTGCGGCGTTCGATTTGTGGCATGGTGACAGTGGCGCACGTTTGGCGGTACGCAATCGCCTGGCCGTGATTGCAGAAACCTTCATCAAAGGGCCGGAAGACTACTACATCGCCTTTGCCGCTGCGCCGTCGATAGAGCTGTGGTCGGCAGATCAAAAAAACGCCTTGTTTTATGAAATTGGTGGAGGCGTTGGCTTGACCAATGCCAAGCATGTCGAGGGCGGGCAGGGCCAAAATCTGGCGTTTAACTGGTTCGCCCAGTTGGGTGTGCGCCACCAGATCAGCAATAAGCTCGCCATTACAGCTGGCAGATACTTCACCCACCACTCTAACCGGGGCATGACCAATCCGAATCCTGGTATCGATGTTATTGGCTACAACATCGGCTTGGTGTGGCAATTTGACAAGTAGGGTTCCGCTGCTGTTTTTACTGTGCTGCTTGATGGGATAATGCATGGGTGAAGCTTGCTAGACCGTCGCTGGTGCAATTTGGGAAACCAAGCACTGGAGGAACGTCCGGACTGCATAGGACAGCGTAGCAGCTAACGGCTGTCCACTGAAAACCGCCACGCAAGTGTCGGTATAAGGTGAGGATCAGAGCAACAGAGACGAGTCGATTCAATTCGGGTGAAACGGGCAATCTCTACGCGCAGCAATACCAAATAGGCCATCTTTGAGGCGGTTCGCTGAGATGGCGGGTAGGTAGCACCGAGCCTTGGGGTG
>JAYVJL010000075.1:0-3591 GCA_043769295.1 Polaromonas sp. | reverse complement strand
CTTACTTGAGCGCGGCAACTACTTTTTCAGCCGCTTCAGCCATGCTGTCGGCGCTGATGATGGGCAGACCGGAGTCTTTCAACATTTGCTTGCCCAACTCTTCGTTGGTGCCCTTCATGCGCACGACCAATGGCACGCTGAGGTTGGTGGCTTTGCAAGCGGTGATCACTCCGGTGGCGATGGTGTCGCACTTCATGATGCCGCCGAAAATGTTGACCATGATGGCCTTCACTTTGGGGTTTTTCAACATGATCTTGAAAGCTTCGGTGACTTTCTCAGGCGTTGCGCCGCCGCCGACGTCCAGGAAGTTGGCCGGCTCTGCGCCGTACAACTTGATGGTGTCCATGGTCGCCATGGCCAAACCGGCGCCGTTGACCAGGCAACCAATGTTGCCATCCAGACTGATGTAGGCCAGGTCAAACTTGCTGGCTTCGACTTCGGCCGGGTCTTCTTCGTCCAGATCACGCAAAGCGACGATTTCCGGGTGACGGAACAAGGCGTTCGCGTCGAAGTTGAATTTCGCATCGATGGCTTTCACGCCGCCGTTGCCTTCCAGAATCATCGGGTTGATCTCAACCAGCGATGCGTCGGTGTCCATGTAGACCTTGTAGAGCTTTTGCAAAATGTCCACGCACTGCGCGGTGGATGCCGCTGGCACACCAATGCTGTCGGACAGCTTCTTGGCTTGCGCGTCGGTCAAACCCAAGGCTGGGTCGACAAACTCGGTGATGATTTTCTCGGGCGTCGTTTCAGCCACGTGCTCGATGTCCATGCCGCCTTCGGAGGAGACGATGAACGCGACGCGCTGGGTGGCGCGGTCGGTCACAGCGGAGACGTAATATTCTTTTTTGATGTCTGCACCGTCTTCGATCAGCAAGCGGCGGACTTTTTGGCCTTCAGGACCGGTTTGGTGGGTGATGAGCTGCATGCCCAAAATTTCACCCGCGATTTTTTTGACTTCGTCGATCGAACGCGCCAGCTTCACGCCGCCGCCTTTGCCACGGCCACCGGCGTGGATCTGCGCTTTGACAACCCAGACCGGGCCACCCAGTTTTTGCGCCGCTTCAACCGCCTCTTGCACGGTGAATGCTGGAATGCCGCGTGGTACGGGAATGCCGAATTGACGCAAGATGTCCTTGCCTTGGTACTCGTGAATTTTCATGAGGCTCTCTCAAATATTGAAAAAAATGGAACGATAAACGGACCGACAACTTAACCGAAGCAAGCCTATGGATGCCGCCAAAGCAGCACCCAGACGGCAAAAAACTTAGCCCTGCACTGTAACATGCTGCATTGCACAAAAATAACATTTACCTTACAGTTGGTAAAATTGCGTAGCTTTTGCCTCTCATTCAGGTTCACCCAGAGTTAAGACATTTTTATAATATACATATGAGCAAAATTTATAAAATTTTTATTGATGGCGAAGCAGGCACCACCGGCCTGCAGATTCGTGAACGCCTGAAAACCATGCCAGCGATCCAAATGCTGGGCATCGCACCCGAACTGCGCAAAGATACTGTCGCTAAACGCGACCTGATGGCCCAGGCGGACTTGGTAATGTTGTGTTTGCACGATGATGCGGCGCGCGAGTCTGTCGCGCTGATCGACACCTTGGCAGGCAAAAAACCAAAAATCATCGATTCCTCCACCGCCCACCGCACCGCCGCTGGCTGGGTGTTCGGCTTTCCGGAACTCACAGGGGGTCAAAGCGCCGCCGTGGCGCAGTCCGACCGCGTGGCCAACCCCGGCTGCTACGCCACGGGTGCGATTGCGCTGATTCGGCCTTTGGTTGATGCGGGTTTGATTCCCCCCAATTTCCCCCTGACGCTGCCCGCCGTGAGCGGCTACACCGGCGGCGGCCGCAGCATGATGGAAGCGTATGAAAAAGGCGAAGCGCCGGCTTTTGAGCTGTACGCGCTCGGTTTAGCACACAAGCACATCGCTGAAATCGTCAAATACACCGGCTTGACGACGCGCCCGCTGTTCGTTCCCGCCGTCGGCAACTTTGCCCAAGGCATGCTGGTTCAATTGCCGCTGCATCTGGACAGTTTGCCTGGCAAGCCCACTGTGGCTGACCTGCATGATGTGCTGTCAAAACACTATGCCGCGTCAAATGGCTCGGATGCCTGGGTGTCTGTGGTGCCCACGGCAGATATCACCAAGCTGGACGCTTTGGCGTTAAATAACACCAACCAGATGGAACTGCGCGTTTTTGGCAACGACGCCTATCGCCAGGCAGTCGTGGTGGCGCGTTTGGACAACCTGGGCAAAGGCGCGAGTGGCGCAGCCGTGCAGAACCTGAGGTTGATGCTGGGTTTGTAAGCTCAACATTGACTAACTGCTATATTTTTAATAGCAGTATAGGCAATAAATACACCGGCTAGAGCCTAAAATGGCACTATTTTAGGCTATTTTAGCCACTTCCAAGCTGTTTTAATCGATGTCAGAGGAGTCACCCGCCTCTGAGACAACACGGCGAATCACCTCTGAACCAAAACCTCGGCTCATCAAAAACCGCATTTGTTTGCCGCGTTCAGCGGCGCTCGTGCGCGCTGGAGGCGCTTCCTCTGCTGATTTTACGAACCTCTTGCGCCAAACCTCCCGCGCCCGCTCAAGCTCGGTGCTTTTCAACAAATCAACCGCGTCCAGCACCGCGCCCGCACCCAGCCCCTTGCTTTGCAGCTCCTGCTTGATGCGCGCCGTGCCCAGCTTGGCGCTACGGCGGTGCAGCACCGAATCAACCACGCGCTGCTCGTTGATGAAATCTTTGGCCTGCAGCTCGTCCAGCGCCTTGGCCAGCTCGCCGGGTATCTCTTCAAAAGCCGCCAGCTTGCGCTCCAGCTCAGCGCGCGAATATTCGCGGCCACTGAGCAGGCGCAGCGCACGGCCTTTGAGAGAGATGGCAAAACCTGTGCGGCCCGTTCTGCCCGAATCACCACTTTTCACTATATTATTCATAGCAGTCTAGGCAATAAATACGCTGGCTAGTGTCATATTTGGCACTTATTTCAGATTTTTATAACAAAAAGAGCTTAATTCCGTTCTTTTTTCGGCTTTTTCTCTTCTGCTGGCGTGCCTGACATGCCCGAGGCGATGTTGGAGCCGCCTGAAATCAAGGGAATGCCCAGCGATTCGCGCACTTTGTTTTCGATTTCAATCGCCAAATCCGGGTTTTCTTTCAAAAATTCACGGGAGTTGTCGCGGCCCTGGCCGATTTTCTCGCCTTTGAAGGCATACCAGGCGCCTGATTTTTCGACCACCCCCGCCGTCACACCCAGGTCAATCACCTCGCCCAAACGGCTGATGCCTGCACCGAACAAGATGTCAAATTCAGCCGTTTTGAACGGGGGTGCGACCTTGTTTTTGACCACTTTGACGCGGGTTTCGTTGCCAATCGCTTCGTCGCCCTTTTTGATCGTGCCGGTACGACGAATATCCAGACGTACTGAAGCGTAAAACTTCAAGGCATTGCCGCCGGTTGTCGTCTCCGGGCTGCCAAACATGACGCCGATTTTCATGCGGATCTGGTTGATGAAAATGACCATGCAGTTGGCCTTTTTGATGTGCGCGGTCAGCTTGCGCAGCGCT
>JAYVJL010000074.1:0-13193 GCA_043769295.1 Polaromonas sp. | reverse complement strand
GTTGGGCGAGTTTGCACTCACCCGTACTTTCAAAGGTCACCCGGCTGATAAAAAAGTCGTGAAGAAATAAGGAAAGACCATGGAAACACGTGCAACCCTGCGCGGCGTGCGTTTGTCGGTCGACAAAGGCCGTCTGGTCGCTGATTTAATTCGCGGCAAAAAAGTTGACCAAGCATTGAATGTTTTGGAGTTCACGCAGAAAAAAGCTGCCGTGATCATCAAGAAGGTGCTTGAGTCTGCCATCGCTAACGCCGAACACAATGACGGTGCTGACATCGACGAGTTGAGGGTGAAAACCATCTACGTTGAACAAGGCGCTACGCTCAAACGCTTCACCGCGCGCGCTAAAGGCCGTGGTAACAGCATCAGCAAACCCACGTGCCATGTGTACGTGACGGTTGGCAACTGAAAGGCCTGAAGTAATATGGGACAAAAAATCCATCCAACAGGCTTTCGCTTAGCGATCAGCCGCAACTGGGCTTCTCGTTGGTACGCCAACAACCGTGACTTTGCTGGCATGTTGGCTGAAGACATCAAGGTACGCGAGTACCTGAAGCTCAAGCTGAAAAATGCATCTGTGTCGCGCGTTTTGATCGAGCGTCCTGCTAAAAATGCACGTATCACGATTTTCTCGGCTCGTCCGGGTGTGGTGATCGGCAAAAAAGGCGAAGACATCGAAAACTTGAAACGTGATTTGGCCAAGCAATTGGGCGTGCCCGTCGCTGTCAACATCGAAGAAGTGCGCAAGCCTGAAATCGATGCCAAATTGATTGCCGACTCGATCACGCAACAACTCGAAAAACGTATCATGTTCCGTCGTGCGATGAAGCGCGCCATGCAAAATGCTATGCGTCTAGGCGCTTTGGGCATCAAGATCATGTCGTCGGGCCGTTTGAACGGGATTGAAATCGCTCGTTGCGAGTGGTATCGCGAAGGTCGCGTGCCTCTTCACACCTTGCGCGCTGACATCGACTATGGCACTTCTGAAGCCAAAACCACTTACGGCATTATTGGCGTGAAGGTTTGGGTCTACAAAGGTGACACTTTGGGTCGTACCGACTTGCCTGCCGTGGTTGACACCCCTCGTCCAGAAGACGACCGTCGCCCACGTGGACCACGTCGTGATGCTCGCCCAGGCGACCGTCCAGGCTCAGACCGTCCACCAGCACGCGCTCCCCGCCGTGTCGTTGGCGCCAACGCTGCGCCTGCTGATGGCAGCGACAAACCTGCAGAAGCTACTGCTTCTGCAGCCCCAGGTGCTAGCGTAAGCGACGCACCGAAATCTACCGTTCAGCGCGTCCGCAAGGTCGCCGCGCCTGTCACTGCCCCCGCAGCGGCTGACGGTAAAGGAGAATAATTATGTTGCAACCCGCTCGTCGCAAGTACCGCAAAGAGCAAAAGGGCCGTAACACCGGAGTCGCTACCCGAGGAAGCTCGGTAGCGTTTGGTGATTTCGGTCTGAAATGTACTGATCGTGGCCGTTTAACGGCACGCCAGATCGAAGCCGCACGTCGTGCGATTTCTCGTCACGTCAAACGTGGCGGTCGTATCTGGATTCGCGTGTTCCCTGACAAGCCGATCTCCCAAAAGCCTGCTGAAGTGCGTATGGGTAACGGTAAAGGTAATCCCGAGTATTACGTTGCTGAAATTCAGCCCGGTAAAATCGTGTTTGAAATCGTGGGTGTGCCTGAAGAGTTGGCTCGTGAAGCGTTCCGTTTGGCTGCTGCCAAGCTGCCTTTGCGTACCACTTTTGTCGCCCGCGCCCTTGGCCAATAATCAGGAGAAAATGATATGAACGCTACTGAATTACGCCAAAAAGACGTTGCTGGTCTGGAAACCGAAGTCAAAGCTTTGCAAAAAGCCCATTTCGGTCTGCGCATGCAGAAAGCCACGCAACAGCTCAACAACACCGCTACGCTGCGCTCAGCGCGCCGCGATATTGCTCGCGCCAAGACTATTCTTGGTGAGAAGCAAGCTGCAACATCCGCCAAATAAGGAGCAACTGAATGACGGAAGCTAAAACATCCCTCAAGCGCATCTTGATTGGCAAGGTGGTCAGCGACAAGCGTACCAAAACAGTGACAGTGCTGATCGAGCGCCGTGTGAAACACGAGCTCTATGGCAAGATCGTTGGAAAATCCAGTAAGTACCACGCCCATGACGAAAAAGGCGAGTACAAATTGGGTGACACCGTCGAAATTACCGAAAGCCGTCCAATTTCTAAAACCAAAAACTGGGTTGCGACCCGTTTGGTGCAGAAAGCCATCGAAGTCTAAGTGATGCGGGTCTAAAGTCTGCTCAATTTGACAGGCTTTGAACTTAAAGTCCTTATAAAACGGCTCACTATGTGAGCCGTTTTTGTTTTGTGGCTTCGAATTTAACGACAATCGAAAGGTTGTTTTTCTTCAACCCATTTTACTTTTAAGCAATCAAACAGGAGATACCATGATCAAAGTCGGCGATACCCTACCAGCAGCAACTCTGATGGAGTTTTCAGACACCGAAGGCGAAGGCTGTAGTCTCGGCCCCAACGCGGTCGATGTGACCCAAGCCACTGCGGGCAAGACCATTGCTGTGTTTGGCTTGCCAGGCGCTTTCACGCCAACCTGCTCAGCCAAACACGTGCCTGGTTACGTCGATAACTTGGATGCTTTCAAGGCAGCAGGCGTGGACGAAATCTGGTGCGTCAGCGTGAACGACGCTTTTGTGATGGGTGCCTGGGCGCGCGATCAAAAGTCGGTCGGCAAAGTCCGCATGTTGGCCGACGGCTCTGCGGATTTCACCAAAGCCACCGGTTTGACGCTAGATTTGACCGCCAAAGGCATGGGCTTGCGCAGCAGCCGCTACTCCATGCTCGTGAAAGACGGCAAAGTGGCGACCCTCAACATTGAAGCTCCCGGCAAGTTTGAAGTCAGCGATGCAGCGACGATGCTGGCACAGGCGAAAAGCTAAGCCGCATCCAAAATGCATCAAGCCGACAACGCCTGCAAAGACGGTGTCGGCTTTTTTATGTTCAATCAGATTGCAAATTGCTATAAAATAAATAGCAAATAGTGCAATAAATACGCCGGCTAAGGTCGTATTTGAGGATCTAATCTCACAAATCAACCTTCAAATAGTGCGCACCAGCCAAGGGGTTGTGATAGTAGGGCGGTATTTCCTTGAAGCCGAGGTCTTCGTACATTGCTCTGGCAATTTCCATGTCGTTCAAGGTGTCCAGCAGGACACTGCCGTAGCCGTTCAACAGCGCGGCATCCAGGATGCTTTGCGCTAATTGCCGACCCAAACCGAGGCCGCGAAAGGCGGGCCGCACGTACAAGCGCTTCATTTCGGCGGCATTTGCATAATCGCTGCTGTCCAGTGGCCGCAGCGCGCAGCAACCGGCCACCGTGCCCTTGACCCAAGCCAGCAGCAAGGTGCCACGGGGCTGGGCGTAGTCGCCCGGCAGTTCGGCCAGCTCGGCATCAAAATCCTGGAAGCACAGGTCAATCCCCAAGCCTGCCGCATATTCACGAAAGATAAGCCGGGTCGCTTCCAGATCAGCTGCATCCCGCAGGGGCCGCAGTTGAATATGAGGCGTATTCGTTATTGTTGCCACGGTCAGACTACTGATTTAGCCACCCAGACTGACCAGTCCGTAGACCAGGCTCGCGCAAAGCGAAAAAACGACTGCCGCCGTCGCGCGTGAGCCGGCATCGTCGCGCGAGGCGGGAATGTCGTGCGACAAGACTTTGTCGCCATGAAGCATGGGTTTGATCAGATTTTCGCGTTTCTTGAACAGGTAAAACAGGATGGCGATCACGTGCATTAGCACCAGAGCGATGATGAGGCGCTTGCCGACTGCGTTGTGGTAGCTGGACGCCACGCTTACCGTGGTGTTGGATACAAACTTAGTCAACGGGCCGGAGGCGGCAATCTCGTCATCGCTGATCAGCCCTGTTGCCACCTGCGCCATTAAAAATGCCAGCATAGCAAAGACCGACAAGGCCCCCAAGGGCGTGTGGCCGATCACGTGGTGCGGGTCCCCTTGGCCCTTGAAATATTTGATGATGGTGGAGGGGGCATAGATAAACGATGCAAAACGCGACCATTTGCCGCCAATGATGCCCCATATCAAGCGAAACAGCAGCAGTGTAAACACCGCGTAGCCCAGCCGGAAATGCCAGACCATGGCGTTGCCGCCTGTGCTGCCGGTGACAACCAGGCCGATAACGCAAACAACCAGTGTCCAATGGAAAACTCGGGTGGGTAAATCCCAAACGCGGGTAGATTTCATGATCAATACATGTGGCGTGCGAAAAAGCGGTTAAAAATAAGTACATACCCGCATCAAATAGCCTACCAATGATCTTATTTAAGGGGTCACAGTCAGCATAATAACAATCATTTTCTCGCCGTTCCATCCATCCAACCCACCTCAAAGGAAAAGTATGAAAGCAGTCGCAACAAAGTTCGCTTCTACCTGTGCTCTGGCCGTCGCGGCTGTCGTTTTTGCATCCCCTGCTGCAGCCCAGTTTCAAAAACCCGAAGATGCGGTGAAATATCGTCAAAGCGTCTTGACCGTCATGGCCAATAGCTTTGGCCGCATCGGTGCCATGGTTAACGGCCGCGCTCCCTTTGATGCCAAAGTGGCGCAAGACAGCGCCCACGTTGTGGCAACACTCAGCACTTTGCCTTGGGCGGGTTTTACGCCAAATACCGAGAGTTTGAAGTCCAGGGCCAAACCTGACATCTGGAAAGATGCGGCCAAGTTCAAAGAATCCAGCGACAAGTTTGTGGCTGAGGCTGCCAAGCTGGAGGCTGCCGCTAAAACTGGCAACCTGGACACGATCAAAGTCGCGTTCGGTGCGGTGGGTGGCTCATGCAAAGCCTGTCACGATGCGTTCCGTGCAGAGTAAGTGAAGATGTCAGGATGATCTGGCGTACTATCGTTTAAATAGCAGTATAGTTATATCATAAGCCGGCTAAAGCCAGATTTTCTCGAAAATCTGGCTTTTTTCTGCTGTGACAGTCTAGCTCGACTTGATTTAATCTAACTCGCCGCCAGCAATTTGTCGATCAGGGTGTGCAATTCAACAAAATCTGGCTCGCCAACATAGCGCTTCACGATCTGCCCTTGTTTGTCCACAATGTAGGTGGTCGGCGTCAGCTTTACCTCACCCCAGGCTTTGGCTATCGCACCGGTGTTGTCAATCGCCACCTTAAAGGGTAATTTGCGCGTTTCTGCGTAGTTCACGACATACGCCGGCGGATCATAGCTCATCGCCACGGCCACGGTGTCAAAGCCTTTGGCTTTGAATTTGTCGTAGGTGGCGATGACTTTGGGCATTTCTGCCACACAGGTCGTACAGCTAGTAGCCCAAAAATTCACCAAAATCACCTTGCCTTTGAAATCAGCGGTGTAGACCTTGGAGCCGTCAAGCAACACAAAGGTCGATTCTGGCGCGGTTTCCTTCCCAGCAGTCAAAAAAACTCCCGCACTGATGACCATCACCACGATGCCTACCGTTGCATAAATAATACGTTTCATCACGCTATTTTCTCAGACTTTTGCATGTCGTGTGTGATGCAAAAGACCCGCAGAAGTTGCATTCAAGACAGGTAGATGGCGTTTGTCAGCCAATAAAAGATGGGTGTGTGCTATATTTGAGGCCATGCAACAAATGCGATTCGAACACTTTCACTTTTATTTTTGGTTCTCAGTCCCCGGCGGACGAGAGGCAAGTGCTTAAGTAGATACCAAGTCATCCAAGCAAACCCTTCTCGAAACAACCGCCGGACTCCACAGCCCGGCGGTTTTTTTTTGCCTCAGTTTTTTACAGCCAGCCCATTTATTTCAAACTTCAGGAGCGACAACATGACAGCACAGAACAGCGCCAGCGATGCGTGGTATCAAAAAGATGCAACGGCCCACCAGGTCAACATCACCGACCGTACCAGTCAAACCGACGACGAACGCATCAAGGACATCACTGTGCTACCGCCCCCAGAACATTTGATCCGCTTTTTCCCGATTCGCGGCACCGCCGCCGAGTCGCTCATCAGCAACACCCGCAAAAGCATCCACCATATCATGGCTGGCAAAGACGACCGCCTGCTGGTGGTGATCGGCCCCTGTTCCATCCACGACCCTGCCGCCGCGCAGGATTACGCCAAAAAGCTGATCGAGCAGCGTGTCAAGTACGCCGGCACGTTGGAAATCGTGATGCGCGTCTACTTCGAAAAACCCCGCACCACCGTCGGCTGGAAGGGCTTGATCAACGACCCCTACCTTGACGAGAGCTGCCGCATCGACGAAGGCCTGCGCATGGCGCGCCAGTTGCTGATTGAAATCAACCGCATGGGCCTGCCGGCGGGCAGTGAGTTTTTGGACGTGATCTCCCCCCAATACCTGGGCGACTTGATCAGCTGGGGTGCGATTGGTGCCCGCACGACCGAAAGCCAGGTCCATCGCGAGTTGGCCTCCGGCCTCTCAGCGCCGATTGGCTTCAAAAACGGCACTGATGGCAACATCAAAATCGCCACCGATGCGATTCAAGCCGCCGCCGGCGGCCACCACTTCCTGTCCATCCACAAAAACGGCCAGGTGGCGATTGTGCAAACCAACGGCAACAGCGACTGCCATGTCATCTTGCGCGGCGGCAAAGCGCCCAATTACGACGCTGCCAGCGTGGCTGCGGCCTGCAAAGACCTGGTCGCAGCCAAACTGCCGCCAACCTTGATGGTTGACTGCAGCCACGCCAACAGCAGCAAGCAGCATGAAAAGCAGATCGAAGTCGCCAAAGACATCGCCACACAACTGGCCAGCGGCTCACACAGCGTCTTCGGCGTGATGGTGGAAAGCAATCTGCAAGCCGGTGCGCAAAAATTCACCCCCGGCAAAGACAAGGTTGCCGGTCTGGAATACGGCAAAAGCATCACCGACGCCTGCATCGGCTGGAACGACTCCGTCGATGTGCTGGAAGTATTGTCACAGGGCGTGCTGGCACGCCGCAAACTGGCTTCTAAATAAGCAAGCGGATCAAACCGCCAGCCAAGCCCCGACCTGCTTGGCGTCTTGCACCGCAAGTCGCCAAGTGGTAGCCGCTTTTCCCGTGGACGCGTCTGGCGCGTTGAGGTTCAGCCGCAGCTTGAGGATGCGTTTGTCGCGTGCAACCAGGGCGGCCACCTGCTTGCCGTTGCCCACATACAAGGCCAAGTCGTCCAGCGCATGGATGCGCCAGCTTTGGGCGGTTTTGGTTTTTGCTTTGTCGATGTCCAGTTCAATCCCCAGCCATTCGTCCCCCGGTGCAAAACCCGCTTGTTCTGCCGCGCCACCGCGCAGCACGATTTTGATTTGAATGCCCTCTCCGGCTTTTTCCGTGACGCGTAATCCCAAGCATTGCTGCAGCTGCGCGGGGTCCTCGTTCACGCTGACGCCGTGTTGGGTCAGCAAGGCCTGCACTGGTAATTCTCGCGTGCCGTGCACCCAGGCGTTAATTTCTTTGGCAAAGGAGCGGCCGCTAAGCTCTTGCAGCACGGCTGCAAAATCGCGCTCCGACATCGGGCCTTTGACCTCCTGCGCTTGGCTGCGCGCCCACAAGCCGCGCATCACGTCGTCCAGCGTACAGTGGCCTTCAAGGCGCAGCGTCAGGTCAAAACACAGCGCGACCAGCGCGCCCTTGGTGTAGTAGCTCACCGTGGCGTTGGCGGTGTTCGGCTCGGGGCGGTAGTATTTCACCCAGGCATCAAAACTCGCCTGCGCGACGGACTGCACCTCACGGCCCGGCGTTTGCAGCACCTGGTTGGCGGTTTTGCACAGCAGGTTCAGGTACTGCGCATCGTCGATCAAGCCGGCGCGGCGCAGCAGCAGGTCATCATAATAGCTGGTGAAGCCTTCAAAAAACCACAGCAGCTCGGTGTAGTTTTCCTGCGTGTAATCGTAGTCCGCAAAATCGCGCGGACGCAGACGCTTCACATTCCAGGTGTGGAAGTATTCGTGGCTGATGAGTCCTAAGAGCGTGGTGTAGCCCGTCGATGGCTTGGCCTCGTTCAGGCGCGGCAAGTCATGGCGCTTGCAAATCAGCGCGGTTGAATTGCGGTGCTCCAGACCGCCATAACCGTCATCCACGGCGTTGAGCATGAAGATGTAGTTTTTGAAGGGTGGTTTTTGTTTGCCTGTTTTTGCGTCACCATGCCAAAAGATCATCTCGGCTTCGCAAATCTTGCGGGTGTCCGCCAGCAAGCGCGCACCGTCGAAGGTGGGGGCCGCGCCAGAGACGACAAACTGGTGTTTCACGCCGCGCACCGTGAAGTCACCGCGCCAAAATACGCCCAATTCAAACGGGCAATCAACCAGCGTGTCGTAATCGGCAAAGGTGTAGCTGCCAAAGCCTGCAGCGGACACTTTGAGCGGCGTCGCACCTGTGGCGACCTGCCAATCGCGTCTGCCGGTAGGGGCTTTGAGTTCGAGGGTGTGAACGGCATCTTCCTGCCCCTCCACGCGCAAACACAGGCTGGTGCCATTGAAAAAACCACGCGCACCATCCAGCCACGCGGTGCGTACTGAGTTGTCGTGCGCGAACACCAGGTAGCTGATGCGCAGCGGCTGCTCCGGATTGCAGTCGATCTGCCAGGAGCATTTGTCTGACTGCACGGCCTCCAACGACTTTTTGCCTTGAGAGGCGGTCAAATTTTGCAGATTCTTGGCAAACTCGCGCACCAGATAGCTGCCCGGAATCCACACCGGCAGCGAGACATGCTGTGTCATTGCCGGTTGCGCAATGGTCAGGGTGATGCGAAACAGATGCGCATGCAGGTCATGCGGCTCAACAGCATAGTGGATGGGCGCTGATGCAGACGTGGTTTTCGGCGTTTTTTTTGGGGTGCTCATGGGCTACAGAATAACCCAAGACGCATTCAGCCAAAGTCACGAGTACACAAAACAAAAGCGCTGAATGGCCATGCCACGCAGCGCTTCAACACAAGACCTTGAAAGGGGCAGCTTAGACGGTCGAATCAACCGTCTTGGCATTTGCGCCATTGGTTTGAACAGACTTGATGCCGTTGTCCCGGGCTTTTTCGGAGTCATACATCTCACTTTTACCGATAACCTGGTGGTTGCCGGCCTTTAAAGTGAAGTACGAGGCTTTGTTTTTGCCTTCCAGGCGGGCATAACGCTTGTCATCTGGGGCATTTTTTTGTACCGAGGCAATGCCGTTGAGCGCACTGGCTTTGGACTCGTACATTTCACTGCTCAAAATGATTTGCCCATTACTGGCAAGCAGGTTGAAAAAGAATTTATCGTTTTTCGATTTCTTGATCTCAAATTTTCCGGCCATAAAGGACTCCTAAGTCAGTAAATGCGCCAAAACACGGTTGGCTCATCATTTTTAATCCAACCGCAGCGCTTGGCAATCGGTAGAAGGCGACATAGCCCCACATAATTCGGAATTTGGGCACGCTCTAGTTGCTAATTTGCAACAAATGCATGCCTCCTGCTCGGCTGTCCATCCAGATGATGCCTGTTTACTTCACAGAAGCCAGTAGCTTTTCAACTTGCGCTGCGTCAATCGCGCCTGGCACGCGTGTGCCATCGGCAAAAAACATGGTCGGCGTGCCGGTGATTTTATTTTTTTTGCCAAACTCGACATTGCGTGCCACAGCCGCCGTGTCGCAGGTGGCGGTAGCAATGGCCGTGTCGCGCACCATGTGGTCTTGCCACGCCTTGGCTTTGTCTTTGGCGCACCACAGGTTGTTGGATTTTGTCACCGAGTCAGCACCCAAAATAGGGTACAAGAACATGTAGAAGGTGGCGTTGTCGACCTTTTGCATGTCGCGTTCAAAGCGCTTGCAGTAGCCGCAGTTCGGGTCTTCAAACACCGCGATCTTGCGTTTGCCATTGCCGCGCACGATGGTGAAGGCGTCTTTCAGCGGCAGTGCAGCAAAGTCAATCGCACTCAATTTGGTGGTGCGGACCTCGGTCAGGTTGCTGCGGGCCTTGGTGTCGAACACGCTGCCCTGGATCAAAAAGTTGCCTTCGGCATCGGTGTAAAAGATGTCCGTGCCGTTGACGCGCACTTCAAACAAACCGGCCATCGGCGTTTTGCTGATCTCGTCAATCGCCGGCAGATTCGGCAGGCGCTCCGCCAGGTTTTTGCGGATGGCCGCATCATCGGCCAGCGCAGCCAAGCTGCACAACCCCAGTGCCATTGCAGCCAGTAATTGGCGCGAAATCGTCTTCAAAGCAAACATACATGTCCTCATTTAACTAAATCAAGGGTCAACAATAACCCAATATCCAAAGACTCTACAAGCCCATGGCCCGCTTGGTCACCCAGTGCTTCAAGCCGCCACTGCGCTCAAAACCCTGCATCCCTAAATTACGCAACAACTGCCAAGGCGTTTTTTCCGCCTCGCTTCCCCGTGCAAACAAGCGCTGCAGACCATCGGTGACCGTGCCTAAAGTCAGCACGTCCAACTTGCGCGCCCGCTCATAACGGCGCAGTAGCTTCATATCGCCGACGCTGCGCCAATAGTCGCTCTTTTCCCGCTTGCCCAGCACCTTCGCCAACTCGGCCACATCGGCCAAACCCAAATTCAAACCCTGCCCCGACAGCGGATGCACGGTGTGCGCCGCATCCCCCGCCAGCGCCCAAGGACCCAAAACCGCATCCACGCCCACCCAGTGGTTGGCCCGCGCCAACTGTAGAGGCCAAGTCGCGCGCGCGCTGTACAACTGCATCTCGCCCAAAGCCAGCCCGCTGGCTTGCGCCACAGCGTCTGCAAAATCTTCCGCGCTCAGGCCCATCAAGTGCTTGGCACGTTCAGTTGAGACAGACCACACCAGCGCCACAGAGTTCCCGTCAGCGGCAGAATTTGATGCAGAAGTTGCCTCTGAATGGTCCGAAAGCGGTAAAAACGCCAGAATCTCGCCCTGGGTTTCAGCGCCCGTGAACCACTGCCGTGCGATGCCACCGTGCGGCAAATCGCCCGTGAGCCGCGCCGCAATGGCATGCTGGTGGTAGGGAGTGACGTCAAATTCGACGGCTAATTGCTGGCGTGTCACGCTGTTTTTGCCTTCGCAAATCACGGTCAAATCAGCGCGAATACCCAGGTTTTCAATGTGCGAGTAAGTACTTACTGTGCTGTTAGGCGCTTCTGGTGTTGACGTTATCACTTCAATCAACGGCTGGAACTTCACCGCCTGCGCCAACTGTGCCTCCAGCGCCGGCACGTCGACAATCCAGGCCAGCGCCGCCACGCCTTGCGCCGCCGCGCTGAAATTGACCACGCCCTGCGACGCACCCTTGGCATCACCCTGTACCTGCATGCCCAGCACCGGCGTGGCATGCGCCGTGTCCGGCCAGGCGCGCAACGACTCCAGCAACTGCCGGGACGCCGCATTCAAGGCATACGCCCGCACGTCTTCTGGGGCTGATGTGACAGTCGTGTCAGGCGATGGCGTGCAGACCAGCGCCACCCGCAGCCGCTCACGCGCCAGCAGCAACGCCAGCGTACGGCCCACAATACCCGAGCCTTGAATGCAAATGTCGTAATGTTGACTCATACAACTATTGTAAAAGCTTGAGAAAAACCACACAGTCGTACTTAATTGCTATAAATTAAATAGCAATATAGGCAATAAATACGCCGGCTATCGTCAAAACAGAGTCTAAAATAGGGGTGATTAATCGTGTAAAATGAATAAATGACCTCCAAATACCCTGTTCAATACGACGTTCGCGCCAAAATCGCCCAACTTTTCATCTACCCCATCAAATCTTGCGGCGCCATTGAGCTGAAAGAAGCCGTGCTGACCGACACCGGTCTGGACCTGGACCGCGCCTGGATGGTGGTGGATGAACAAGGCGAGTTTGTCACCCAACGCGAGCTGCCGCGCATGGCGCTGATTCAGCCGATGTTGACCAGTTTTGACATGATCGTCAAAGCGCCCGGCATGTCTGCCCTGAAGCTGGCGATTGACGAGGTGGCCGCGTCTGTGACCGTGAAGGTGTGGGACGACACCGTCAAAGCTTTCGACATGGGCGACGAAGCGGCGGCTTGGTTCAGTGACTTTTTGAAAAAGACGGTTCGACTGGTGCGTTTTGACCCGGAGCAAACCCGCCTGTCCAGCCTGAAGTGGACCAACGGCGTGGAAGCCAAAAATGGCTTTGACGACGGTTTTGCGGTGCTGGTAACAAGTAGCGCCTCGCTCAAGGTGCTGAACGACAAACTCACCGCCGCCGGTGAAAAAGCGATCACCATGCAGCGCTTGCGCCCCAATGTGGTGTTGACCGGCATCGAAGCCTACGACGAAGACCGCTTGGACACTTTGCACATCACCACCCAGCAAGGTGAGGCACAACTCAAACATGTCAAACCCTGCGCCCGCTGCACCATGCCAGACGTCGACCTGCAATCCGGCAAACAAGGCACAGCCGTGGCTGACACCCTGCAAAGCTACCGCGCGAACCCCATGATGGACGGCGCGGTGACTTTGGGTATGAATGCGATCATTTTGAGCGGCGAGGGCGCAACCCTGCGCGTGGGTCAGGCTGTGGGGGCGAACTACGTGTTTTGAGCCCGTTTTTAGGGCTAAAGTCGTTAAAACAGGTAAAATAGAGCCTAAATAGGCATCTAGCCGGCGTATTTATTGCCTAGACTGCTATTAAAAATATAGCAAAATAAGTATCTTTCAATATTTTTGAATCAATTTAGGAATTTTCGAGCATGAAATGCGGAATTGTGGGCTTGCCCAACGTCGGTAAATCAACCCTGTTCAACGCCTTGACCAAGGCCGGCATCGCCGCTGAAAACTACCCGTTTTGCACCATCGAGCCGAACGTCGGTGTCGTTGAGGTGCCGGACCCACGCCTGCAAAAGCTGGCCGACATCATCACGCCAGAGCGCATCGTCCCTGCGATTGTGGAGTTTGTGGACATTGCCGGTTTGGTCGCCGGCGCCAGTACGGGTGAAGGCTTGGGCAACAAGTTCTTGGATCACATCCGCCAAACCGACGCCACCATCAACGTGGTGCGCTGTTTTGAGGACGACAACGTCATCCACGTCGCCGGCAAGGTCGACCCGATCGACGACATCGAGGTCATCCAGACCGAGCTGTGCCTGGCCGATTTGACGGCGGTTGAAAAAGGCCTGCATCGTGTCAGCAAATTAGCGCGTTCGGGCGACAAAGAATCGGCCAAACTCGTGGT
>JAYVJL010000073.1:0-29535 GCA_043769295.1 Polaromonas sp. | reverse complement strand
AGACAGCAACGTCGCCATTGCAGCCCCTGTAGTTGGCGATATTGGCTCTTGCGTCGCTGAATTGACCAAGGCTATGAAGGCTGCCAATATGGCAAAACCTAGTGCTGATTGGCTGGGTCCTGTTTACGAAAAGCGCGACACCAACGTCGCCAAAATGGCGCAAACCTTGACGCTGAACCCAAGCCCGATGAACTACCAAAGTTCCTTGGCGGTGATTAAAAACACCCTCAAAGCCTACCCAGACACGATTTTGGTCAACGAAGGCGCGAATGCCTTGGACTTCACTCGCAGCATTGTGGACATGTACAAACCACGCAAACGCTTGGATGTGGGCACTTGGGGCATCATGGGCATTGGCATGGGCTTCTCTGTCGCTGCTGCAGTGACGACAGGGCTGCAAGTCCTGGCGGTGGAGGGCGACAGCGCCTTTGGCTTCAGCGGTATGGAAGTAGAAACCGTTTGTCGCTACAAATTGCCAGTTTGTATTGTGATCATGAACAACAACGGCATTTACAAAGGCACAGACAAAAACCTGAGCGGTGGCGACGACATGGCTCCCACCCTGTTTGTCAAAGACGCCCGCTACGACCTGATGATGCAAGCCTTTGGCGGTGTCGGCGTGACCGTCAAGACACCGGCAGAGCTGGATGCCGCGATTCAAACCGCGTTTGCCTCACGTTTGCCAACCTTGATCAATGCCGTGATTGACGAAACAGCCGGCACAGAAAGCGGCCGCATTACCAGCTTGAACCCTACAGCGGCGAAAAAGAAGTAAGCTTTAAAAGTAATCTTCGTATATTAAATTTTAAGAATTTTTAGTTTTAGTAATTTCAACAGGAGCACAGAAAATGAGCGACAAACCCCTAGCTGGCATCAAAATTATCGATTTCACCCACGTCCAAGCAGGCCCAGCCTGCACGCAAATGTTGGCATGGTTTGGCGCAGACGTTATCAAGGTCGAGCGCCCAGGCTCTGGCGACGTGACACGTGGCCAGCTGCGCGACATGCCAGACGCAGATGCGCTGTACTTCACCATGTTGAATTCCAACAAGCGTGGCTTGACCCTAGACACCAAGCAGGCGGCGGGCAAAGAAGTGCTAGAGCGTTTGATCAAAGAATCTGACGTGATGGTTGAAAACTTCGGCCCAGGCGCATTGGACCGCATGGGCTTCACATGGGAGCACATCCAATCCCTCAACCCAGGCATGATTTTGGCGTCGGTCAAAGGCTTTTCTGACGGTCATCACTACGAAGACCTGAAAGTCTATGAAAACGTGGCGCAGTGTGCTGGTGGTGCCGCATCTACGACCGGCTACTGGAAAGGCGAAAATTCTGGTCCTACCATTTCTTCAGCCGCTTTGGGTGACAGCAACACAGGCATGCACCTCGCCATTGGTATTTTGACGGCCTACATTGGCAAGCAAAAAACTGGCAAAGGTCAAAAAGTCGCCGTGTCCATGCAAGACGCCGTGCTGAACCTCTGCCGCGTAAAAATGCGCGACCAGCTGCGTTTGGACCGCCTTGGCCACTTGGAAGAGTACCCGCAGTATCCGCACGAAATGGAAGCCTTCAAGGACGGCGTTGTGCCACGCGGTGCGAATGCGGGCGGTGGTGGTCAGCCGGGTTGGATTTTGAAGTGCAAGGGCTGGGAGACTGATCCGAATGCGTACATCTATTTCACCGTGCAAGGCCACGCATGGGGTCCGATTTGCGACGCTTTGGGCAAGCCAGAGTGGAAAGACGACCCAGCGTACAACACGCCGCGTGGCCGCCAGCCGCACATCATGGATATTTTTGCCACGATTGAAGACTACATCAAAGACAAAACCAAGTTTGAAGCGGTCGACATTTTCCGTAAGTTTGACATCCCCTGCGCACCAGTGCTGTCCATGAAAGAGCTCTTGCATGACAAATCGCTCATCGCCAGCGGCACCATCGTGGAAGTCCCGCACAAAGTGCGCGGCAGCTACACCACCTTGGGTAGCCCGATCAAGTTCTCCGACATGAAACCAGAAGTGACCGCTTCCCCATTGCTGGGTGAGCACACTGATGAAGTGCTGGCTGAGTTGGGCTACACCAAAGACCAAATTGCAGCGATGCACACCGCTAAAGCGGTTTAAGTTTTAAGATAAAGCCCTCAGGGTACATGACAACGGCGTTCTAACAGAGCGCCGTTGTTGTTTGTAGAGCCAGTTGTTTAAAAGTTAGGTATTTCAAAATGTCATCAACCATCGATTTCCAAACCCTTGTAGCGTCCGTCGGTGATGGCATCATGGCCGCAGACGCCCAAGGCCTCATCATCCTGTGGAATCCCGCTTGCCAGCGCATGTTTGGCTTCACAGAGGCCGAGGCTTTGGGCAAATCCCTGGATTTGATCATCCCCCAGCGCCAGCAAAAGCAGCACTGGGACGGCTACCACAAAACCATGGAAACTGGCATAACCAAGTACGGCAACGACGTTTTGCGCGTACCGGCGGTGCATAAAGATGGGCACACACTGTCTATCGCTTTCACCGTGTCCATGCTCTACAAGGCCGACGGTGCCGTCTGCGCCATCGTGGCCGTTATTCGCGATGAATCCGTCAAGTTTGCCGAAGAACGCAACCTGCGCAAACGCATCATGGAACTTGAAAGTCAGCTTGTTTTGCATAACAAGACCTGAAAATTCGCAAAAATTGGCATCTAGCCGGCGTATTTATTGCCTATAATGCTATGTTATTTATAGCAATTAGGCGATAGATACCCCGCTAACGGTCGCTGCGCATGAAGTTGTCTCTGAATTCCATGCCCTGCCCGACTTGCCGGGCAACATTTTTGCCATCCAGATACACCCAAAAGAACATGTCCGTCCCCACCTTGTCGCGCCAGCGGTAGGTCATGATGTCGCCTTGCCAGTTGCCCACGTGGGTGATCAAACTTGGGGGGCCAAACGCGCGTTCCACGTCGCTGCGCGTCCATGTATCAACCTCAATCCGCGCAAACTCGGTCTCGGTCAACACCTGCCGTACAGAGGCCACCCGTCCAGAAGCGTCCACATCCACCATCACCACCTTGCGTCCCGTTGGCTGAAACGTGTATTGCAAACGTGCGCCACCGTTGGGCAACGGGATCGTCTGTGAGGGTGTGCCGAAGGTGTTGATCACCTCATCGCGTGGCGTGCCGATGGCCACCTTGTCCACCACTGCGCAGCCCGCCAAAACAACGGCTGTTATGACAAGCCCGTAGGCATAACGAACTGCCATCAGCATGACGACCTCCTTGATCTGCACTTTTGAAGCGACGATGAACGTCTTGTTTGACAGCAACACAAGCGCCTAAGTTCCTTCAGCAATGCGTCAATCAGTGTCTCAGACCCGCGCTTTTACACCTGATCGGGAAACGCAGTGCGGTTTGATAATAAACAACTTCCTTCCAGATTTTCTACCCATTCTGTGCCACAGGACTACCATTCAACCATGCCTGCCACCGCAACTACCGTTGCCAAAACAAAGAACTTCCCCATCGTCTGTGTGGGCGGGTCTGCGGGCGGGTTGGATGCGTACATTCGTTTGCTGCAAAATCTACCTGCAGACATGGGCGTGGCGGTTGTCATCGTCAACCACATCACCGCGCTGCCGACGCAGCTGCACACCGTGCTGCCCAGGTTCACCAGCATGCCGGTTACGCTGATCACCGACAATTTGTCGATCGTGCCGAACCACGTGTTCATCATCCCGTCAAACCGTGATTTGCATGTTGAAAACGGCGAGTTTCAGCTTGAACCCATCTCCAAACCACGCGGCTGGCCAGACGTGATCACCGTGTTTTTGCATTCGCTCACCCAGTTTTGGGACGGTAAACTGATCGCCGTCATCGTCTCGGGCTACGACGGCGATGGCGCAGCCGCTCTGTGCGGCATCAAAGAAGTAGGCGGTATCACCATCGCCCAAAAACCCGAAACCGCCAAACAGCCCGATATGCCTGAGAGCGCCATCGACAGCGGCTATATCGACTACGTGCTGTCACCCGAGGAGATCGCACAAGTCATCGTGCAGATTGCCACGGGCGATTCATGATCAGTTCAGGTGCAGCATGTCACCCGATCGGTCAAACAAGAACACCCCATGGAATTCCTCGCACATGACTCGTTCAAACCGCTCAGCAATCCTGGCGTTGATTCACAATCACCTGAGCACATCAAACAGTCCCATCACGGGAATCCATGTCTTCTCGTTGAAAGCGACACCAACAGTATTTCCCTCAACGAAGTTGAGCGTGTCAGTTAGCGTGTAGCCGGACTGCGAAAGATAGAAAATCAAGCACACGTCATCTGTGAATTTCACACCAGCATAGGCGGCTTTCTCAGTCTTCTTGGCTGTACTGTCGCCGCTATCGGCAGTGGCTTTACCGGCTGCTTTTGGTGGTTTTGTGTCGCATCTGGTGTCTTTACACGCAGGTTCCACCTCAAAATAGACTGTAGCCGGCGTATTTATCGCCTTAATTGCTATATTATTTGTAGCGCTTTGCTTTACCCAAAGTATCAGATCAAACGCCTTCCAAAATAAACACGGTTCTATTGGCCGACTGCCGGCTGATCTTCAGTACCTCTTGATATTCAGGAGATTGGTAGAACTTCTCTGCCTGCTCGACCGAGGCGAACTTCACCAAAACCATGCGTTTGGGCGACCACAGCTGGGTTTCTTTCAGGTTCATCTTGCCGCCACGAGCCAGGTACTCACCGCCGTAGGCTTCGGCAATCGGGCGGGCTTTGAGTTTGTAGGTTTCGTACAGCTCAGGGTTGGTGAGATCGGTGTCAACAACGAGGTAGGCGGTCATAGCGGTTCCTTTGGCTTGTTTAAGATTGTCAAATGGTTGATGGGATAGTTGATGGATTGACCGATGTTATAACGCACAATCAGCACTCCCAGGAGACGATTTTGACTGAACCCACTATAGCCCAACAAGACCCGATGGATACAGACGCTACGACTGACCTCTCACCCCAAATAACGAGTCAAACCGCCCCTGCGGCCGAGCAGCAGCGTGTGTTGCTGCACATGCCGGTGGACATACGCAGTGCCTCACTGGTGATACTGGCGGCATTTGCCTCTATTTTCGTGCTGCGCTGGGCCAGTGCGGTGTTTATACCGCTGATGGTGGGGATATTGTTCAGCTATGGGCTATCGCCTGTGGTGGACTGGCTGGCACTTAGGCACATTCCGCGCGCGCTGAGTGCCGCCCTGCTGGTGATTGGCATTGTGTTTGGCGTGGGTGCGGCCGTGTATTCGCTCAGTGACGATACCGGAAAATTGGTCGAATCGCTGCCCGTAGCTGCGCAGAAGCTGCGCGATGCGGTTCGCGCACAACGTGGCAAGACGGATACGTTGTACACCGTACAAAAGGCGGCCAGCCAGCTTGAGCAGGCGGCGGAAGAAACCAACCGCGCCGCGCCCGTGAGCCGTGGTGTGCAACGGGTGCAGATTGAAAAACCCAAATTTGACATCAAAGACCATTTGTGGACAGGGACGTTGGGCTTGCTGGCCATGCTGGGACAGATCGGGACGGTTTCTCTGATTACTTTTTTCCTGATGGCTTCTGGCGACACCTTCAGACGCAAACTGGTAAAACTGGCTGGACCGACGCTGAGCCGCAAAAAAATCACACTACAGGCACTCAATGAGATCAATGCGCAGATCCAGCGTTACATGGTAGTGCAAATCTTCACCAGCGCCATGGTGGGCTTGGCAACCTGGCTGTGTTTTTGGGCCATTGGGCTGGAAAATGCGGCGGTGTGGGGGATTGCCGCCGGCGTGCTCAATTTGGTGCCTTATATTGGCAGCGTGCTGATCACGGCAGGGTCGGCCATGGTTGGCTTTTTGCAGTTTGGCACGCTGGACATGGCCTTGGTGGTGGCTGGCATCTCCCTGCTGATCAACAGCATTGAAGGGTTTTTGTTGACGCCGTGGTTGACCAGCCGCGCCAGCAAGATGAACCCCGTCGCCATTTTTGTCGGTGTACTGGCGTGGGGGTGGCTCTGGGGCGCCTGGGGCCTGCTCCTGGGTGTGCCGATTTTGATGGTCATCAAGGCCATTTGCGACAGGGTTGACGACCTCAAGCCTGTGGGAGAGTTGTTGGGAGAGTGAAAAACTCTGGTGTGGTTTCCCAGAGTCGCCTTTACTTTTGATGGTTTTCTGTTGTTTACAAGATCACAGTACAAAAATAAGAAGCAAGATGATGATCAAAAGTGCGCCGCCACCAATATACATAGACTTCTCCATCGCGCCGCCCACCCTCAAAGAGGATTGTCAAGTCAACGCCAATAGGTTCATTGAACCAGCATCATTGGCTGGCATCTGTGCGTTAACGTACACAGCTAACCTACCTATTTACGCAGCAGCATTTTTAGGACTGCGTGCGTTATCGCACAGACGCTTGGGCGCTTGTTCCGTATCTTTGCCGATGAGCACTGACCTTTGTGGTTGGTTGCTTAAGTGATTTACCCATCTTGGCATCACCATCAACCTTTGAATGGAATTTATATGAACTACATTGAACGCGACACCTATGGCATGTACAAAATCGGTGACAACTCGGATACCAAACACGGTCCCGGCCCAGCGCTGATGGGTGCCAACACTCTGACGGGCAATGACGTCTACAACCAAAGCGAAGAAAAGCTGGGCGATATCAAGGAATACATGCTGGACATGCGCAATGGCCGCGTCAGCTATGCGGTCCTGTCATTTGGCGGGTTTTTAGGCTTGGGTGAAAAGCTGTTTGCCGTACCCTGGAGCGCATTGACCTTGGACACGGTGAATAGACGTTTCACCATGAATCTCGACAAAAACCGCTTGGCTGATGCTCCTGGCTTTGACAAAGACAAATGGCCAGACATGGCAAACCCAGAATGGGCACAGGGCATCCACACCTATTACGGAACAAAGCCTTATGTGGAAGATGTGTCTAGCTAATAATCTGCGAATTTAAGACGCCAAAATCTGCGCAACCCGCTGACCAATCGCCAGCGAACTGGTCAACCCGGGCGACTCAATGCCAAAGAGATTGACGAGCCCGGACAAACCATGCTCTTTGGGGCCCTGAATAACGAAGTCTTTGGCAGCTTCATGTTCGGGGCTGATCTTGGGGCGAATGCCAGCGTAGCCTGCTGTTAATGCACCGTCTTGCAGTGGCGGCCAGTATTTGCGTATTTCGGCGTAAAAAGCGTTACTTCGGGCGGGGTCAACCACTAGGTCTTCGACTGTATCCACCCATTGCGTATCCGGGCCAAACTTGGCTTGGCCGCCTAAATCCAGCGTCAAATGCACACCCAGACCGGCGGCTTCGGGTACGGGGTAGATCAAACGGCTGAACGGCGAGCGGCCGTTCAGGGTGAAATAATTGCCTTTGCAATAAAACTCGGACGGCACGTGCGCGGCGTCCAGACCCTGAATGCGCCTGGCCAAGCCAGGTGCGTGCAGACCGGCAGCATTGACGACGATGCCGGCCTCCAGTTCCGTACCGTCCGATGCTACTATTTGAATAGCACCTTTTGTATAATATATGCCGGCTACAGCTGAATTTAGCACCACCATACCGCCTGCGTTCTCCAGATCGCCCTGCAACGCCAGCATCAGCGCATGGCTGTCCACAATGCCGGTGCTGGGGGAATGGACGGCGGCGACGCATTCCAGCTGCGGCTCCAGTGCGCGGGCTTGTTCACGGGTCAACATGGTTAAATCGTACACGCCATTGGCGACGGCTTTTGCAATAATGCCTTGCAATTGGGCAACTTGGGCCTCATTCGTCGCAACAATTAGCTTGCCACAGCGCTTGAAGCCGATATCGCGCTCTTCGCAATAGTCATACAACATCGCCTTGCCCTGTACGCACAGCGCCGCTTTGAGCGAGCCTTGTGGGTAATAAATACCGGCGTGGATCACTTCGCTGTTGCGCGAACTGGTGCCCGTACCAATGGCGTTGGCGGCTTCCAAAACCATGACCTCACGGCCTGCAAAGGCGGAGGACAAGGCCAATGCCCTTGCCACAGCCAAACCCACCACGCCTGCGCCTATAACAACGCAATCAACGCAATCTACTTGATCTGCCATGTCTCAACCGTTTCCTGTACCGTGCCATTGCCACTTTATTGTCATTTTCTTACCCTTGCCTAAGCATTCAAAGCAAGCGGGGGTCTGTGTTTAAAAGTATGCCTACTAAAGAGCGCAAATGCGCCTGCAGCGGTGCAAAACCGGCGTGCATGGCCAGAGTTTGCTCATCCATATAAAGTTTACGGTTGATTTCCAGCTGGATGCTGTGGCGGTGATGTTCGGGCTTGCCATAGCGGCGCACCAGTTCTACGCCTTTGTAGGGGTGGTTGTAGGCCACGTCATAGCCCAAGCCGCGCAAATGCTGCGCCACCAGCTGCGCCAAGGCGGCACTGGAGGTGGTGTCGTCGCGGTTGCCGACCACAAAATCGGCATGCACCAAGCCGGGAAAGTCCGTCGCGTGGCTGGTGGAGACGGCGGGCATGGAGTGGCAATTGATGTGGATGCTGTAACCGTGGCGTGCATGGGCCTGGTTGATCGCCTCTGCCACGGCAGCGTGGTAGGGCTGCCAGCAGGTTTTGATGCGTGCCTGCGCCTCTGCCACGGTCAACACACGGTCATACAGCGGCAAGGCTTCGTCGGTGGTACGCCAGATCAGCCCTTTGCCCAACCGCACTTTGGACAACACCACGGGGTCGGTCGCCACTTCTTGTGGCCACGGGGCGTCCAGCATAGACTCATCAATCTCGGTCACATTCCGGTTGGCGTCCAAATAGCTGCGCGGGAAAAGCGCCTCGACCCAAGCCACGCCAGCGGCACAGGCAAAGTCATACAGCTTTTCGACGTGGGTGTCTTCCGCACGGCGCAGTAAGGCCAGGTCGCAGGCATAGGCAAAGTCGGCGGGGTACTGTGTGCCGCTGTGGGGTGAGTCCAGCACCAGTGGCGAGTTGCCGGGGTGGTGGATGATGAATCCGTGCTTAAAAGGGTGACTCAAAGAGTTGTCAGGAGCGTCCATCCATCCATTGTGCATCAAGGCCGGGACAGATGGCGCACTACAGAGAACGACTCAGCCTTTGTGGGCGCTCATCACCCGGAGCAACCAGTACAAACCAATTGCGCAAAAGGTAGAGGCTGGTTTTTCTGTCATCGTCTGCGACCCATGCTGGCGACGGGTTACTCAGCCGTAGGCGCGGTCAACACCTTGATTGGGCGTGGCGTAAGCGCTGAAAACATCCGTTTTCTAGCGCTGGTCGCCGCGCCCGAGGGGATCAAAGTCTTTCACGCCGCCCACCCAACCGTTCCTTTGTATGTGGCGGGGTTGGGCGATGCAGGCGACCGCATTTTTGGGACCAAGCACGACTGAACTTCATACCCGCCGTTGTTTTTGTAACTTGGACTGCAATCTATTCAGAGTCACGCCCTGAAATCTGGCATCACGCGGTCAGGTGCGCAGGCCACGATGGCTTGCCCCATGCTGTAATCGTAGGACAGTGCCCAAACGGTGATGCCTGCATTGCCCGCCTCGGCTGCCTGGTTGCCATGACCCCATCCAGCTCCCCAAAAGCAACCGCGCGGGGATGGCCAGTAACAAGCCCTGCTCGAACGCGCTGTTGATGCGTTTAATAACACCCGGTCGCAATGAATATCTAATATTTCAGAACCCAACCGGCGTTTTTATTGCCTAAAAAGCTATTAAATACATAGCAAATTTTAAGCAAACAAGCCCTTATACTGCTCCCGCAGCAGGTTCTTCTGCACTTTCCCCATCGTATTACGCGGCAGCTCTTGCAGGACAAAGCAGCGTTTGGGGATTTTGAAATTGGCCAGTTTGGCTTTCAAGTCAGCCAAAACCGCTTCTGGCGCTAGCGCCGCGCCCGGTTTCAAAATCAGCACCGCCACGCCCACTTCACCAAAGTCAGGATGCGGCACGCCGATGAGGGCGCTCTCTGCGACGCCTGCCATGTCGTTGATATAGCCCTCAATCTCTGCCGGGTAGACGTTGTAGCCGCCGCTGATGATGAGGTCTTTGCTGCGGCCAACGATGGTGACGTAGCCACGCTCGTCGATTTTACCGACGTCGCCGGTTTTGAAGTAGCCGTCTGAGGTGAATTCTTCCGCCGTTTTCTCGGGCATGCGCCAGTAACCTTTGAAGATGTTGGGGCCCTGGACCTGGATGCCACCGATCTCACCGACGGGAAAATCAACAGGTTTTGCGTCTTCGTAGCTTACCTCTTCATCTCTCACACGCAGTTTCACGCCGGGCAGCGGGAAACCGACGGTGCCACCACGGCGATCGCCATCTTTGGCAGCGTAGGGGTTCGAGGTCAACATCGCCGTCTCAGACATGCCGTAGCGCTCCAAAATGGTGTGGCCGGTGCGCTCTTGCCAGGTGTTGAAGGTTTCCAGCAGCAGCGGTGCGGAGCCGGCGACGAAGAGGCGCATGTTGCGCACCGCATTTTTTGTAAGGCCAGCCTCAGCCAACAATCTCACGTACAGCGTAGGCACACCCATGAACACGGTCGCCTCGGGCAATTTTTGCACCACGATTTTGGGGTCGAATTTGGACAGCCAGATCATCTTGCTGCCGTTGAGCAACGCACCATGCAACGCCACAAACAGGCCGTGGACGTGGAAGATGGGCAAGGCATGGATGAGCACATCATTCGGCTGCCAACCCCAGTAATCCTTCAACACCTGCGCGTTGGAGAGCAGGTTGTTGTGCGACAGCATCGCGCCCTTGCTGCGTCCGGTGGTGCCACTGGTGTACAAAATGGCGGCCAGATCGTCGGCTTGGCAGACGGCGGGGGTGTGCTGGTCGCTGCAGTGGGCGGCACGGTCCAACAATGAGCCGGTGCGGTCATCCCCCAACGTGAAGACGTTTTGCGTCCCTGCTTTGAAAGCGATTTTGCTGACCCAGCCGAAGTTGGCCGGGCTGCAGACGACGACGGACGGCTCGGCGTTGCCGATGAAATACTCGATTTCGGCGCTTTGGTAGGCGGTATTGAGCGGCAAAAACACGTAACCGGCACGCAAAGTTGCCAGATACAACACCATGGCTTCGACGGACTTTTCAACCTGCACGGCCACCCGCGCGCCTTTGGGTAAATCCAATGATGCCAACAAGTTGGCCATCATGGCGGTGGCGCGGTCGATATCGCGCCAGCTGTAATTGAGGCTGTTATCTGCACTGATGACAGATTCGACGGCCACAGCGTCCAGGTCTTTGGGGAATGCCGCGCGCAAGGCGCTGAAGAGGTTGTGGTTCATGGTGATTATTTCTATTTAAAAGCAATTCTATTAATCCGTCATTCCCGCGAAGGCGGGAATCCACAAGCGGCATCATGGATTCCCGCCTTCGCGGGAATGACAAGATTTGGGCTAAAAAGTCATCTCAACTTAATCCTGTGTCCAAACAGGTTTACGTTTACCAATAAAGGCGCTGATGCCCTCTTGATGCTCCTCACTTTCGGCATAGGCATAGGGATTTTCATGCGCCACATCTACTATCGAATTAATAGCTGAATCGTCAATAAATACGCCGGCTATAGGCTTATTTAATCCTCTAAACGTCTGTTTATTGAGTTGGGCGGCCTGCGGGGCAAGTGCCAAGATGCGATTCACAGACTGCATGGCAGCGCTGGCAACATCGGCGTCTGCAACAACACGGTTCAAAAAGCCACGTTGTAGCATGGTCGGAGCATCCAGCACGGCGGCTTCCAGCAGCATTTCACGGGCAGTCAACTCGCCGACAGCACGAATAACGATTTCGGCCTCTTTCGGAGCCATGGGGAAACCCAGCCTGGCGATGGGTGCGCCAAACTTGGCCGACGTGCCTGCGATGCGAATATCGCAGCAACTCGCCATTTCCAGCCCTGCGCCCATGCAAGCGCCATCGATCTGCACGACGATGGGCACGTCACAAGCCAACATGGCCTGCAAACCACCCCAGACGTCGATTTCATGGAAGTCGCGCAAACTGGCCTCGTTGAAGCGGAAGCTGGGGTATTCAGAAATGTCGCCGCCCGCGCTGAAAGCCTTCAAGTCACCGCAATTTTCACCTGAAAACAATACACAGCCGGCGGTTTTATTGACTTGAATGCTCTCAAAAACAGAGCGCAATTGCCGCCACATGTGGCGCGACATGGCGTTGAGCTTGGCGGGGTTGGACAGCACCACCCGAGCCAAACCGCCCTGCACACTGCAACTGACATCACCCACGGCTGGTATTTTGTCTAAATGCTTCAATCCAACTTGGCTCCAGACGCTTTGACAACCGCCGCCCAGCGTTTCACCTCGGCGCTCACAAAAGCGCCAAACTGCGCCGGGGTTTGTGTGCCAAACTCCGCGCCGTTGTTTGCCCATGCCAGCTTGGCTTCGTCGGTGTTGCCCGCCTTCTTGAATTCTTCCACAATGCGTGCCTGCACGTCCGCTGGTGTCCCTTTGGGTGCCCACAAGCCGTACCAGGTGGTGACAGTGTAGTCCGGCAAACCCAGTTCGCCTGCGCAGGGCACATCGGGGAAGGCGGGGTTGCGTTTCAAACCAGACACCATCAGCGCCTTGATGCGACCGCCCTTGATGTGGTTGGCAGATGAACCCAGACCATCAAACATCATGTCCACATTGCCGGCCATCAAGTCCTGCAGCGCCGGACCTGCGCCACGGTAAGGAATGTGGGTGATGAAGGTTTTGCTTTGCTGCTTGAACAGCTCGCCCGCCAGATGGTGCGAGGTGCCGCCACCAGCGGAGCCGTAGTTGAACTTGCCCGGATTGGCACGCACCTGCGCCATGAAAGCTTTGTAGTCGCCTGGGAATTTTTTCGGGTTGACCACCAGCACCTGTGGCACGTTGGCCAGCAGCATCAGCGGGATGAAGTCTTTTTCAATGTCGTAATCCAGTTTGGGGTACATGCTGGGCGCAATGGCGTGGTGCACCGCGCCCATGAACAGGGTGTAGCCGTCTGGCTGGGCCTTGGCGGCGATGCTGGCTCCCAAGGTGCCGCCCGCCCCGCCCCGGTTGTCGATAACCAGTTGTTTACCCACGAGTTTGGAAAACTGGCCCGACAGCGGCCGTGCAAACGCGTCTGTACCACCGCCAGCGGGAAAAGGTACGACCATGGTGACCGGCTTGACCGGCCAGGCAGACTGCGCATAGCCAATACCGCTGAAAGGTAAAGCGGTGAGCAACGCGGCCTGCAAGACCGAGCGGCGTTTGATGAGGGTTTGAGAATGCGTTTGAAGGGATTGAGGGGATTGATTCATGGACTGTCTCCTTGGTTTTATAAAAATGTCTGATAATTCAACAACTTAAAGCATGGATAACGTACTCGTTCTATACGCATTCAAATATACAAATCTTCTATGCCTCCCGATACAGGGACTTTCCCCTGCGCAAGCAAAGCGCGGTGCTTGTCCAGCTTGCGCAGGTCATACAGGTAATTGACCATCACGCCGTAGGATTGTTTGAGACCTTTTCCAGACGGGTCACCTGCCCAGTTAAGCCGCTCGACCCGCGCGCCATTGCCCAGGTGGAAACGGGCGACGGGGTCAATGGGGGTGCCTTCTTTCATCTCGCGGCCCAAATATTGGGCGGCGCAGCGCAGTAGCATGTGGCTGATGGGGGAATGGGCTTCTAAAGACAAAGGTTGATCGACCATCGCCAAAAAAATTTCGATCAAAACTGCAGGAGGCGAACCGTCCACACGCATCTCTTTGGCGAGTTTTTGACGGGTTTTGTCGTCCAACAGCGCAAAAATCGCTGGGACGTTTTTAATCAGCCAGCCCCGAAAACCGGGTATCGGCGACAGTGTGGCAAAGGTTTTGAGCTTGGGGAACTCGGTTTTCAGGGTTTCGACCACGTTTTTAATGAGCGAATCGCCAAAGCTGACCCCGCGCAAGCCTGACTGGGTGTTGCTGATGGAATAAAAAATCGCGGTGGTGGCTTTTTTCAGGTCTTCGGCGTCGGCAGATTCGTCCAAGAGCGGCGTGATGCTGCCGGCAATATCATTGAGCAGCGCCACCTCGACAAAAATCAGCGGCTCATCCGGCAAACGCGGGTGGAAAAAGCCGTAGCAGCGGCGGTCGCTGTCGAGGCGGTTTTTCAGGTCAGTCCAGCTTTTGATGTCATGCACAGCTTCGTACTTGATGAGTTTTTCAAGCATGGACGCGGGGGAATCCCAGCTGATGCGGCGCAGCTCTAAAAAGCCCACGTCAAACCAGGTGGAAAACATTTATTCCATCTCTACATCCAGAGCCATCAAGCTTTTGTCGGCTTTGAGAAAAGGCCAAATCTCGGCCCGCATGTCGACCAAAAACTGGATGCCTTCCGGGAACACGCTGAAGCGCTGCAACAAACGGCGGCGCGGAGACACCGTGCTTTTGCGCAGGCGCACCTCGGCCACGGCTTCGTCTGGCGTGCCAATAGCGGCGGCGTACTGCGCCTGTGCGGTTTTAGCGACGGTCGGGTTGGCCATGAACTGCTCGCTCATCAGCAGCCAGCAGTCGCGCCGCAGATCAGGCGTGGCCTGCGCATACCACTGGGCCACCACTTTGGCGCGGCGGCCGCCCTCCACCTCGCTCACACGCGGATCGACGATGGCCTGGAGTTCTTCCAGTGTGCGGCGCAGTACGCGAGGAGACATGGCCTCGTTTTGATGCTTGAGCGTACCCTGCAGACGCTCACCGGTGGTTCTGGCTGTGTTTTTAGCCTCTTCTTTTACTATATTTTTAATAGCGTTCTTGGCAATATTTACGCCGGCTAGCGTACTTTTTATCTCTGTAATCTTGCTTTGAATACCTGTTTTGACGGTTTCAGGCGTTTTAACCGTTTTAGCCGCTTTGACCGTTGTGGGTTCAGCCACAGCAAGTACTTCAGGTACGGCGGTTTTGGGATTTGGCAACAGCTTGGAGACTTTGCGACTGATCCATTCTTGCGTGTTCATGCGGCGGCCTTGGTGGGGTGGACGATGTTTTCCTGGCTGATACTCTCTTGTACGACACTGGCCAAACGACTGGTCAGGCTTTCACGGCGTTCTGCCAGGTCGCGCAAAGCGACGCGTTGGCGGGTCAAATGGGTGCGCATCGCCGCTTCAGCACCTTCGGGATCGCGTGCTTTGAGGGCGGCAAACACGGCCAGATGCTCGCTCAGGCTTTGCTCCAGGCGGCGCGGCGCTTGCAAGGACTGCAGACGCGCCAACTTCAAGATTTTGCGCAAATCGCCAATCACCTGCGCCAACCAGCGGTTGTTGGCCAGGGTGATGATGGCTTCATGGATGGTGTAGTTGACCTGGTAATAGTCGGCTATCCGCTTGGCTTCGGCATGGCCTGCCAAGCGCTGGTGCAAAGTGTCCAGTGCGGCCAAATCGGCATCGGTGGCGTTTTTAGCGGCTTCAAACGCACAGCGCCCTTCTAACAAGGCAATCACAGGGAAAATGTCGTCCAAATCCTCCTCTGTCACCTGGCTCACAAAACAGCCTTGACGCGGCTCATGGCGCACCAAACCCTCAAAAGCCAAGACCTTCAGCGCCTCGCGCAGCGGTGTGCGGGAAATGCTGAGTTTTTCGCACAGCGCAAGCTCGTCTAAAAAAGCACCCGCTGTTAATTCGCCAGAAAAAATCTGCTCCCGCAAGGTGCTGGCGACTTGCATGTGTAAGGAGTTGGGAACAAGACGCATGATTTATTTTTGTGCAATTTTTGATAATTCTATGTAATTACAGAAAATTATTCAACAACAAACACACGAAAACTCACGGTGTTTACCCTAGATTTAATTAGGGTCAGATTCTAATTAATTTAGAATAATGAAACTCGAAGAAAGCGAAATTTGCTATATTATTTATAGCTACTTAGTTAACAAATACGCCGGCTAGAGGCATATTTATTAACGTTAAACCCGTTCAATAATCAGCGCAATCCCCTGCCCCACGCCGATGCACATGGTGCAAAGCGCGTATCGGCCTTTAATCACTTCCAGCTGGTTTAGCGCCGTCGTCACCAATCGCGCACCACTCGCACCCAACGGATGACCCAGTGCAATTGCCCCGCCATTGGGGTTGACGCGGGCGTCGTCGTCGGCAAGGCCCAGATCGCGCAGTACAGCCAGCCCTTGGGCGGCGAAGGCTTCGTTGAGTTCAATCACGTCCATCTGCGCCAGAGTCAAACCGGTCAAAGCCAGGACTTTACGAGTAGCCGGTGCGGGGCCGAAACCCATGATGCGGGGTGCCACGCCAGCGGTAGCCATGCCGACCACCCGGGCGCGGGGCTTCAGGCCGTATTTTTTGACTGATTCCTCATTCGCCAGCAGCAAAGCGCAAGCACCGTCATTGACACCCGATGCGTTGCCAGCGGTGACCGTGCCATCGGGGCGAACAATAGGCTTGAGCTTGGCCAGCACGTCCAGCGTGGTGGCGCGCGGGTGCTCGTCTTGGCTGACGATGAGCGGGTCTCCCTTCTTTTGTGGGATGGATACCTGTGTGATTTCAGCGTTGAAAAACCCGCTTTGCTGCGCTTTGACGGCGTTCAGTTGCGAACGCATCGCCATCAAATCCTGCGCGGCACGGTCGATCTTGAAGTCGGTGGCGACGTTTTCGGCGGTTTCGGGCATGGAATCGACGCCGTACTGTGCTTTCATGAGCTTGTTGACGAAGCGCCAGCCGATGGTGGTGTCATACACCGCGTTGTTGCGGCTGAAGGCGGTTTCCGCCTTGGGCATGACAAAGGGGGCGCGGCTCATGCTTTCGACACCGCCGGCAATCATCAAGCCAGCTTCACCTGATTTGATGGCACGCGCGGCTGTTCCTACGGCATCCAAACCCGAGCCACAGAGACGGTTGAGGGTCGCACCGGGCACGTCAACCGGCAAACCGGCCAATAAGGACGACATGTGCGCCACATTTCGGTTGTCTTCACCGGCCTGGTTGGCACAGCCATAGAGCACGTCGGTGACGGCCGTCCAATCAACGCTGGGGTTGCGGGCCATGAGGGCGCGGATGGGGACGGCACCCAGGTCATCGGTGCGAACCGATGACAAAGCGCCGCCGTAGCGACCAAACGGGGTGCGGATAGCGTCGACGATGTAGGCTTGGGTCATGTTGTGTGTCGATTCAAATCTAGTCAGGTTAATACGTTTCCAAATGCAGGCGGCCTTCTTTTTTGAGCGCTGCGCCCACTGTATCCCAAGACAAGCCTGCATCTTCTGCGATATGACGCATAGCGGACAGCACGCCCTCCTCCATGCTTTTCAGGCCGCAGACGTAAAAGCAGGTATTGGCATCGGCCAGCAGCGGCGCCAAATCGGCAGCACGCTCGCGCATCAGGTCTTGCACGTAGCGTTTGGGTTGGCCGGGCGTGCGGGAAAAGGCGAAATTGTTGTCGATGAAATCTTTGGGCAGGCTTTGCAATGGCCCAAAATATGGCAGTTCTTCCTTGGTCCGCGCACCGAAGAAGAGCAGTAATTTGCCACCATCAAACTTGCCAGACTGGCGCAGACGACGCCGCCACTCGGTCATGGCGCGCATGGGGGCGCTGCCGGTGCCGGTGCAGATCATCACAATGTTGGATTTCGGGTGGTTTGGCATCAAAAAACTGCTGCCAAACGGGCCAATGACCTGAACGGTATTACCCACTTTCAAGTCGCACATGTAGTTGGAAGCTGCACCACGAACGGGCCGACCTTGATGATCTTCCAGAACACGTTTGATGGTCAGGGACAGGTTGTTGTAACCAGGTCGCTCGCCGTTGCGCGGACTGGCGATGGAGTATTGGCGGGCGTGGTGCGGCTTGCCATCAGCGTCAACGCCGGGCGGCAGGATGCCAATGGACTGCCCCTCGAGTACCGGGAAAGGCATGGTGCCAAAATCAAGCACGATGTGGTGGGTGTCGTAGTCCGCACCGCTGGTTTGTCCCACTTCGGTCACCCGTACATTGCCCACCACGGTGGCGGTAATAGGCGCTTTTGGGCCATACAAATTGGTATAGGCATGGGCGGCCGACCACGGTGGGACACTGGAACCGTAATTTGCCGACGAAACTGCGCCAGCATTGGTTTGAAAAGCGGCGTCAACCACGGCAGACGAGGTATCGGCCACCACCATTGACACTTCTGCAGTATCAACGCCCAGTTGTTCCGCGATCTGTTCAGCACTCAATTCCGCGGGCAAATCGTCCCAGGTCAATTGCACCGCTGGCGAATACGTCGCGCTACGCGGCATCATGCGCCAGTTGTCAATCGAGCCTGTGGGACAAGGCGAGATGCAGTCCATGCACAGATTGCACTTGGTGGCGTCGACCACGTAGTTGCGCGAATCATGCGTGATGGCCTGCACCGGGCAAATCGCTTCGCAGGTGTTGCAGCGGATGCAAATCTCGGGGTCAATGAGATGCTGCTTGATGACTTCCGTATTCATATAAGTTGTCTTTTTAAGAAAGCGAATGCCGCCGCGCTGGGCCGCCCCAAGCAAGGCATGGCCCCCACGGGGGGCAGCGTAGTACGCGAAGCGACAAGCGTGGGGGTCTCATCTCAATTGAAACGCACGTATTCGTAATCAGCCGCTTGGCGGTTGATACCCATCACCGGTGGCGCTATCCAGTTGGCAAACTTGCCTGGCTCTACCACGCGACCCATCAAAGATGCAACATACGCACGGTCTTCGCCAGAGGGCAACCATTCAGTGCGATTGGCTTGCCATTCTGCGTCACTGACCAAGCGACCATCTGGCGACACTTTAACGCCGGCCAGTGCGCCAATATTGCGGTTAAACGCTTTGTGCGGCACTTTGAGTGTGTAGTCGATGCCCGCCTTTGAAAGTACGCGGTTCCAACGCTCCACACCTGCCACGGAGTCAGTGATGTAATCATCACGCAAAACTTCGTTCAAACCGTTGAGCAAAGGGACTTCTTTTTCTTGCAATTTGCCATCGCGCGCTTCCAGCACTTTGTAGGTTTGACCTTTGAGAATATGGTCATCCGCACGTTTGCTTTCTTCGTAACGGCCTTTGAGACCCGAGCTATAGAAGATCGCTGCGTTGCTAGACTCGTCCGCACCGAACAAATCAATGGTGACGCTGTAATGGAAGTTGATGTAGCGCTGGATCGTAGGCAGATCAATCACACCAGCGGCGCGCAGTTTGTTCACGTCGTCGGTTTTGAGTTCATTCATGGCCCGGGCGGTTCGGGTGATAACACGAGAAATGCCGCTCTCACCCACAAACATGTGGTGCGCTTCTTCCGTCAACATAAACTTGGTGGTGCGAGCCAGCGGGTCAAACGCACTTTCGGCCAGAGCGCAGAGCTGGAACTTGCCGTCGCGGTCGGTGAAGTAGGTGAACATGAAGAAGCTGAGCCAATCAGGCGTTGCTTCGTTGAAGGCACCCAAAATACGCGGGTTGTTTTCATCACCCGAGCGACGCTCCAACAACGCATCCGCTTCTTCACGACCATCGCGGCCAAAGTGTTTGTGCAACAAATAGACCATGGCCCAGAGGTGACGGCCTTCTTCGACGTTGATCTGAAACAGATTGCGCAGGTCGTACATGCTGGGAGCGGTTAAACCGAGATGGCGTTGCTGCTCAACAGAAGCTGGTTCGGTGTCGCCTTGCGTCACGATGATGCGACGCAGGTTGGCGCGGTGTTCGCCAGGCACGTCTTGCCATACTTTTTCGCCAATATGGTCGCCAAAGTGGATTTTACGATCCGTATCACCTGGGTTCAAAAAGATGCCCCAACGATAGTCACGCATTTTGACGTGACCAAACTGTGCCCATCCCTGCGGATCGACACTCACGGCAGTACGCAAGTACACATCCATATCCGTCGAACCCACTGGCCCCATATCGTCCCACCAGTTAATGAAGTTGGGCTGCCATTGCTCTAAAGCGCGCTGTAAGGTGCGGTCTTCGCTCAGATTGACGTTGTTAGGGATTTTTTCGCTGTAATTGATGCTGCTCATTTAGTAACTCCAAATATGTATAAATTAATGTATAAATAATTTTTAAACGCGATTCCAATCGAAAGCGACCTTGTCACCTTTACCGTAAACCTTCAATGCACCTTTTTCTCCAACTGCGTTGGGGCGCTGGAAAATCCAGTTTTGCCAAGCCGTCAAGCGACCAAAAATACGGGTGAACATATTTTCTGGGCCGTTGAAACGCAAGTTGGCTTCCATGCCCGTCAATGCATCGGGTGACATGGCCACACGCTCCTCAATCGCAATGCGCACTTCGTCCGTCCAGTCGATATCGTCAGGATTGGCAGTGACCAGCCCAATCGCAAAAGCCGCATCGGCATCCAGCGCCTGGCCTGCTTTGGCGCGCACGGCTTCAAGTGCGGGCGCTTCGTCATAAAAACGACGCTGCAGGCGGCTTTGGCCTGTGACCATGGGATACAGACCAAAATTAACATCTGCGACGGTGATTTTTGGAGAAGCAACTTCATCGTCCGGCAGCATCAACTGGTAGCTGCGATCGCAAGCCAATGCCAATTCCAGCAGCGTGCCAGAGAAGCAAGAGCCCGCTTCAATCAAGGCAAACAAGCTGCGCGATGACACATCCAGACGGCTGAACGTGCGGCGCAGCAGCCCAATGGTTTCGCGAACGAACCAATTGTCTTTGTTGGCCAACATCACCACGTCACTTGCCAGCACAGCTGCCGCATCACCTTGTGTTTTGATCAACCACATGCCAATATCCAGCTCATTGGTGCGCATTTGCAAAATCGCGTCTTCCAGTTCACGCGCCATTTGCAGCGGCCACCAGTTAACGCCTGCTTCCAGAATAGCTTGGGCTGTTTGTGGTTGGACACCGTCTGGTGCTTTGACGGTGAGTGTCGCCACGCGCTTGGCACGGTCAATCTCGACAGTGACAAAACCGTAGCGCAGGGCGTCTGCTTCAATCGTGCGCTTCAGAAGCGTCAATGTGACACCACCACCCAATTTAGCATCGACAGGACGGTCGCTTTGCTCTGCCAACTGCAGAGCACGTTCTTGTACTTTTTGCGCAAAAACGGAAGCCTTGGCAATATCGTCCACCAAGCGCCAGTCTTTGGCTTTTTGACCACGCACGCCTTCAACGCTGGTGCAAAACAAATCTGCCAAGTCGTGGCGTACATGGCGCTTGTCGGTCACGCGGGTCAAGCCTCCGGTTCCGGGCAACACGCCCAGTAAAGGCACTTCTGGCAAGCTAACAGCAGATGAACGATCATCAATCAGAATAATCTCATCGCACGACAATGCCAGTTCATAGCCGCCGCCAGCACATGCACCGTTGACTGCGGCTAAAAACTTCAAGCCACTGTATTTTGAAGAGTCTTCCAGACCGTTGCGCGTTTCGTTGGTGAATTTACAGAAATTCACCTTCCAAGAATGGCTGCTGACGCCCAACATGAAAATATTGGCACCTGAGCAGAACACTTTGTCTTTGGCGCTGGTCACCACCACGGTGCGCACTTCAGGATGTTCAAAGCGGATACGGTTGATGGCGTCATTCAACTCAATATCAACGCCCAAATCGTAGCTGTTCAGCTTCAGCTTGTAACCAGGACGCAAACCTGCGTTTTCATCAATGTCTACAGACAATGTGGCGACAGCGCCATCGAACTTGAGTTTCCAGTGTCTGTACTGGGAAGGATCGGTTTGATATTCAACTTGTGGCGCAGTGTTCATTGTTAAATTTCCATGTTTATTTGCAAAATAATGCATTTTCTTTTGCATGCGTATATGCATCATAGTGCATTTTTAAAAGCAAGTCAACGCCACATGCATTTTTTTGCAGAAAGTTAAACGGGCAGCTCCAGAGCCTGTCTCACCATCAAGCTTAGTGCATGAGAAGTAGCCTCTAGTTCCTGTGCGCTGGTATCAAGTTTTATGTCTGCTTTCGAGTAAAAAGCCGCACGACCACTCAAAATCTGCTTCAAATCTTGCATGGCTTCCTTACTGGCAGCCATGGGGCGCAAATCTCCTTGGGCCGCAACCCGCTGCATATGGTCTTCAGCATCGGCCTGCAGCCAAACGGTGGTGCAATGCGCCAACAAGAGATTGAATGTCGCAGGGTCGGACACCAAGCCACCCGGTGTGGCGATGACGGCTTCGGGATATATTTGAATGGCTTCTTCTAGTGCACGGCGTTCATAGCGGCGGTAGGCATTCATGCCGTAAAGCGCCTGGATTTCTGAGATGCTACAACCCGCAAATTTTTCAATTTCACGGCTCAACTCCACGAAGGCAAAGCCCAAATCGTCAGCTAAAAGCTGGCCCAGCGTGGACTTGCCCGCACCGCGCAAGCCAATCAAAGCGACACGCGGACTGCGCGCTGCGTTCCCGCCGCCTGTGCCCAGCAATTCACCGACAGCCACGCGTACCCGATGCAGTGTCGCGTCATCTCGATGTTCCAGCAACTCCCGTAGCATCAGCCATTCAGGTGAGGAGGTGGTGATATCACCAATCATCTCTGCCAAGGAGCATTGCAGGGCACCAGCGACTTGCAAAAGCACAAGAATGGAGGCGTTTCCAGTGCCGTATTCAAGATTAGCCAAATGCCGCTCGGATACATCCGCCATGTTGGCAACGGCTTTGCGGGTCAGTCCACGGCGTGAACGCAGGGCACGAACACGCTCCCCCAAAGCGGTTAAAAACGGATCGCGTTCACCGCCTTGCAGATCTTGCAAGTCTTGAGAGATTGACAATGCGGATACCTGACTTACATCAGATGATTTGGTCAATGCATGCTTGGCTGGTTTTAATTTATGCAATATAGTGCTTGACATGGTTTAGGAAAAGTTTTATCGTCCGACATGCTTCAATAAGCACAATAATTCATATTATTGAAATGCGCAAGCAAAACTGCCTTGTTTTCCGCTAAATAAACGACAAACTGACCATGACACAACTACTCCCCAATTTCCTTGGCGGCCAATGGCATACAGGTACAGGTTCTGGAATGCCCCTGTTTGACCCCGTATTCGGCACCGAATTAGTCAGCGTCGACGCAACCGGTCTGGATTTAGCCGCAGGTTTTGTCTTTGCGCGGGAACAGGGTGGCGGGGCCTTACGTGCCTTGACCTACCGCCAGCGCGCCGACATGCTGGCTGCAACGGTCAAGGTATTGCAAGCCAACCGCGACGCCTACTATGACATCGCCACCGCCAACAGCGGTACAGTCAAAAACGACACCGCTGTAGACATCGATGGCGGTATCTTTACGCTGGGAACCTACGCCAAACTGGGCGAATCTTTGGGTGACCGTCGCTTCATGCTGGATGGCGAGGCGACGCGTTTGGGTAAAGACCCGCTGTTTCAGTCGCAACATGTACTGACGCCCACACGTGGCGTGGCCTTGTTTATCAACGCTTTCAACTTTCCAAGCTGGGGTTTGTGGGAAAAAGCGGCTCCTGCGCTGTTGTCTGGCGTTCCCGTCATCATCAAACCGGCCACAGCCACCGCGTGGTTGACGCAACGCATGGTCAAAGACGTGGTTGATGCAGGCATCTTCCCTGTCGGCGCGCTGTCCGTGGTGTGTGGCAGTTCCGCCGGGTTGATGGATGCGCTGCAACCTTTTGATGTGGTCTCATTCACCGGCTCGGCAGAAACCGCAGCCGTCATCCGCTCACACCCTGCCGTGACGCAACGCTCGGTGCGCGTGAATATTGAGGCTGATAGCGTGAATTCGGCGCTCTTGTTGCCCGATAGCGCGCCAGGCAGTGAATCTTTTGACTTGCTGGCAAAGGAAGTCGCCCGTGAAATGACCGTCAAATCGGGACAAAAATGCACGGCCATTCGCCGCGTTTTTGTACCCGAAGCTGTATACACGGCCGTTGCTCAGGCGATCTCGGCACGGCTGGCCAAAACCACCGTGGGTGACCCGCGCAATGAGTCTGTCCGCATGGGCGCACTGGTGAACCGTGCACAGTTGGTCAGCGTGCGCGAAGGTTTGGACTACCTCAAGCAGCAAACTGAAGTGCTGCACGATGGTGCGGCACACACGCTTGTGGATGCAGACCCTGCGGTTGCCTGCTGCGTCGGACCCACTTTATTAGGCACAAAAGATGCACCAGGCAGCGACCATGCCGACCGCGTCCACGACACCGAGGTGTTCGGCCCGGTCGCCACCCTGTTGCCCTATCGCGACATGACGCACGCTTTTGCGCTGATCCGTCGTGGCCAAGGCTCACTGGTCACCTCCCTGTACGGTAGCGATCCGGTTGCATTGGCAGCTGCAGCGCTGGAATTGGCCGACAGCCATGGCCGCGTGCATGTGATTTCGCCCGATGTCGCGCAACTACATACGGGCCACGGCAATGTGATGCCGCAGTCGCTGCACGGCGGCCCGGGTCGCGCGGGTGGCGGTGAAGAGCTGGGTGGCCTGCGTGCCTTGAATTTTTACCACCGTCGCAGTGCCGTTCAAGCCAGCACCGGTGTGTTGTCAGCGCTGTCTGATTTGACAAGCCAATCATAAAAAAAACAACATCAGGACAAATAAAGGAGATACGCATGACAGACCATCGACACATCCAAGCTCTCGGTGCGACATTTAACTTCTCGCAGCATCTGATTGAACGCAATACCAGTCGTCCCGCAAAAATCGCCTACATCGACGACCAAGGCAGTTTGAGCTACGGTGATTTAGCCGAACGAATTCGCCGTTTGGCCACTGCCCTTCTTGCCCAAGGCATACGCCGCGAGGAACGTGTCCTCTTGCTGATGCACGACTGCAGCGACTGGCCCGTCAGCTTTTTAGGTGCGATGTATGCAGGCATCGTGCCCGTTGCGGTCAACACCCTGCTCAGTGCGGATGACTACCATTTCATGCTGCAACACAGCCGCGCGCAAGTGGCGATCGTGTCGCAGACGCTGTTGCCTGTCTTGCAGGCAGCGATGGCCAAAGGGGGGCATGAAGTCAAGGCGGTGATTGTTTCTCGCCCAGATGCTCCCTTGCCTGCCAATGCTGTGTCGCTGGACACGCTGATCAGTCAACATGCCCCTCTAAATAAAGCAGCGAATACCAGTCCTGATGACCCGGGTTTTTGGCTCTACTCGTCCGGCTCGACCGGTCGCCCCAAAGGCACCTTGCACACCCACGCCAACCCTTACTGGACGGCAGAACTCTACGGCACACCGTTATTGGGCATCACCGAAAAAGACGTGTGCTTTTCAGCCGCCAAGTTGTTCTTTGCCTACGGTTTAGGCAATGGTCTGAGCTTTGCGCTCAGCGTGGGCGCAACCGTGGTGCTGATGTCCGAACGCCCCACCCCCGACGCGACCTTCAAGCGCTGGACAGACCTTCGACCGGGCCATCAACCCACCGTGTTCTTTGGTGCGCCCACCGGTTTTGCAGGCATGCTGGCCTCGCCCAACTTACCCGCCAAACAACAGGTTGCATTACGACTCTGCTCCTCTGCAGGCGAAGCACTCCCCGCAGACCTGGGCGAACGCTTTACCCAGCATTTCGGCGTTGAGATTGTGGACGGCATTGGCTCCACTGAAATGCTGCACATTTACCTGTCGAACCGACCCGGCAAAGTGCGCTACGGCACCACCGGCTGGCCGGTGCCGGGGTATGACATTGAACTGCGCGGCGACGAGGGCCAGCCCGTGCCGGATGGCGAAACGGGCGATCTGTTTATCTGCGGCCCCAGCGCGGCGCTCTTGTATTGGGGCAACCGCGAGAAATCTCGGGAGACCTTTCAAGGCGCATGGACCAAAAGTGGTGACAAGTACGTCCGCAATGCCGACGGCAGCTATACCTACTCCGGGCGCAGCGACGACATGCTCAAGGTCAGCGGCATTTATGTCTCGCCCTTCGAGGTGGAATCAACCCTGGTGCAGCACCCTGCCGTGCTGGAAGCCGCCGTCATTGGAGTGAATGACAGCGATGGGCTCACCAAGACCAAAGCCTATGTGGTGCTCAAAACGGGTCAATCAGCCACGGAAGCTGAACTCAAAGACTTCGTCAAAGACCGATTAGCGCCCTTTAAATACCCGAGATCGATTGAATTCATCACCGAGCTACCCAAAACCGCGACCGGCAAGATTCAGCGTTTCAAATTGCGGGATAGCGAAGCGACCAAATGGCGCTAATGGCTACAAGTCAATTCGTAAACATCAACTGGGCGAACGACAGAATGCGTAAAGCCGTTTGCATCGAATACCAGTGGCTGGGTTCAGAGGATGCCGGGCGGCCTTTGATCGTCTTTTTGCACGAGGGTTTAGGCTCCGTGTCCATGTGGAAAGACTTTCCACAGCTTTTGTGCGAGGCCGCAAACTGCCGTGGCTTGGTCTATTCCCGCCCCGGGTATGGTAAATCGACCCCGCGCGCGGCAGACGATGCCTGGCAACCCGATTTCATGCATCGTCAGGCTTTTGAAGTGTTGCCAGCTTTGCTGGAAGCACTCGACATCGACACCGAAAAGCACAAACCCTGGTTTTTTGGGCATAGCGATGGTGGTTCTATTGCTCTGCTTTTTGCAGCAAGGTATCCAAACAATACGACAGGTGCCATCGTTATTGCACCCCATATTTTGGTCGAGGATGTTTCCATCAGCAGCATTGCGCAAACACGCGTTGCCTACCAAACGACCGAACTCCCCAACCTGAAAAGTCGCTTAGCCCGTCACCACGACGATCCAGATTCTGCTTTTTGGGGATGGAATGATATTTGGCTCAGCCCCGCCTTTCGGCATTGGAATTTGACGCAAGCGATCAAAACCATCACCTGCCCGCTGTTGGCCGTGCAAGGACTGGACGATGAATATGGCACGCTTGAACAAATCCACGGCATCAAGCGCGTACTGCCTGCAACACAATTGCTGGAGCTAGCTGATTGCGGTCACTCACCGCACCGCGACCAGCGAAACGCGTTAATTGACGCCTGTATCGCGTTTATTAGCCCAAAGCCATAGGCCAGCACCGCCCAAGATCATCGGTACGCACAACCACTGCCCCATGCTCATACCCAGCGACAAAATGCCCAAATGCGCGTCTGGCTCGCGGAAAAACTCGGCGATAAAGCGCAACAGCCCGTAGCCCACTGAAAAAGCTGCAGCCACTTGCCCTTCTTTTCGCTCCTTGCGCGCATACAGCCACAGCAAGACGAACAACAGCAATCCCTCGAGCAAAAACTGGTAAATCTGCGAAGGGTGGCGCGGTAAATCACCGTAGCCTCTGAACACCATGCCCCACGGCAAAGACGGGTCAGCCAAACGCCCTGGCAACTCGCCATTGATGAAATTACCCACGCGCCCAGCCGCCAAACCCGTCGGCACACACGGTGCACAAAAGTCAATAACCTGCCAAACCGGTTTTTTGCGTGAGTAGGCGTACCACACCATGGCTACCACCACGCCCAGCAAACCACCATGAAAACTCATGCCCCCCTGCCAGATCGCAAAAATCTCCAAAGGGTTCGACAAGTAATACAGCGGCTTGTAAAACAGGCAATAACCCAGGCGCCCGCCCACAATCACCCCCATCACGCCGGCAAACAAAATATCCTCCACATCGCGACGTGACCAGGCACCCGGTTTGTCGCCCAGCTTTTCAGAGGACAAGCGCACAAACGGCGGGTGTTTGAGCCGCAGGTAGCCCAAGACCAGAAACAAAGCGAAAGCGGCCAGGTAGGTCAAACCATACCAGTGGATGGCCAAAGGACCCAATTGCAGTGCGACAGGGTTAATTTGAGGATGGATCAGCATGGGGGCATGTTAGCAGGTGAAAAACAGCTGAAAAAGAGGGCAGAACGCATCAAAAAGCCATTAGCCCTCCAAATAAGGCTTAATTTTGGCTCCAGCCGGCGAATTTATTGCCTAGACTGCTATTGAATACATAGTGACCCAAAGGTGCGGCAGCGCCTCAAAGGATTCCTATAATAGAGCCATCTGAATTTTTCGATTTTCGCTTTCCCCATCCACCCACAAGCACATGCAAGCACCATGACCATTCTGAACCCCCGCTCAAAAAACATCACCGAAGGCAAATCACGTGCGCCTAACCGCTCCATGTATTACGCCATGGGCTACGAAGAAGCCGATTTCAAGAAGCCAATGGTGGGCGTGGCCAACGGACACAGCACGATCACCCCATGCAACTCCGGTCTGCAAAAGCTGACCGATGCCGCGATTGCGGCGATTGAAGCGGCTGGTGGCAATGCGCAGGTGTTTGGCACACCGACCATTTCTGACGGCATGGCCATGGGCACCGAGGGCATGAAGTACTCGCTGGTCTCCCGCGAGGTGATTTCCGACTGTATCGAAACCTGCGTGCAAGGCCAGTGGATGGACGGCGTGCTGGTGGTGGGCGGCTGCGACAAAAACATGCCCGGCGGTCTGATGGGCATGCTGCGCGCCAATGTGCCAGCCATTTATGTCTATGGTGGCACAATTTTGCCCGGACGTTACCAAGGCAAAGACCTCAACATCGTGAGCGTGTTTGAAGCCGTGGGCGAAAATGCCGCTGGCCGCTTGAGTGATGAAGATCTGCTGCAGATCGAGCGCCGCGCCATCCCTGGCACTGGCTCCTGCGGCGGCATGTACACGGCCAACACCATGAGTTCGGCGTTTGAAGCGTTGGGTATTTCCTTGCCTTACTCGTCCACCATGGCCAATCCGCATGACGAGAAATTGAATTCTTCTGCTGAATCTGCCCGCGTGTTGATCGAAGCCATCAAAAAAGACATCAAACCGCGTGACATCGTGACCAAAAAGTCGATTGAAAACGCGGTGGCGGTGATCATGGCGACCGGTGGCTCCACCAACGCGGTGCTGCATTTCCTGGCGATTGCCCACGCCGCCGAGGTGGACTGGACGATTGACGACTTTGAGCGCATGCGCAAAAAGACACCCGTGTTGTGCGATTTAAAGCCATCCGGCAAGTATTTGGCGGTTGATTTGCACCGCGCCGGCGGCATTCCGCAGGTCATGCAAACGCTGATGGCGGCGGGTTTGCTGAATGGCGATTGCATCACCATCACCGGCCAGACCATTGCAGAAATGCTGGCAGCTTTGAACCTGCCTGATGTGCCACGTGCAGACCAGGACGTGATTCGCCCCATCGACAACCCGATGTACAAACAAGGCCATTTGGCGATTTTGAAGGGCAATTTGTCTCCAGAAGGTGCGGTTGCCAAGATCACCGGCCTGAAAAACCCCGTCATCACCGGCCCCGCACGTGTGTTTGACGACGAACAATCCGCCCTCGCCGCCATTTTGGCGAGCAAAATTGTGCCGGGCGATGTGATGGTGCTGCGCTATTTGGGTCCCAAAGGCGGTCCAGGCATGCCAGAAATGCTGGCTCCAACAGGCGCGTTGATTGGTCAAGGCTTGGGTGAATCTGTCGGTTTGATCACCGATGGCCGTTTCTCGGGCGGCACCTGGGGCATGGTGGTTGGCCACGTGGCACCCGAGGCCGCAGCGGGTGGCACGATTGCATTCATCCATGAAGGCGACTTGATCACCATCGACGCCAAGCAATTGCTCTTGCAGCTCAACGTCAGCGATGAAGAAATCGCCAAACGCCGAGCAGCGTGGACAGCGCC
>JAYVJL010000072.1:0-11418 GCA_043769295.1 Polaromonas sp. | reverse complement strand
ACGCCGAGCACGGAGATTTTGGCTTCGTCGCGGTTGAATGCGATGCCTGAGACGACGGCTTGTTCCATTTTTTCATCTTCCTCAAAAGTAATCAAAGTGCCGGAGGTGGCCTCTTCGTTGATGTCAATATCCCACGGGGTGAAGCTGGACAGCACGCGCATCTTCACCTTGTATTTGCCGGCAAATTCGACCGAGCGGATTTGCAGCACTTTGGAGCCCATGGACGCCATTTCCAGCATTTCTTCAAAGCTGACGGTCTGCAGACGGCGCGCTTCGGGCACGACGCGCGGGTCGGTGGTGTAGACGCCATCGACGTCGGTGTAGATCAGGCATTCGTCGGCCTTCAACGCGGCAGCCACGGCCACCGCCGAGGTGTCAGAACCGCCACGGCCCAGCGTGGTGATGTTGCCCAACTCGTCCACACCCTGAAAACCGGTGACGATGACGACTTTGCCGGCGTTCAAATCGGCACGGACTTTTTTGTCGTCGATCGACTCAATCCGCGCTTTGGTGTGGGCGCTGTTGGTTTTGATGGCGACCTGCCAGCCAGCGTAGCTGACGGCTTCCAGGCCTTCAGCCTGCAAGGCAATCGCCAACAAGGCTGACGAAGCTTGCTCGCCGGTGGCGGCCAGCATGTCGAGTTCGCGGTTGTAGGCGTCGGCTACTTTGGCGGGCGCCAACTCTTTGGCCAGCCCCAGCAAACGGTTGGTTTCACCACTCATGGCGCTGGGGACAACGACCATCTGGTGGCCGGCGCGTGCCCATTTGGCAACGCGTTTGGCGACCAACTTGATGCGCTCTGTCGAGCCCATGGAGGTGCCGCCGTATTTATGAACGATCAAAGCCATAGCAATAATTAAAAGGGGGTGGAGAAATTAAAAGATGAATTTCACAGATCTGAATCAGAACTTTGAAAAACCAAAGAATTGTACCAACCCATTCCAACGCACCCTGACGCCGCTAATAACGCCGTAATGACGCCGCAAAAACAGACGACGCGTTAAGCCACTTGCCAGTCAATGTGCGGCCCGTGGCGATGTACAAACCCCGGCCCGATTTTGAGGTGAATCTGGTGCCCACGGGTGGTGCTGGCCTTGATTTGGCTGAGCAACTCGTCCATTTGCACGGTGCTGGGCGACACTTTGTAAGCGCTTTTCAGCCAAAACCGCAGCACATTGACCTGCCGCGCCGGGCTGAGCTGCTGCAGGGCTTTGAGCGTGGGCGGCTGACCGACCTGTGTCAAATCTTGCGCCGCCACCTCCTCCAACAGCGTCTGCGCCTGGGCGGCATGGGCGGCGCTACGGGCAAAGGTGGCGCGGAACTGCGGAAAAGCCGCCTCCAGCGCGGGCAGCAGGCGTGCGCGGATGCGGTTGCGGGTGAACTGCTCGTCTTGATTGGTGGGGTCTTCGATGAACGCAGCGCCCGTCCATGTCGCTTGAAACGACCTCAAAGGTGCCAACTGCGATTGTGTTTGAAGCCACGTGCGGATAGCCGCTGCACTGACACCCAACAGCGGCCGGTAGTAGTTGATGCCGTCTCGCACCCACTGCGCGGGCATGGCCGACAAGCCCGGTAGCCCCGCACCACGGCTGAGGGCCAGCAGCAGGGTTTCAACCTGGTCATCCGCATGCTGTCCAATTGCTATTGATTTAATAGCTTTATGGTCAATATTATCGCCGGCTAGAGCTTGAAAAGCACGGTATCTGGCGGTTCTGGCCGCCGCTTCGGGGCTTTCACCCGCTGCGTGCCTAGCGTTGACGTGGACGACCTGCAAAGGCACGCCGATGTGTTTGCAAAAGGCGGTGCAATGCGTTACAAAGTCGTCTGCCGCCGCCTGAATGCCGTGGTGGACATGGACAGCGCTGACCTGACCTGGCCACTTTTGCGCGCAAGCCAGCAGCAAAGCCGTGGAATCTGCGCCCCCGCTGTAGGCAACGGCCAGGGGCAGCAGGGGCGCAAAGTCAGCAACTGCGGCTGAAACATCTCCCGCAGGCGAGTCGGTCATAGGTGGTGGGTGAGGTGGTGGGCGTCAAAACGGTTCCGAACCATCTTTGAAAAAGACTGTATTTTGACGCCATAGCAGGCTCACCGGCCAGTTTTTGGCTAATAAACTTTGAAACAGGGGCTCCACCTCTTGGGCGGTTTTGGCCGACAGCAACTTGGAGCGAACGGTCACCAGCTTGCGGATATAGGCCAGATTGCGGGCTTCGTCGCGGGTGGGGGCATTGTCTTCTGCGCCAAAAATGAGGGGCACCTTGGGAAACATGGGGACCAGATTTTGCACATACGCGTCTTTGGTACCCGTACCACAACCCAGCAGCACCACGGTGTTGACCTGACTGAACAAGTCAGGGCTTTGCACCAATACCTCCGCAAACTGGAGGATTTTGGCCTCGGTCAGCTCACCGCGGTAAAAGCCCAATTCGTGGTGGCCAGAGATCACCAGCATGTCAAAAGGCTTGTCTTTCTCGCTCTCAGACAAAGCCAGCAGTTCGGCTTTGAGGTCCTCAAAAGCGTAGCCGCCCGTCGCTGCAAGCCGGTTCAGCTCAGCCTGCCGGATGCGGTCAAAATTTTGGTCACAAGCTGCGCTTTTTTTACCCGAGACAGCGCAATCCAACGCTTTTTTGGTGAATTTTTCAACTTCCACGTTGGCTGACAGCACATCCAGACGCTGCTGGGCGGTAATGCGCGTGTAGGAAGGCACCACCACCACTTCGGTTGACTTGCCTTGGCGAGACTGCTTAAAAACCGCAATTTCACTTTCGGCGTTGTTGAAGTCGATGAACAAGGTGCGTGCGTACCCCGAAACAGGGGTAAAAACTGTAAGCAAGACAACCAGAAAAGGTAAAAAATGCAGCATAAATTAATCATACCCAATGCCAAGAGCGTCTCTGTGCGCTGGACCACAAAAGATGCGTTTTGTGCCCTGTTTTGTGCATTAGTTGGCAGCGATTTGAAGCTTTTTAAACGCCCATCCAGCCCCAGGCAAGACGAGGCAAGCAACCGATACGACAACCTTATTTTTGACTGGCTTTGGCTTCTGCCTTGATATCGGTGAATTTGCCGTAGCTCATCAAGCGTTCATAACGACGCTCCAGCAGGTCTTTGGCCTTCAAATCGCTGATCTGGCGGTAGGCATCGACCAAGGCGCGCTTCAAAAACGCGGTCATCTGCTTGTGGTCGCGGTGTGCGCCACCCACGGGTTCGTTGACGATTTTGTCGACAATACCCAGGGCTTTAAGCCGGTGCGCGGTGATGCCCAAAGCATCGGCCGCATCCTGCGCTTTGTCGGAGGTTTTCCACAAAATGGAAGCGCACCCTTCGGGGCTGATGACGGAGTAGATCGCGTACTGCAGCATGACCAGCTGGTCGCAGACCGAAATCGCCAAAGCGCCGCCAGAGCCGCCCTCCCCGATGATGGTGGTGATGATGGGCACTTCCAGCTGCGCCATTTCAAAAATATTGCGGCCAATGGCTTCGGATTGGCTGCGTTCTTCCGCGTCAATGCCGGGGTAGGCGCCCGGGGTGTCCACAAAAGTGAAGACGGGGAGCTTGAATTTTTCAGCCGTTTTCATCAACCGCAGGGCTTTGCGGTAGCCTTCAGGTTTGCTCATGCCGAAGTTGCGTGCTGCGCGCTCTTTGGTGTCGCGGCCTTTTTGCTGCCCGATCACCATGCACGCCGCACCGTTGAAGCGGGCCAAACCGCCCACAATGCTCAAATCGTCCGCAAAATGGCGGTCTCCGTGCATCTCGACAAAGTCGGTGAAGATGTCGTTGATGTAGTCCAGCGTGTACGGACGCTCGGGGTGGCGCGAGATTTTTGTGATCTGCCAAGGCGTCAAATCACTGTAGATGTCTTTGGTGAGCTGCAGGCTTTTCTTGGAAAGCTGGTCGATTTCACTGGAAATATCCACCGCAGACTCGGTCTGCACGTAGCGCAGCTCTTCGATTTTGGCGTCCAGTTCGGCAATCGGGGATTCAAAATCGAGAAATGTTTTTTTAGCCATGTAGGTTTTCCTGTTTATCCGGCGGTCTAGATTTTTTAATTTTAGTAAGCCACGGGCGTTGGATCAAGTGAGCGCCAAATATACCAAGTTGCGACGCTGCAGTACGGTGCCCAGGCGGCAGCCACCTCGCGCGCGTCGCTGCGGCTGACGGCTTCGCCCGAAAAATAGCTCTTGCTGATGCCGTTGATAAGACCGATGTCGTCCAGCGGCAGCACATTCGGACGCAACAGGTAGAACATCAAAAACATCTCCGCCGTCCAGCGGCCAATGCCGCGAATGGCGACCAGTTCGGCGATGATGGCTTCGTCGTCCATTTCCGCAAAACTTTGGCTGTGGATCGCACCCGAATCGAAATGGATGGCCAGATCGACCAGGTATTCCACTTTGCGGGCGCTCAAGCCTGCGGCGCGCATGTCGTCGACCTTGAGCTTCAAGACGCTGGCCGGGGTCATTTTTTTGGGCAGCAAGGCGAACCGGTCCCACACCGTCTGCGCCGCTTTGACCGATATTTGCTGCCCAACAATGCTGCGTGCCAGCGTGGTGAAGGCGTCGCCACGCGAGCTTAAACTGACCTCTGGGAACTGCGCAATGAGTCGTTTCATGACCCGGTCTTTTTTGCCCAGATGCTTGCAGGCATCCACCCAGTAAGCCGGTACCGAGACAGGCAGGTCAGCAGACGGTGCAAGGACGGGGATGGGGTCTGAGGCGGTGCCAGACAGGGCCTTGGTTTTACTCATTACTATTATTTTTATAGCTTTTTAGGCAATAAATACGCGGTCTAGAGGCTTATTTACATCCAAATTCACGTCAAGCAGCTTCCCAGGTTGTCCCAGTTGGTGAGTCTTTCAGAGCAATTCCTTTGTCCAAAAGCTCTTTACGAATTGAATCGGCTTCAGCATAATTTTTAGCTAATTTTGCTGCTTGCCGTTTGTCAATTAAATCTTGAATCCAGTTTGTTTGTGTCACCAAGGGAGCATGTCCCTGTATTTCTATTTTGCCAGAATTTGGAGAAATTGCGGTGTTTAGAGTAGCTGTTGCAGAATCGAAAATATTTATATTCTCATGCAGTGAAACATTAATGATTCGTCCCTGAAGCCAGGTTTGAGGGTCTTCTTGCAATATACCAAGACAGCCACCGAGAGCCCTAAGAAGTATCGATAAAGTTGCAGATTTTGTAACATTTACTTGTGTCGCTAGTTCAAATAACACAGCTACAGCTTCAGGAGTTCCGAAATCTTCATCCATTGCAGCTTTAAAACGCACTGCATATGGGCTTTCCCAATCGACATCTGCTAAATCAGGCTTCAATAAATTTAACGCAGTATAAAGACGCTTCAGCGATGCATGCGCGTCGTCCAAATGCAGGTCGCTGTAGTTCAGGCCGGTGCGGTAATGGGTGCGGACGATGAAGAAGCGCACGGTTTCAGGGTCGTATTTGGCCAAAACTTCCCGTATGGTGAAAAAATTGCCCAGACTTTTGGACATTTTTTCGTTGTCCACCCGTACAAAACCGTTGTGCATCCAAAACTTGGCCAAGGGTTTACCGTTCGCCCCTTCGCTTTGCGCGATTTCGTTTTCATGATGCGGGAATTGCAAATCTGCCCCACCGCCGTGGATGTCAAAGGTCTCGCCCAGCAGGGCGCAACTCATGGCCGAACACTCGATGTGCCAACCCGGGCGGCCGGGGCCGTAGGGGCTGTCCCACTTGGCGTCGGGCGGCTCGGTCGGCTTGGCGGACTTCCATAAAACGAAATCGAGCGGGTCTTCTTTGTCTTCCAGCACGGCCACGCGCTCACCGGCGCGCAGTTCATCAACCGACTTGCCAGACAGCTTGCCGTAACCAGGAAACTGCCGTACGGAAAAATTGACGTCGCCACTGGGTGCCTGGTAGGCCAAGCCTTTTTGCTGTAATTGGCCAATCAAACTCAGCATGTGCGGCACATAGTCGGTCGCGCGTGGCTCAAACGTGGGGGTTTCTATATGCAGGGCACCAATGTCCTGGTGCATGGCCGCGACCATCTCTTCAGTCAGCGCGCGGATGGTGGTGCCGCGTTCCAGGGCGCGTTTGATGATTTTGTCATCAATATCCGTGATATTTCGCACATAAGTGACCTTGTAGCCACTGGCTTTGAGCCAGCGTTGCACCACATCGAAGGCCATCATCATGCGGGCATGGCCGATGTGGCACAGGTCATAAATTGTCATGCCACAGACGTACATGCGCACATGACCGGGTTCTATCGGGGAGAACTCTTCAGAAACGCGCGACAGCGTGTTGTAAATGCGCAAACTCATGTGTGGGCTGGATCAATAGATGGGTAGATGGGTGAACGGGTCAAGGGATACAAACAGGACAAAAACCGGCGACTTGGCATTATTATCGAAGTTGCGTGCCATATGCCCCGTCGGAGAAAAAATCAGGTTGTGCGTTTCGACCACCTCAAGCCCAGTGTAGCAAGCCCAAACACCGTGGTTGCGGGTACAATGCCCACGGTATTCGATTTATAAGAAAATCTATGGGTTTGTGGCGATTTTTCGCTACAGGGCTCTGTTTCTTCGCCACCCAAATCGTTTTAAACGATGGGGTGAAACAAACTTCAGTTAGAAAAGAACTTCCATGCGTTACTCTTGGTCATTCAACTTCACATCTACGTCCCTGAATTTGGTGCGTTTGCTCGCCCCAAGTATTTTAGTGGGCGCTTCTTTGCTTGCTTTCACAGCACATGCCAACGATATCGATGAGGTCAATCAGCTCTTGAAAGCCGGCAAGCAGTCACAAGCGCTGACCAAAGTAGAACAATCACTCAGCGCCAAGCCGCGCGACCCGCAATTGCGCTTCCTCAAAGGAGTCATTCAGACCGAGCTGGGCAAGCAAAACGATGCGATTGGCACCTTCACCAAACTCACGGAAGATTACCCAGAGCTGCCCGAGCCGTACAACAATCTGGCGGTCCTGTACGCCAGCTCTGCCCAGTTTGACAAGGCCCGTGCCGCCCTGGAAATGGCGATTCGTACCAACCCAAGCTATTCAACAGCACATGAAAATCTGGGCGACATCTATGCCAATCTGGCCAGCCAGGCCTACAGCAAAGCGCTGCAACTGGGCGGTTCCAGCAACAGTTTGCAACCCAAACTCACCTTGATTCGTGAATTGTTCTCCCCCACAGCCAAGGGCCAAAACCCGGTTGTGAGCAAAACAGCGCCCGTAGCCGCACCTGTCGCTGCACCCGCCGCCCCAGCAGTTGTCGCCAAAACACCTGCGACCGCACCCGCTGTTGCCGCTGTGGCCGCTGTTGCACCAACGCCACCGACTGCAGCAGCACCGGCCGAGCTTGCCACGGCAGCCGACGGTAACAAACAAATTGACCAGGCAGTACTTGCCTGGGCCAGCGCCTGGTCGACCAAAAACATGAACTCCTACCTGGGCTCTTACGCCAAGGGGTTTACACCACCCAAAGGCCAATCACGCAGCGCCTGGGAAGAAGAACGCCGCGAGCGTATCATGGGTAAATCACGCATCAGCGTGAAGGTCAGCAGCCTGAAAACTGCCGTCAATGGCAACAACGCAACGGTCAAATTTCGCCAAGATTATGCGGCCGATGCATTGTCCAGCTCTAGCCTGAAAACGCTAGAACTCACCAAAGTGGGTGAGCGTTGGTTGATTGTCAAAGAATCGACGGGTAGCTGATTTTTTCGACGTCGTCCCTTCCATTGACAGAACGGACTTTTTGAGTTCTAGCGCGGAGGTTCAATTGAACCGATTGGCTATCGTATCAAACACGGTGCTCAGTACGTTGGTGCTGGGCATCGTGCTGCTGACGCCACTGAAGCTGGGAGCGAGCGTGAAAAAAAACGCCGCCAGCCACGCAGCGCAATTCAGCGACAGCCTCCGTCAAGATTCCGAGGCTGAAGCCAAGCTCATCCGCATCTACCAGCTCATTGGCGCGGGAAAAAATCGCCAGGCGCTTCTTGAATCCGAACAACTGCTTAAAACGCAACCTAATTTCCAATTGGCCCAACTGGTTCACGGCGATTTGCTGAGCAGTTTTGTTCGGCCGGTGCGCAGTCCGGGTGATGTTCCAAACGCTGCGGCAAACTCAGCAATTACCGCCTCGACTTTGGCTGATTTGCGCGAAGAGTCCCAATTGCGCCTGAAAGCGCTCCGCGAGCGTCCGCCCGCAGGCAGCCTGCCATCGCAGTTTTTGGCACTCTCGCCACGCAACAAACACGCGATTGCGGTGGATGCGTCGCGTTCACGTTTGTATTTGTTTGAAAACAGCAGCACAGGCATCAAACTGATTGCTGACTACTATATTTCGGTCGGCAAGTCCGGCATAGAAAAGCTGATTGAAGGCGACCAGCGCACGCCGGTTGGGGTTTATTTCATCACCAACAACCTGGACCCCAAAACCCTGAAAGACTTTTACGGCGCAGGTGCATTGCCCATCAACTACCCGAACCCGCTGGATATGCGTCGCGGCAAAACAGGGGGTGGCATTTGGCTGCATGGAACACCGTCTGAACAATTTTCGCGCGCCCCAAGGGCCACCGACGGTTGCGTTGTCATGGCCAATACCGATCTGGGCCGCATCATGAACACGGTGGGTATTCGCACCACCCCGGTGGTGATTGCCGACAAGCTGCAGTGGGTGCCCGTGCAAAGCATGGCGACCGAAGGCTCACAGTTTTCTGATACCTTGCAGGCTTGGCGCAAAGCAAAGGCAAAAGCGGATCTGACGACTTTGATGAATTTTTATGCCCCGGATTTCTCCAGTTATGGGAAAAATTTAGTGCAGTGGACCAAAGTTTTGTCGGACGATGTATCCAAACTCAAAGGCCGCGACTTCAGCCTGGCGGAGTTGTCCATGATGCGCTGGACCGACAAGTCCGACACCATGGTGGTCACTTTCGATGAAGTCCCCGCTGGCATGAAAGCCGGCGTCACCAAGCGCCAGTATTGGATGCGCGATGGTAAATCCTGGAAAATCTTTTTTGAGGGCTCTATTTGATGTCTAAACACGCACACTCCCACGCATTCACACGTCGCGTATTCGGCGCTGCGCTGTCGGCTGCTCTTGTATTCGCGTCTGCGGCTATTCATGCTGAAACCGCGCCACGCGTTCAGTTCAACACCACGGCAGGTGCCTTCACCGTCGAGCTGTACCCCGACAAAGCACCCAAAACAGTTGCCAATTTTTTGCAGTACGTGAAAGACAAGCATTACGACGGCACCATCTTCCACCGTGTGATTGACAACTTCATGGTGCAAGGCGGTGGTTTTGATACCGCTTACACCGAGAAAAAAACCCGCGCACCTGTTGAGCATGAAGGCCAGGCGGCGCTGGCCAAAGGCGGCATGAAAAACGTGGTGGGCACATTGGCCATGGCGCGCACCAACGACCCGCAATCCGCCACCGCCCAGTTTTTCATCAATGTCAAAGACAATGCCTTTTTAGACCCCGCCCCCATTCCGCCGGGTGACCCGGTAGCGTCGTTTGAATTTCAAAACCGCACCTACAAAAACGTCCCGCGCAGCCAACTGGTCAATTCACCCCTGCTGTTTGGTTACACCGTTTTTGGCAAAGTCGTTGAAGGGATGGACGTGGTGACTAAAATCAAAGCCTCACCGACCGGCGCAGGCGGCCCTTTCCCCACTGATGTACCTAAAACGACTGTCGTTATTCAGTCTGCCGTTCTGCTGAAATAAGCAGATTCCCATTTATCAATATTTTTATTTTTTAAGGCCGTTATCATGAGCAATCCACAAGTAGAACTCCACATATCCGGCTACGGCGTCATCACGCTGGAACTGGACCAAGAAAAAGCCCCTAAATCGGTCGCCAACTTTTTGAGTTATGTAAACCAGGGCCATTACAACAACACCGTGTTTCACCGTGTGATCCCGGGGTTCATGGTGCAAGGTGGCGGTTTTGAACCGGGCATGACACAAAAGCCTTGCGGCGCGCCGATTCAAAACGAAGCCAACAATGGCCTCAAAAACGCCAATTACACCGTCGCCATGGCGCGCACTGGTGACCCGCATTCGGCAACCGCCCAGTTTTTCATCAACGTGGCTGACAATGGCTTTTTAAACCACACCGCACCTTCAGCTTCTGGCTGGGGTTACGCCGTGTTTGGCAAAGTTGTTGCTGGAGCGGACGTTGTGGACAAAATCAAAGCCGTCAAAACCGGCAAAAAGGGTTTCCATGACGACGTGCCCAAAGAAGACGTTGTGATCGCCAAAGCCGTCGCCCTGTAATCCCATGACGCCTGTCGTGCCCGACTTTGCGGAGCTTCAAGCGCCGCAACACTGGGACACGGTTGATTTTATTTCTGACTTGCATCTGTGCGAATCGCAGCCTGCCACCTTTGACGCGTGGCAGCGCTATATGAACAACACCATCGCCGGGGCTGTTTTTATTTTGGGCGATTTGTTTGAGGTATGGGTGGGCGACGATATCGTCCGGCCTGATCTATCAGCCCAATCGCCCGACCTGAATTTTGAAGAGCGCTGCACGCTGGTCCTGCAAACTGCTGGACGCCGGCTTGATCTGTTTTTCATGCATGGCAACCGCGACTTTCTTGTTGGCTCACAGATGATGGCCGCCTGCAACGCCCGCCTTTTGCCCGACCCGACTGTGCTTACTTTCCACGAGCAGCGCTATGTGTTGAGCCACGGTGACATGCTGTGCTTGGCCGATACGCGTTATTTGGCTTTTCGGGACATCGTTCGGCAACCGCAGTGGCAACGTGAACAATTGGCGAAACCCCTTACAGAACGCCAAGCCATTGGCCGACACATGCGCCTGCAAAGCCAGCAAAATCAGCAAGATGCGATGGCCTACGCCGACGTGGATGACACAGCCGCAGCCCAATGGCTCCATGCTGCAAGCGCCACAAGCATGATTCATGGCCATACCCACAAGCCCGCCGATCATGACTTGGGAACACATTTAAGCCGCATCGTGATGACCGATTGGGACTTGAGCGCCACCCCTGCTCGCGCAGAAGTGCTGCGCTTGTCTGCGGGCAGTTTGCAACGTATTGCGTTGGCTTAAACACCGCCAAAACAGCGCATCTGGGCGTCTTCTTAGCGTCTACTGCCCAGTTATGCGATAATCCACATGTTGTGAACTCCAGTTGTACACAACGCCAGCGCCCTGCTGGGGTCTGATTACCCTGCTGAACCATGTAAGCTCTGCCAAACAAGCATTCTTCATTGTGTCTTTGCAACCAGGTACTTTTACCAATTTTGCTTTTCGTCTGCCTTTGACTGGTGCGGCTTTTATGCTGCGACGGGCCGATTCCCAAGCGCTCTGGACCGAGCGCCAATAAAACTCATGAAATTTGAAGAACTGAACTTGGCTCCTGCCATTTTGAAAGCCGTACTCGAACAAGGCTACGACACCCC
>JAYVJL010000071.1:0-26150 GCA_043769295.1 Polaromonas sp. | reverse complement strand
TATAAATCCGACGACAAAGCCAAGCAAACGCCCGAACGCCTGATTGCGCGTAAAGACCTGGTCACGGCGCTTGAGTTGGGGCAAACACGCTTGAATGTGCGCCTCAAGCTGAGCCATGCGCAGCGCGATGCGTTGATTGACGACGCCGGTGGTGACAAGCTGGATGCCGTGTTGTGCATGCTGCAGGCGGCTTGGGCGCTGCAGCAGCATAGCTTGGGTGCAGCCAATTACGGGCTGCCCAGCGGTTTTGACCCGCTGGAAGGCTGGATAGTGACGGCTTAGACTACGAAGCCAACAGCGGTGTCAAGCCACCCGCGCTGTCCAATGCGACCAAATCGTCGCAACCGCCGATATGTTTGTCGCCGATGAAAATCTGCGGTACGGTACGCCTGCCGGTGATTTGCATCATGTGGTCGCGTGCGCCGGCGTTTTCATCGACACGAATTTCTTCGATCTCTGCAACGCCTTTGGACTTCAGGATGTGCTTGGCTCGTATGCAGTAGGGGCAAACGGCGGTGGTGTACATTTTGACGGCTTGCATGGGCTAGCTTTCGGAATGAGGGCTAATTTTGGGACTGACGCCGGGGTATTCAGGCATTATCAAAGGGCAAGTTGGCTTCTTTCCAGGCTTTGTTGCCGCCAGCCATGGATTGCGCGTTGGCATAGCCCAGCTTTTTAGCCACAGACACCGCCCGGTTGGACCGCTTGCCGCTGGCGCAGACCAAGATCAAGGGGACTTCTTTGTTCTTCACCAGGCTGGTCAGTTTTTCTTCAAGCTGGTTAAAGGGCAGGTTTTTTGCGCCGACCAGGTGTTCTTTGGCAAATTCATCGGGTTCACAGACGTCTACAACAACCGCTTTTTCGCGATTGATCAGTTGCACAGCCCCCGCTGTAGTCAGACTGGAGCCTGTTGCGCCTTGAATTTGAGGCCAAAAAAGCATACCAGCCGAGCCGATAGCCACTGCAATGAGCATCCAATTGTCAATAATAAATTTCACGGTGTACTTTCTATAAAGAGTTAGATTTTAGAATATGGGGCTTTGTACTTTTTAACTTGGGGCCTCTAAGGGCAAAAATATGCATAAATTAGTTTTGATTCGGCATGGCGAATCGACCTGGAATTTAGAAAACCGGTTCACCGGCTGGACCGATGTGGACTTGACCGACGTCGGCATTGCACAAGCCAAACAAGCTGGCATACAGTTGAAAGACCAGGGTTATGAGTTCGATATCACTTATACCAGCGTCTTGAAGCGGGCCACGCATACTTTGTGGCATTGCTTGGACGCGATGGACCGCACGTGGCTGCCGGTGGTCCACAACTGGCGCTTGAATGAGCGCCATTACGGTGCTTTGCAGGGCTTGAACAAGGCGGATACTGCCAAAAAATACGGTGATGCACAGGTTTTACTGTGGCGTCGCAGCTATGACGTGCCGCCACCGTCGCTTGAGGCAGATGATGCCCGCTGCGAGCGTGGTGACATACGTTACGCCAAGTTACAAGAATCACAAGTCCCTTTGACAGAGTGTTTGAAGGACACGGTTGCGCGGATGATGCCGTTTTGGGATGATTCACTGTCACCCGCCATCCGCGCAGGCAAGCGTACCTTGGTGGCTGCACATGGCAACTCCATTCGTGCCTTGGTGAAACACCTTGACGGCATATCGGATGCTGATATCGTCAACTTGAACATTCCAAACGGCATTCCGCTGGTGTACGAGCTGGATGCGGACCTCAAACCCATTCGGCACTACTATCTAGGTGACGAAAGGTCGACTTGACACGGGCAGCACTTTCAACAGGCTTAAAGCGGCTTTAAACCCTCCTAAACCTTTTTAAAGTGGGTTTAAACAATGAACTAAGGCGCAAGCCCGGCCTCCAAGGTGTATATTAAGTGTGCAGTGGGTGTTTTTGTGTAAGTTGGGTCCGCGTGCTGGAACATAGAAGTAGGTCATAAAGATGGGTTATAAACTCAAAATTGCAGGTTGGATTTCTGCTGGTGCGTTTGCCGGCGTATTGACAACTGTGTCGCTGCAAACCGTGGCGCGAGGTGCATTGGCACCCATGCCGCTGGAAGAACTGCAGCAACTGGCCAATGTGTTTGGGCTGATCAAGAGCGATTACGTCGAACCGGTTGACGAGAAAAAGCTGATTTCTGACGCTATTTCGGGCATGGTGGCGAGTTTGGACCCACATTCCCAGTACTTCGACAAAAAATCCTACAAAGAATTCCGTGAAGGGACTTCTGGACGCTTTGTTGGTGTGGGGATCGAGATCAGCTTTGAAGATGGCTTGGTCAAGGTGGTGTCGCCTATTGAAGGTTCACCCGCGTTTCGCGCAGGACTCAAACCCAATGATTTGATCACCAAAATCGACACCGCGGCGGTACGTGGATTGACGCTGAACGAAGCGGTCAAACGCATGCGCGGTGAGCCCAATACCAAGGTTATTTTGACGGTGTTTCGCAAAGATGAAAACCGCAGCTTTCCGGTCACCATCGTCCGTGAAGAGATCAAAACCCAGTCTGTGCGGGGCAAAGTCATCGAGCCAGGTTATGGCTGGGTTCGTTTGTCGCAGTTCCAAGACCGCACGGTCGATGATTTCGTGAAAAAAATCGAAGAAATCTACAAACAAGAACCCAATCTGAAAGGCTTGGTTCTGGATTTACGCAATGACCCGGGCGGTCTGCTGGATGCTGCTGTCGCGGTTTCGGCGGCCTTCTTGCCTGAAAACGTGTCTGTCGTCTCCACCAACGGCCAGTTGGCAGACAGTAAATTCAACTACAAGGCGGCACCAGAGTTTTACTTGAGACGTGGCGGAGTCGACCCCTTGAAGCGCCTGCCCGCAGCTTTGAAAAAAGTGCCATTGGTCGTGTTGGTGAATGAAGGCTCCGCGTCTGCCAGCGAAATTGTGGCCGGTGCGTTGCAAGATTACAAGCGCGCCACGATATTGGGTAGCCAGACTTTTGGCAAGGGTTCGGTTCAAACGGTACGTCCATTGGGGCCTGACACAGGCATCAAATTAACCACCGCGCGCTACTTCACGCCCAACGGCAAGTCCATCCAGGCCAAAGGCATTGTGCCTGATGTGATGGTGGACGAAACCGCCGAAGGCAGCCCATTTGCAGCTCTGCGTACACGTGAGGCAGACCTTGAAAAGCACTTACAAAGCGGTCAAACTGAAGCTGCAGATGATCCCAAGAAAGCCGAAGCGCGCGAGAAAGAACGCGAAGTTGCGCTGAAAAAACTGGAGGAAGAAGCCAAGAAACCCGTGGTGGAGCGTAAAGCACCAGAATTTGGCACAGACAAAGACTTCCAGCTCATGCAGGCCATCAACCAACTTAAAGGCCGTCCCGTCCTGATGAGCAAGACCATGGTTGAGCGTAAAGAAGAGAAAAAAGACAATTAACGCTGTTCTGTTCAACGCGATAATGGTATGACAGCGGTATGACGGACGATCAACTGCTGCGCTATTCGCGCCATCTGCTGCTCAATGAACTGGGTGTTGAAGGTCAAGAAAGAATATTGCAAGCCCGTGCACTGGTCGTGGGTGCGGGCGGTTTGGGTTCTCCTGTCGCACTGTACTTGGCTACAGCCGGTGTCGGGCGCATCACTTTGGTGGATGATGATGTTGTGGATTTAACCAATCTGCAGCGTCAAATTGCCCACAATATGGCTGATGTCGGCGAATATAAAGCCAAGTCTGCTATGAATAAAATAGCAAATATCAATCCCGACGTTCAGGTGCGCCCTGTTCTATCGCGGGCTGACGCCGCTTTGTTGGACGAACTGGTCGCTGATGCCGATGTGGTGCTGGACTGCTGCGATAATTTTATGACGCGCCATGCCATCAACGCCGCTTGCGTCAAGCATGACAAACCGCTGGTGTCGGGGGCGGCTATCCGCTTTGATGGGCAAATAACGGTTTATGACCCGCGCGTGCCAGCAGCGCCTTGCTATGCCTGCATCTTCCCGCCCGACGCGGAATTGGAAGAGACGCGTTGTGCATCGATGGGTGTTTTCGCCCCTTTGGTGGGCATTATCGGTTCTATGCAGGCAGCAGAAGCGCTCAAATTGATCAGTGGGGCAGGCAAGCCGTTGACCGGTCGTTTGTTGATGCTGGATGGCAGGGACATGACTTGGAATGAAGTCAGACTCAAACGCGATGTTAATTGTGTGGTGTGTGGCAAGAGCCATGCGCCCGCCTGAATGTGCGCGGTTCTACTGGTGATGATGCGGCGAACAAACCGCGTTTGGCTGATTGAGCATCACGCTCTTGCACGGCGTAGGGTCCAGCGCTGTGCCTGTAGTGGTATGACCAGGCATGTCCTTGGCTGACCATCCAAGTGCCGACATCCTGGTTTTGGAAGGCTATTTTGGCTACATCTCTGCCGTAATCATCAACGCGCCTAGTATGGACGACCACGGTTTTCTGTAAAACCAGTTGCTGCAAGGCGTTTTTGGATTGTTCGCCGTAACTTTGGCATATCTCGGGTGCATCAATGCCCTCTATTCTTATTTTTCGGGCCGGTGCGTCATGCAAGGCTGGGTCTGAGGACCTTACCCACAGCGTATCGCCGTCTGTAACGTAAGTAACTGCCCCCTGCCATGGGGTGGCTGCATGCACCGACGCTGAAAGCAACATAAGTGGAAATAGAAAATGACGCATGTATCAGTCGTATCAGTTGTTAATATCGTTTGCCGATGATCCATAAGCCTGCGCGCATTAAGGCAAAAGCAATCCGATCACGGATGCGTTGTGTAAATGGACGGCATGAAAATTCGTCAGCATCGATCTGCTTGCCCGCAGTTTTCATGGCTACTATCAGGCGTTTGTGCAGCTTGGCTGCAAAGACTTTGTCTTGCACGACGATATTGGCTTCGCGCGCGAGCAGCAAACTCAAGGGATCCAGGTTTGATGAGCCGACCGTGGCCCATACACCATCGATCACGGCGACTTTGGCATGTAAATAGCTGGGCGCATATTCATGAATCTCTATCCCTGCAGCGAGCAATGATCCATACACAGGACGCGCCGCATGGTATTGCATGAAGTATTCGTATTTGCCCTGCAATAAAAGCTGTACCTTGACACCGCGGTTGGCCGCATGTATCAATGCTTTTCGCAGCTTGGCACCGGGTAAAAAATAGGCATTGGCGATGATGATTTCCTGACGCGCTTCGCCAATGGCCTTGAGGTAGGCACGTTCAATGGTTGCGCGATAGGTCAAGTTGTCGCGCAGTACCAGATAGGCTTCAGGTTGCAGGGTGTGTGTTTGACTGTTCCTGAATTTGTATCGACGTGGCTGGTTGGTCAAAAAATCGATGGCCGTCAACACGTGATTGGAGGTGTTTCGTGAATCAAACCCACCTGTTGACATCCGCTCCCACAGCTGGCAAGTGATGGCGTGAATGGTCAAGGCCAAAGCTCCTGTGACACGAACACAAAAATCAAAGCGTGCATCGGTCAATTTCCCATAATTTGGATCATAAAAGTCGTCAAGTACATTGATTCCACCGCAAAAAGCGACTTCACCATCAACAACGCATAATTTTCGATGCATGCGCCGCCACTGCCTCGGAATGAAAAAGCCCAACGTGACAATAGGCTCAAAAATCATGCTTTGAACCCCGGCTGCCTGAAAGCGGGCCGCCCATTCGGCAGGCAGGGCGGGTGTGCCGAAACCATCAACGACGAGACGAACCATGACGCCACGCTGTGCTGCACGCTCCAGCGCTTGTGCCACATCCGCGCCACTCGCCGTCAGGTCAAAAATATAAGTTTCCATTTGGACTGTGTGCCGAGCAGCGTCCAGACTTGCGATCAAAGCCGGGAAAAACTGAATACTCCCTTCAAGGAGTTCCAATGAAAAAGCTGGGTCTGGATGCAGAGTGGTGCTGGATGGCATGTTTAGTTGACACTGGACGCAGAATCAGCCACTGGATGGATATCAACAGGCTTGGCATCGTGAATTGCAAAATCAGCAATCAAAGGCAGATGGTCCGACATGCGTGCCCAAGCTTGTCCGCGGGGAACTTGCGCATCCGTGGGGGTGAGGTTGCGCGCACAGATGTAATCGAGTTGCACGATAGGCAATCGCGCTGGAAAAGTACGCAGCGATTTGCCTGCAGGTGTGACGCCATCGAATGTGTGCAGTTTGAGAGTCCGTAGTGCAGCCATGCTTGCAGAACCCCAATCATTGAAGTCGCCCGCGATCAGCAAAGGTGCATGTGTTGGAATTTCACGTTTGATGAATGTTGTCAGTTGCTCGATTTGTCTGCGTCTGCTGGCTTTGATGAGTCCCAAGTGAACCACGATAATATGAACGGGTAATTCATGGACCAGGATTTCGACATGCAACAGACCGCGTTGTTCGAAACGGTGGTCCGACATATCCTCATGCTGATGCCTGACGATAGGCCAGCGTGTCAGTAACGCATTTCCATGCTCGCCATGTTTGGTGACCGCATTGGTTTGATAGACAGCGGTGTAGCCCAGCGGTGCTAAGAAATCCGCCTGTTCTTGCTCGGGCCAGTGGGCAAAGCGTCTTGCTTCACCACGGTGGATTTTTCTGACCTCTTGCAGGCACACGATATCTGCATCAAATTGATCGACGGCAAGCCCGATATTGTGAATCTCCAAGCGCTTGCGTGGTCCCAATCCGTTGACGCCCTTGTGAATGTTCCATGTCGCGACTCGAACGGGATGTGCAGTTTGGTGAGCCGCAGGAAGGCTCTTGGGGTGATTCAATTTTGACATGGGGTGAATCGCGCTAGTTGCAAACAGGCCTCAGCATTGGAAGGAGAAAAACACAAGTCGACAGCTGTTCGATGGGGTAGCCATTGGTATGCCGTATGCTCGCGTGGATTGAGTTGTATCGGCGTGCCAGCAGGAACGCACAAGCCAAACAAAGACTCTGTATTGTGGGTAACTTCAGGGGCGTATCTATGCCGCCATTGCGGATAGATTTGATAGATGTTCTGCAGTTGCCAGTCCTGCAATCTGCAATTTGGATGCCGAGCATCTATACCTGTTTCTTCCCAGACTTCGCGGATGGCCGTGTTCAGGAGGCTTTCATTGAGATCGTCTTTGCTGCCAGTCACTGACTGCCAAAACTCAGGTGTATCCACATCCGCGCGTCGGATGAGCAGCACATCAAGCGCTTTGGTGTGAATCACTACGAGTACAGATTCTGGAATTTTGTACACCGTGTTATCTGCGAATGGTGAAATGTTGACCAGATGCGCTTACATAAGTGGCATTGATTTTTTTAAGACGGCTCAAGAATGTGTAAAAACGGCTTTGCGTTTGTTGACAAATGCATCCATGCCCTCTTTTTGATCGGCTGTGGCGAAAAGTGCGTGGAACATCCGACGCTCAAACATGATGCCGTCCGCCAAGCCACCTTCAAAGGCACGGTTCACGGATTCTTTCGCCGCCATCACAGCCAATTGTGAGAAGTCGCAGATCATCAGAGCAGCACCTAACGCTTCTTCCATCAATTTGTCCAGAGGCACGATACGGCTCACAAGTCCTGCACGTTCGGCTTCGGTGGCATCCATCATGCGTCCTGTCAACGCCATGTCCATTGCTTTCGCTTTGCCTACTGCGCGTGGCAAGCGCTGTGTACCCCCTGCACCCGGAATTACACCCAGTTTGATTTCTGGTTGACCAAATTTGGCATTGTCGGCTGCGATGATGAAGTCGCACATCATCGCCAATTCGCAACCACCACCCAATGCGAAACCACTGACTGCCGCAATCACGGGCTTGCGGATGTTGCGAATTTGTTCCCAATTGCGTGTGATGTAGTCACCCTTGTACACATCGGAAAAACTGTAGCTGGCCATGGCGCCAATGTCTGCGCCGGCTGCAAATGCTTTTTCGCTGCCGGTAATGATCATGCAACCGATTTCAGGGTCGGCATCAAAAGCTTTGAGTGCCGCACCCAGCTCATCCATTAACTGGTCATTCAATGCATTGAGCTGTTTTGGCCGGTTCAAGGTGATGATGCCTACGCGGGCTTGTGTGCTGACGATGGTGAGTTCGTTTGTCATGGCGGTCTGTGTTAAATGTGGGTGGTTGAATTAAAGATGGCGCTTATTTTTATGACCCATTATCGAACCAATTGGTTGAGTTGAATAATAGGGAGAAGAACAGCCAGCACAATCAGCATAACCACCAAACCCATTGCAACGATGAGGAGGGGTTCTAGCAGGGTCGCCAAATGCATGGCACGGCGTTGCACTTCTGTGCTCAGTTGTTTGGCAGCGCGTGACAGCATCAACGGTAGTTGACCGGTTTGTTCGCCCAAACGTGCAAACATGCTGACGATGCCAGGGAAGCGTTTTTTCTGTGCAATGGCCGAAGCCAACGGTGCTCCTTCGCGTACCAGCACCAGCGCGTCCATTGCATCAGCACGCATGGCGCGGTTGTTCAAGGTTTGCGCGGCCGCTTGCAGGCTTTTAAGAATGGGTACACCTGCAGTGGCAAGCATGGCCAATGTACTTGCAAAGCGCGCAGCGTTGTAGCCGCGTGCGAGTTTCCCTATCAACGGGATGTTCAGCCATGCAGCATCAAATTTCTCTCGAAACAATTCATTGCGAAGTGCCAGTTTCGCGCCAAAAGCGATCAAGCCGATAACCATCAGCATCAACCAGCCGTAACTTCGTACAAAGTCGCTGATGGCGAGCATGGCAACGGTTAAAAAGGGCAGCGCGCGCTTCGTTCCAGCAAAAACATTAGCCACTTGCGGGACCACATAGCCGACTAGAAACAAGACGATGACGATGGCTACCAATGTCACAATCGCAGGATAAAGTGCAGCACCGATTAATTTGGACTTCAAGGCCTGTTGCTCTTCCAGATCATCGGCCAGGCGCTCCAAAACCTGTCCTAGACTACCGCTTTGCTCTCCTGCACCAATGACTGCCGTATAGATACTTGAGAATTCACGCGGATGCTGCGACAACGCTTTGGCAAAGGTGCTACCCGCATTCACTTCAGCACGCAAACTGGCGAGCAGGTTGCGCTGGCGTTCGTCTTCGGACTCATCCGTGAGTGCGGTCAGCGCACGCTCAAGCGGCAGACCAGAGGAAACGAGGCCGGCTATTTGACGCGTCCAAATGGCGAGCCCGGTGGCATTGAAAATGCGACTGGTGAAGAGTGTGATGTTCAGTCCACTGCCGCCAGAGCTGCTTGCTGCACTGCCATTGACCGGTTCCACAGTTAATGGGACCAGGGCTTGCGAACGCAGCATGCTGCGCACCGCACGCGCTGTATCACCTTCCATCACCCCTTTGCGGGTGCTGCCTTGGGCATCAAGAGCTTCAAATGTGTATGCTGGCATGAGTTAATCGTGTGGTGACTCAATCACGCGTTACCCTGAGCAATTCCTCACGCGAGGTGATGCCTGAATGCACCAAGCGTTCTCCATCGTCCCGCATCAATGTCATGCCAGAAGCAAGAGCTGCAACACGTATGTCTGCCTCACTCGTTTGGTTGTGAATTTGAGCGCGGATGGCGTCAGTCGTGACCAATAACTCGTAAATCCCCGTACGTCCCTGGTAGCCTGTCTGTGCGCATTGTTTACAGCCTGCGCCAGCACAGTGGGTGCATATTTTACGGACCAAGCGCTGCGCAAGCACGCCAAGCAGACTTGAACTTAACAAAAATGGCTCGATACCCATGTCCGTTAAGCGGGTTACAGCACTGGCTGAGTCGTTGGTGTGCAGGGTTGCAAGAACCAGATGCCCTGTCAGGGAAGCTTGAATGGCAATTTGCGCAGTTTCAAAATCGCGGATTTCCCCGATCATGATCACATCGGGATCTTGCCGCAAGATCGCACGCAAGGCCTTGGCAAAAGTGAGATCAATTTTTGAGTTGACCTGTGTTTGTCCGACACCAGGTAATTCATACTCAATCGGATCTTCAACCGTCATGATGTTTTGGCTGCTGGCATCAAGACGATGCAAGGCCGCATAAAGCGTGGTTGTTTTACCCGAGCCAGTTGGGCCTGTAACCAAAATAATGCCATGCGGCTGTGCGAGCAAACCCGTGAATCGCTTCAAGGTGTCGCCTGTCATGCCAACGGCTTCAAGGCTGAGTCGACCTTCCGACTTGTCCAATAGACGCAGTACCGCGCGTTCGCCATGGGCGCTGGGCAAGGTGCTGACCCGAACATCTACTGCACGGGTGCCGATACGCAGGCTGATACGACCATCTTGAGGTAGGCGCTTCTCCGATATATCAAGCTCAGCCATGATTTTCAGGCGTGAAATCAAGGCGGCGTGCAGGGCCCGATTGGGTTGTACGACCTCACGCAAGGTGCCATCCACCCGAAAACGCACGCTTGAGTGGCGCTCGTAGGGTTCAATATGGATGTCGCTGGCCCCGTCGCGTGCGGCTTGCGTCAGCAACGCGTTCAGCATGCGAATAATGGGGGCATCGTCTGCTGCTTCCAGCAAATCCTCAACTGCTGGCAAGTCCTGCATCATGCGGCTTAAATCCGCATCGGATTCGACCTCGCTGACAACCATGGCTGCATTTGACTCGCCTTGGGCATAGGCTTCGCTGATGCGTTGTATCAATACTTCTTGCGCTACCGTTTGCACACTGGCCACTTTAAATTTGCGCAATACCTCGGTCAAAGCGTTTCGCGAGGTGGCTCCATGCAGGAGCGCTACGACATCTTGCCCGTTGTCTTCGAGCAAGAGCTGGTTTTGTCGCGCAAAGGCGTAGGGGAGGGGATACCTCATTGTGCGGGCGTGCTTGGTAATGATCTTAGAGGGCGTGCAGCTTGCGGTGCTGGCGTCGGCAACATGGCCGAGTCGTTGATAGGCAGCACGATGTTGAGAGGCGGTTGTGCGGCTTGCTGCCCGCTCCGCATCAGGTCGTAGCGGTCAAGAGAGAGTTGTTCGGTGGCCGCACCGTCTCGCACAACAACGGGACGCAGAAAAACCATCAAGTTGGTTTTTTTACGACTACGGGATTCAGTTTTGAATAGATTGCCAAAAAGTGGAATATCACCTAAAAGGGGAACTTGCTCTTTGTTGCCAGAGTATTCATCTTGCAGCAGCCCGCCTAAAATCACGATGCCACCGTCTTCAACCAGGACATTGGTTTGAATGGAGCGCTTGTTGGTAATCAAACCTGTGGTGGAGTTGATGGACGAGGCCTGAACACTGCTGACTTCCTGGTAAATCTCAAGCTTGATGGTGCCGTTTTCACTGATTTGTGGTTTCACTTTAAGCGTCAAACCGACGTCTTTTCTCTCCACTGTTTGAAAGGGGTTGACCGTTCCGGTGGTTCCACTGCTTGAGGCGCTGTTGGTGTACTGGCCGGTTACAAAAGGCACGTTTTGACCGATGATGATTTTGGCCTCTTCGTTGTCCAGGGTGAGCAGGTTGGGTGTTGACAAAATATTGCCTTCACCCGTGGTCTGCAAGAAGTTGGCAAACAAGCCCAAAACGGTTTTGCCGGCAATGATGGTCCCCAGTCCAAGATTCAAGCCGGTGGCCGGGAGCACGGTGGCTGCAGTCGTCGCCGCCGTAGAAAAACCGGACGCTGACAACGCAAGCAAATTCTTGCCCGCTGTCCCGTAGTTGGTGCCGATAACGCTCGGATTATTGGTATCTTTTTTGCTGCCGCTCAAGACGTTTTGCCACTGGATACCAAATTCAGCCGCTTTGTCAGAGTTGATCTCAGCGATCAAAGACTCCACGAATACCTGTGCACGTCGTGAATCAAGTTGGTCGATCACGGCGCGCAGTTGACGGTATTGTGGTTCTGCCGCAGTGATGATCAGCGAGTTGGTCGCTGGGTCGGCCTGAATTTGACCGCCTGTGGACGGCTGTGCAGATGCCTGCACGCCGGCGGCGCCGGCTTGCGAGCCTGCAGGCGTCGCGTTGGGTGTTGGCCCAGAGCTGACCGTAGCTGCGCCAGGACTGCTCGGTGAGGTGGCGGCTAAAGACGCTCTGAGTGTGACAGCCAATTTAAGTGCATCGGCATTTTTTAAAAACACCACATGCACATTGCCTGCGGCGGATTGCGAGCTAGGCTGGTCTAACTTCACCACCAGAGACTTGACCAGGGACATGCGCGCCGTGTTCGCAGTGCGAACGATCAAGGCATTGCTACGCGGCTCGGCGATTACTGTGGTTTTTACAGAGGTGTCGGATTGACCGGGCGTCGCCGTCGTGACGCCAGCGCCTGCGGAACCAGAATCGACCAATCGCAGAATCAGCGGCGCAAGATCGCTGGCGAGTGCATTTTTCAAAGGCAATACTTCAACATCGGTGGCGTTGGGCACATCACTGGCGGCGATGATGCGTGCTATTCGTTGCAGGTTGTCTGCGTAATCTGTAATGATCAACGAGTTGTTGCCGGGGTTGACGTTGATGGTGTTGTTTGGGCTGATCAGCGGGCGCAATATGGGCAGCAAATTGGCCGCAGAATCGTAATTGAGGTTGAAAATTTGCGTGACAATCTGGTTGCCACCAGCTTTGGCGGGTACGGCACCCACTGAAACAACGCCTGTTTGCAGCTTGGCGTCAGCCTCGGGTACAACCTTGGAGATGCCTTGCGAGTCCACCACCACCACACCTTGCAAACGCAAAGTAGCCAGAAATTGGTTGTACGCAGCCGCGGGTGACAGGGCTTTTTCGCTGGACAGGTTGATCGTGCCTTTGACGCGTGGATCAACCACCATGTTGCGACCAGTGATCACGCCCATGGTGCGCGCAACGGCTTCGATCTCCGCGTTGACGAAATTCAAGGTAATTGCTTCGCCTTGTTTTTGAGCATGCAAATGCGCTGGAGCCGATGCAAATATTGAAGCTACTGCTATAAATACAGCAGTAAATTTATGGCGAAGGTGGTATCCCGTTGGGGTTTTGAGAAGAAAATTCATATGCCTAGCCCAAGGTGATGATGGAGCGGGGACCGACGCGGCGCCCGATGATGTCTAAAAAGTTGCTCAAAGCGGCCTCTGCATCAGGTGCGGCGGTGGCCTCGCCGTTGAAGCGCCAGCGGTTGCCCGTGAATTGCCCCGTGCCAGACAACTGCAAGCTGCCACGCAGCGTCTGCAGGTTCAGCGTTGGCGTTGTTCCGCCCTGCAAACTCATCCGGTAGCTCCCCACAGGATGCAAGGTCGAGAGACGTGTGGACGCATCCAGGGCGTCAAGTTCGGCCAGACCTTCCAGCTTGAACTGCTGGTCGCGCCACTGGATCATGAGCGGCTGCGTATTGAGTTTGAGCGTGGCTTTCAAATCAATTGTATTGAAAGGTGCGCCTAAACCTGCAAGCAAAGTGGCAGGCCACGTTGATTGGCTCGCCTGCACGACAGCGCTTGCACCATTCAAATGCGGTGTCACCAACAGCTTTATTTCTTGTGTGGTACAGCAATCTGCTTTGAGGCTGGTTTGAATACCCATCGGCAGGCTGGGGCGCAAACGCCACTGAATGCGACCGGGTAATGTCGTGGCGTCACGGCTGCCCGCGCCGCCTGACAACACCAATTGAGCTGATCCTCCCCAGATGCTGCCTTGAGCATCGTTCAGAACCACGTGGCCGTTGCTGGCCCGCGCAAGCGCGTAACTCAACCAAGCGGCTGGTGCAAAGATGCAGATTGCAAGCATCAAACCCAGCAAACCGCCCAGCACAGCCCACATCCAAGGCGTCGGGTTAGTTACTTGCAATTGGCGTGTTCTGATCATTTTTTAGGCAAACTCAAGACCAAAGTGCCATCCCAACCGACTTTGCCGGCTAAGGTGCTCGCACTGCGGTTCAATTTGACTTCACTGGGTACGGCGCGTGCATTGACGCGTGCTTGTGTCAGCCATTGGGCCAGCTCTTGCGGGTTGGCGTTTTTGAGAATGAGCGTGGCACGCTCTGGGGTCATGCTCAGTTGCGCCGTGCTCCCAAAGCGCTGCGTGACCGAGCTTTGCAGCGCGGCTTGCGCATCGTCTAAACCCAATTTAGGTTGATTTTGCAGTGCTTTGGCTTCATTGCTCATGATTTGCATGGCTTGGAGTTGTCCATCCAGCTTGCGCAGTTGCTCTGGTGCCTGCTTGATTGTTTTGATTGCTGGCGCCAAGGCCAGCCACCACAAAATAGCCAAAAACACGAAGGTGCCCGCGATGAGCGTCAAACGCTTCTCGCGCGGTTTCATTTGCCGCCAATAACCCTGTATTGGTTCCAGGAAAAACGGTGTTCTGCGCGAGTCTAAGACGGCGCTCATAGGCCCACCTCTGCTTTAACAATGGCGCGATCGCCATCCATTGTGAGCGAATAACCCGCTGCTTTTAACTTGGCCTGCACCGTGGATAGTTCTGCAGCAGCCAATTTGATGCCTTTAAGTGTCACTGTATTAGCTATAAATTCAATAGCCGTAGATTCAATATTTACAGAGACTGAAGTGCTAAATGCCGATAATATCGATTCAAAATTCTGCGTTGATACCGCACCCGTGGCCTGGCGTAAAAGCGCCATTTCTTTCGACATTTGCAGCTGCGGATCAACCACCACCTTGACGCCAGGAAAGGTTTGCGTCAACAGCGCGCCCAATTGGGTGCGTTTGGTCGCCTGGTTTGATTTTTGTTGCCAGGCCCACGCATTCAAACCAACCACATTGGCCAACAAAATGGCGACCAAGCCCCAGCGAGCGGGTCGCCATGCAGCGGTTTGCCAAAATGTTTGCCAGGCACGGCGCAGACGTTTGATACCTTCGCCATCGCCGCTCAAACGCTGTTCAAACTGAGCCAGCTCCCACTGCGACTGGGCACTGTGCAGCAAACCCGAAGCGCTTTGACGCAGCACCACGGGGCGTGCCAAGGCTTGCTCGGCCAAGGCGGCCACGGCAGGTTCAGCCATAACAAGGGCGTCGGCGGGGAAATCCGCCAACAAAGCACGGGTAGACCCCGTCAGGTCATTGCTGCGCAAGGGAAGCGTCAACACCCCATCTGCCGCGGCGCGTGTCAACCAGGCATCTTCTTCAGAACCGGTGACGAAAACAGCCGCTTCCGACACGGGCCAAAACTCGGGCACGACCTGTGTCACACGGCAACCTGCCTTCTCAAACGACGCGATGGCACCGGTCAGCCAAGCTTTGTCGCATGCCGCCACCCACACGCCAGCAGCGGCTTTACCAGCTGAAGCGTCAGGCGACAGCGCAAAAGACATGGCGTGGGTGTCGTCCAGAAGGCGGTCTTCCAGCAAACCATCCAGCGCTGCACGCAGCCGTGCTTTGGGTACTTTGGGCAGGTCAATTTGATGCCAGGACAAAGCTTGTGCTGGCGCCACCAGGATGGTTTTGTCCGCTGGTGGCAGCAGGTTCAAGTCGGCGCTACCGCTGTTGAGCAGGGTGTTGGCGTCGTTGGTGAGGGCGTAACTGTATTCCAGACCGGTGGCCATAGCGGCTTCACTCGGTCCGCCGGGTAAACCAAGAGGGCCAAGAGGAGAGGGCGTGTTGCTGTTTTGCAAACGCCAAGGCAGGGAAACGATCAACTTGCTCATGGGGTCATTGTAAAGAAGTAACTTGCGTATTGGAAGAAACGGTGCCCGTGGGTTCAGGCGACGCCACCACCGCACGCTCGCGCCATCGGGTTGCGACATTGCCGAAATTATCCCGATATACCAAAGACAGTTCTTCCACAACGGTCTGTTCCAGTCTGAGGCGGCCCAGCACTTCAAAAAAACGGGTCGCCACGCTGTGCTGGGTTTCGCTCAACTGCCCCGCCATAGCGGGTACGGCTTTGGCTGCCTCGGCGAGAGATGCAAAATGGGTGCCTTCTCTTGTCGTCACAGCCAATTTTGCATCGGCCAATTGCAGTTTCGGTACCGTGGCATAAATCACCTCAGCCGGTGCGGTGTTCAGATTAACCGTCGTGCGTTCTGGCAGCAGGGACACATGGGGCATGAGTTTTACCACCGTGCTGGCGCGCAGGCCCAGCCAAGTCAGCTGGCGCACCCGTTGCGGCATCAAGGGCGCCGCGCCGTTGACGACGGTGATATCAGCGGCAGCTTTGTAGTTGGTCACCAATGTTTCGAGTTCGGTCAAAGGCAGGTCCAGCAAGGTGAATAGTTTGGTAAAGGCCGCCAGATCAGGGGCAGATACCTTGCCATTGTCGACCAAGTTGAAGATATTCAGGCGCGATTGCGCATCTGTTACTTGTCCAGACAAAAATGCATCCAAAGACTCCTCAGCTGTCATGCCGCCCGTATTATTTTTATCCGCCGCTAAAAAGGTGGATAAACGTGACTCTTGCAGCGCCACCGCCCACGGCTCGGCCAGGTGGTCCGTCGTGCCTGCACGACCATCAATCCGCAAAATCAGCCGCGACCAGTCCAGCGCCCCTACCAGCAACCAGGCGACTTGTACCCGTGCCCGTTCAGAGGCTTCCACCTCGATGCTGCGGTATTGCTGCCACAAAGCCGCCGCTGCGAAAGTAGCCACCAAAGTCACCGTCAGCATGGCTGAAAGCAGCGCGGCGCCGTGTTGCCGCTGTTTCATTTGCCACCCCCCACCGTGGGCAGGATCCAGTCGCGGGTAATATTACCCACCAGAGCCTGATCTGAAGACAAGGTCAGCACCAGACGCACGCCGTCGGGCAAAGCGGCTGTTTTTGAGCCTGGTATCAGTGCATTCATATCCGCGCTTGATTGCGCATTGCTCCAGGCATTGTTGCGGTAATAATAAACTTGCCATTTATCAATCGCAGCGACGGTGGTTTCACGGTTTTTCTCGGCGTCGCTGGGGTTTTGCGACCACTGTGCCGTTTCCACCCACGCGGCTTGCAACTCTGCGCGGGTGCGTACAGCCGCCGATTGCCAGCGCAGCCAATGTGATTTGCCTTCTATGTTGCGCTGGCTCCAGGCCACCACACGGATGCTTTCGGTCGCCAGCGGGTCGCTGACCCCACTGCTGCCAGCGGGTTTGTTATCGGCATAGCGGCGGATCAGACGCAGCACCTGCCCGTCGTAGTCCAACGCATTGCCAATATTGCCCGCCCCGGTGATCTGGGGCAATTGGGTCAGCGCATCCAAATCGGTTTGCCATTGAGCCAGACCCGCTTGCAAGGCCAACACGCCATCGGTTTTAGCCTGCGTTTGGCTTTGCACCCGCGTCATGCCATCCAAACCGCGCCAGCTCAGTATCGCCAGCAAAGCCATGATGGAGATCGCCACCATCAGCTCAATCAAGGTAAAGCCGCCAGTTTTGCCTGCGGTTTTTTTCATCAAAACCGCCCCACGATGGTGGAGAGCTTTAATACAATCGACTCGCCGTCCATCACCTGTGCATCCACGCGCCTGAAACTCGGGTTTGGCGTGCTTTGCACGGTCATGGTGCCCGTCAAATTGCGCCCGGCTTGCTCGCAGGAGAAGGTGCTGTCGCCCACATCGGGCATGGATTTGGACAAGCGCACCTTGATCAGCTCGTTTTCTGCACACATTTGCCCCAAGAGCACGTCCGACAGGCGTTGCGCGTTGTTGACCAGTGAATCGGTCGCGCGCATTCCGGCCAGCAGCGCAATGGACACGATGCCCAGCGCCACCAGAACTTCAACCAGCGTGAAGCCCCGAGGTCGGTTTATGCGCTTTGCGTTGCCTGTTTCCAAGGTGCTCAACACGTTCAAAGCGCCCCGGCTTTTGGCTCGCCGCCTGGACGCAGGTCAATCGAAAATGGCCGTAAACCATCCGTGGCCACCGTCAAGGTGCGGCCTGCGTTGCTCAGCACCACTTCTTGCCGTGCAATGATGGGTTCAGGGCCTAGCGCCAAGCGGACGGCCGGGTCTGCACTGGTGGCCGGACTGAGCCAGTTGCGGGGCAGGCTCGATAAATCTTCCATCTCCCCCGTGTTTTTGTTTTTGGTTTGCGGCAAACCTTCAAATTTAAAGCCGTCGGGCGTCGCATGCCAGGTGACCGCCAGGCCGCTGGCGCGTGACTGTGCGCGGGCCGAATCCAGCAACGCAGCCAAACGCTGCGCATCGCGCTCCAAAGCTGTGTGCGACCCGTCAGGAATCGCAAAAGTCACCCCCGCCGTGGCGATGGCGATGATGGCGACCACCACCATCAGCTCCAATAAAGTGAAGCCGCGTGCTTTGGAGGTGCGGTGAAACGGGCCTAGCAAACTCGGGCTGCCTTTTGATCAATCGTCAACAAGGGGTATTGTTTTGGCAGTTTATTGCCAGGAGCCAATATCGGCGTCTTTACCTTCACCGCCGGCTTGTCCGTCAGCGCCAAACGACATCACATCGACGGGGCCTTTGATGCCGGGGTTGAGGTATTGGTAAGGCCGACCCCAAGGGTCATTGGGCAACTTTTCCAGATAGCTTTTCCAGTTCGGCGCGGCGGGGCCGCTGCTTGGGCGTGCCACCAACGCTTGCAAGCCCTGTTCGGCTGTGGGGTAGATCTGGTTGTCGAGCTTGTACAGTTTCAGCGCCTGCATGACATTGTTCACATCTGTTTTAGCGGCTGTGGCGCGCGCATCGTCGGCACGCTCAAGCACATTGGGCACAATCAAGGCCGCCAAAACGCCAATAATGACCAGAACCACCATCAGTTCAATCAAAGTAAAACCGCGCTGCAGCCCTGATCTGACGGTGTGCATCACGCCGTTTTGTCGCTTTAAAGATGGGTTGAGTTGAACGTTCATCAAAAATAGGCCTCTTAAAATATCAATCAAAAATTAGATTCCATCATAATCGCCTCATATGAAGACACGCTCAGCCTCCATTTGGTCGTTACGACTTATTACATTAGCCGTGTGGTTGCTTGCCGTGATGTGCGGTGTTTACTGGGCGATGAAATTTGTCACCGTCAAGCCCGTCAACGCTGTCTTCGCGTCGACCAACCCTGCCGTTGTACTTGATACGAAGGCCATTGCCAAGCTCTTGGGTGCTCCTGATATTGTAGCTACACAGGCAGCAATTACGACGGCTAGTAGCAATTATGCACTCTTTGGGTTGGCTGTGACCAAGGTGGGCACGGGCGTTGCCTTGATTTCCATGGATGGCAAGCCGGCCAAACCCTACCGTGTCGGCAGCAAAGTGGCCGATGAATGGGTGCTTAAATCGATTTCACGCACGTATGCTATTTTGGCCACCGCGATGAGTGCGGCAGATGGCATGAAGCTGGAGCTGCCCGTGCGGCTAGCAGCCACCGGCAGCATCAGTGCCCCAGCCGGTCCGGCAGTTGGTCGCAGTGCAATGATGCAAAATCCTGCGGTGCCCATGGCCCCTGCTGTGCCGCCTCAAGTCCCAAGCGTTACCAGCAACATCCTTGGTGCGGTTGCAGCGGGTGCCTCGCCCGCAGCCGGTGTGGCAGCGGCGATGGCGAATGCAGCCAATCCACCGGGCGGTCTCACGCCAGCCCAAACAGATGCATTGGCGCAGCGGCCGATCAGCCGCTTTGCACCCGGGCAAGCCGACCAAGGCACACGCGGTCGCATACCGCTGGCGCCCCCAGCCAGTTTTACCGCTCCGGTGGATGCTCCACCCGTTAGATAATAAGCCACCGGCCGCCGCAGATACGAAATTTCCTATCAGGACGCACTGAACCGGTAGATGCCATCAGTGCAATATTTGCGCTTTAATCGCCCCTGAAACCATAAAAAGTGCAAATGTGCAATCACTTCACCCATGGCAAAGGTGGTTTGGTGCAAGTCCAGCTCTCTTTTGAACATGACTGGCAGCACGTCTGCAGCGCTGCAGGGTTTGGCTTGGCAAGCTTCCAGCACTTCGCCCAGACGGTCGGCGTGGTGCTCATGCAGTTGTTTGATGCGTTCATGGATGCCGACAAAGGGTTTGCCGTGCGAGGGCAGGGTCAAGGTGTCTGGCGCGCAGGGGGAAAATTTGTCGATGGAGTCTAAAAACAGCTGCAGCGCGTTGGATTCAGGCTCGTTGTCGTAAACGCTGACGTTGGTCGAGATGCGCGGCAGCATCATGTCGCCACCCAGCAAAATCCTGGATTCGTCACAGTACAGCGCAATGTGCTCGGGCGCGTGGCCAAAACCGCTGATGGCGCGAAAGAGGTACTTGCCGATGGGGATGATGTCGCCATCCATCATGCGGCGGTAGCTCAGTGGCACAGCGGGCACCAGGCTGGGAAAATAGTTGGACCGGGCCCGCAGTTTCTCTTGCGCAACGGGGTCGACCAAGCCGTGTTTGGCAAAGAAGACAGCGCTTTCAATACCGCCAAAGCCAGCGCTGGACGAGCAGGCCAGGCGCGCCACGTTGTAGTCCGTGCCGCTCATCCACAGCGCCACGTTCCAGCGCTTGCACAGCCAGTGTGCCAAACCAATGTGGTCAGGGTGCATGTGGGTGACGACCACTCGCAAAATCGGCAGGCCTTCCAAAGCGTTGACAAACACCTGCTCCCACTGCGCGCGGGACTCGGTTCTGTCAATGCAGCAGTCCACCACCGTCCAGCCGTCCACGCCGTCAATAGTGTCACGTATGAGCCATAAATTGATGTGGTTCAGTGCAAACGGCAAGCCCATGCGCAGCCATTGGATGCCGGGCGCTACGGTCAGGCCGTGGCCAAATTCAGGCATCTGCTCACCCAGCGGGTAGTGCAGTTTGCGCTCCAGTTCATTCATGGGGCTGGATACGTACGGTTGGGTGCTGGTTTCGGTCATAAGGTGCTGTCAAAAGGCTTTTAAAAGGCTGTCGTTGGGGGTCGATTTATCAGTCATAATCGGTCAAAATCAACGCTTACCTTTACGTAAACGTCAATTGCTAAATCCATCTTATCCCAATCACTTCAAATAATCATGAGCCAAAGTTACACCATCAGCGATTTGGCCAAAGAATTTGATCTGACCACCCGTGCCATTCGTTTCTACGAAGACATGGGCCTGCTGTCCCCCCAGCGCGAAGGCGTAGGCGGCCGTAGCCGTGTCTACAACGCCAGAGACCGCACCCGCCTGAAACTGACTTTGCGTGCCAAACGGCTGGGTTTATCGCTCACCGAAGCCAAAGACATCATCGATCTGTACGACAGCCCGCGCGACACGGGTGTGCAGCTGCAAAAGTTTTTATCGGTGCTGGCCACCCACAAACGCGAACTGGAAGAGCAGATGACCGACCTGCAGGCGAACCTGGAAGAAGTCAAATTGCATGAAAAAGAGGCTGTAGCACTGCTTGGAAAGCTGAAAAGTAAATAAATTGGCATCTAGCCGGCGTATTTGTTGTTTATATTGCTATTAATAACATAGCAATTATTTGCAAAGACTGGCGCAATCTTCAAACGCAAATTTCATACCCCAATTCAATCCATAGATTACAGCCCTGCAATCGTCCGCCATGCAGGTTGAACGAATAAAAAAAGCCGCCAGACTCACATCTGGCGGCTTTTTCAATGCAACAACCGGTATTTGTTTACAAACCCGAAGCAGCACGCAATGCGGCAACTTTGTCGGTCTTTTCCCAAGTGAATTCCGGCTCGTCGCGGCCGAAGTGGCCGTAGGCGGCGGTTTTTTCGTAGATCGGGCGCAGCAGGTCGAGCATCTGGATGATGCCTTTGGGGCGCAGGTCAAAGTGCTCTTGCACCAAGGCGGACAATTTCTCGTCAGACATGATGCCCGTGCCTTCGGTGTAAACGGTGACGTTCATCGGTTTGGCCACGCCAATCGCGTAGGCGACCTGGATTTGGCACTGCTTGGCCAAGCCGGCGGCGACGATGTTTTTCGCCACGTAACGCGCTGCGTAGGCGGCTGAACGGTCAACTTTGGAGGGGTCTTTGCCTGAGAATGCACCACCGCCGTGCGGGCAAGCGCCGCCGTAGGTGTCGACAATGATCTTGCGACCGGTCAAACCGCAATCGCCTTGCGGGCCGCCAATGACGAAACGGCCGGTCGGGTTGATCAAATAACGGGTGTCTTTGGTGATCATTTCTTTCGGCAACACCGGCAAGATGATCTGCTCGATGACGGCGTCGATGAAGCTTTGCTTCATTTTGTGCATGGTTTCAGACTGGTCCGGGTCGTGCTGGGTGGACAGCACCACGGTGTCGATGCTGACGGGTTTGCCATCCACATAGCGCATGGTGACCTGGCTTTTTGCGTCCGGGCGCAGGAAAGGCATACGGCCATCTTTACGCAGTTGTGCCTGGCGCTCAACCAAACGGTGCGCGTAGTAGATCGGTGCTGGCATCAAATCCGGGGTTTCGTCACAGGCATAGCCAAACATCAGGCCCTGGTCGCCCGCGCCGATGTTCAGGTGGTCATCAGACGCGTGGTCCACACCCTGGGCAATGTCGTTGGATTGCTTGTCATAAGCCACCAGCACCGCGCAGCCTTTGTAGTCGATGCCATACTCGGTGTTGTCGTAGCCAATGCGTTTGATGGTGTCGCGCGCGACCTGGATGTAGTCCACATGCGCATTGGTGGTGATTTCACCCGCCAAAACGACCAGGCCGGTGTTGCACAAGGTCTCAGCCGCGACGCGGCTCAGCGGGTCTTGCTTGAAAATAGCGTCAAGAATAGCGTCAGAAATCTGGTCGGCTACCTTGTCTGGGTGGCCTTCGGATACGGATTCAGAGGTGAATAAAAAATCGCTTGCCATGTTGAGTAAACTCCAATTGCTGCCATGCGGTATCAAAATACCTGCATTGCTGTGGTTAAGGACGCGTTGCCTTGAACCTTGGGAGTCTTGGCGAACGCTTTAGCAGATATCTTTAATGTCGCCCTGCAAGTAGTTCAGTTAACTCAGCGACCTGGTCATTTTATCGTAATTTGTGACAAACCGTACCGACGATTCTTGATGATTTTACTTTTTAAATGTTTCTCAATGCTACCTTTGTGGCTGGCGCACGGCATAGGCGCGGCGCTGGGCTGGCTGGTTTTTGCGGTGTCTCCCACCTACCGCCGGCGGTTTTTGGCCAACAGCCGACAGGCCGGTTACACCTTCGGACAAGTGGCCGGCGCGGTGGCCAGCACCGGGCGCATGGTGGGCGAGCTGCCCAGGCTGTGGATGGGGACGCGTGGCAAGCGCACCGGTATCGCCGAGGTGCCCTTCACCTGGCACCAGCTGGAGAATGTTCAAAACGCCTACGCCAAAGGCAAGGGTGTGATTTTGCTGACCCCGCACCTGGGCTGCTTTGAAATCGTCGCCCAAGCCTGGGCGCAGCAATTCAGCGCCCAACTCGGCCCGATGACCGCCCTGTACCGCCCGGCGCGCAAGGTCTGGATGCAGGCTTTGGTCGCCAATTCACGCAGCCGCAAAGGGTTGCAAACCGTGCCGACCAATTTGACGGGCGTGCGCCAAATGATCAAAGCCCTGCGCAAAGGCGAGGCCGTGGGCCTGCTGCCCGACCAGGTGCCGCCCGACGGCATGGGGCTGTGGGCACCGTTTTTTGGCAAAGACGCCTACACCATGACGCTGGCGGCGCGTCTGGCCGCCCAAACCGGCGCCACCGTGCTGGTCGGCTGGGGCCAGCGCCTGCCGTGGGGGCGAGGCTATAACATCCATTTTTATGAACTGGATCAAGGACTTACTGACAATCTGGACGATGCCGTGCAGCGCATGAACCGTGCAATGGAAGCGCTGATACGCGGTTGTCCGACCCAGTATTTGTGGGGCTACGGCCGTTACAAATCGCCCCGAAAAGAGGTCGCACCAGAGACCAAACCCGCCGAGGCCAAGCCTGAATGAGCAAGTTGGGTGCCTATCTGGCCATTGGTTTCATGCGTTTTCTGGCTGTGCTGCCACTGAGTTGGGTACGGGCGCTGGGCTGGGTGCTGGGCAGCTTGCTGTTTTACCTCGTCAAATCACGCCGCCACGTCGCCACGGTTAATTTGACGCTATGCTTTCCAGAGCAAACAAGTAAACAAATACGCCGGCTGGTGCGTCAAAACTTCATCTATTTTGTGCAGGCCTGGCTGGATCGGGGCTGGTTGTGGCACGGCAGCGCGGCGGTGACGCTGAAACGCTTGAAGATCACCGGCGCTGTCCATGAGCTGCAAAACAACGAGCCAGTCGTGCTGTTTGTGCCGCATTTTGTCGGTATGGACGCGGGTAACACCGCGTTTACTCAGCAAATTCAGCGCAAATTGATCACCATTTACACCAACCAGTCGAATAAAACGATAGACGCCTGGGTGCTGAAGCGCCGCGCCCGTTTCGGCAATATCCGCCTGTTTGGCCGCATTGCAGGGGTGAAGGAGATCGTCACCGCGCTGCGCTCTGGCGAGATGCTGGGCCTGCTGCCGGACATGAACTTTGGCCCCGAAGAGTCGGTGTTTGTGCCGTTTTACGGGGTGCAGGCGTGTACCGTGCCGTCCCTGTCGCGCTTTGCCCGTCTGGGTCGTGCCAAAGTCGTTCCTGTTTTGAACCGGATGACGTCTTATGGCTATGAAGTCAAGATTTTGCCGGCTTGGGAGAATTTCCCGTCAGATGATGCGGTGGCGGATACGGCGCTGATGAATCGTCGCTTGGAAGCTTACATTGATACGATGCCTGCGCAGTATTTTTGGGTGCATAAGCGGTTCAAGGACAGACCGGCAAGGGAGAAATCGGTTTATTAGCTGATCTGTTGGGTTTTAGTGGTAAATTTGGCCTTTAGCCGTCGTATCTGTTGCCTGAGTTGCTATGTTAAATATAGCAAAATCAACTTTTAAGAAAGTCCTCCAAATACCCTGCCACCAGCTCGGGCTGCTCATGGATGATCCAGTGCGTTGCGTCGGCTACGGTTTTCAGGGTCAGGTTGGGGATGTACTCGTCCAGGCCGTCGATGAGTTCGTGCGGCAGGGCGATGTCGTCCAAGGCCCAGACGACCAGCGTGGGGATGTCTATGGTCAGCATGCTGCGGGGGAGTTCTACGCCGGCAGCGCCTTTGTCGGTGGCTGTGGGCGGGCGCAGGGGGGAGGCGCGGTAGTAGTTGCAGCCGCCGGTCAGGCTGGTGGTCCAGACCTCGCGGTATTGCTGTTTGATGGGTTCGGTCAGCCAGGCGTGCGGGCCGGTGGCTGCGCCCATGTTGGTGAAAAACTCGAACAGGCGGCGGCAGTCGTCTTCCAGCAGGATGCGCTCGGCATCGGGGCGGATGAGGAAGTTCATGTACGCGCTGGCGGCTTGCTGTTTGGGGTTGCTTTTCAACTCGCGCCAGAAGGTGCCGGGGTGCGGGGAGTTGATGATGGCGAGCTTTTTCATCAAATGTGGCAGCTTGTTGGCCACGCCCCAGGCGACGGCACCGCCCCAGTCGTGGGCGACCAGGCAGGCCAGTTGGCTGCCTGCTTGTTCGTCTGATCCTGCCGTCTCAATGGCGATCAGGGCGGCAATGTCCTGGATCAAAAACTTGGCGCGGTAGGCGCTCACGTCGGCAGGGGCGCTTGATTTTTCGTAGCCGCGCAGGTTGGGGGCGATGCAGCGGTAGCCGCCGTTCTCGGGTTTTGAGAAGTGCGCCAGCAGCGTGTCCCACACAAAAGCGGCTTCCGGGAAGCCGTGCAAAAACATCAAAACAGGGCGACCGCGCTCGCCGGTGGCGCGGCAGCTGAGGGTGATGCCGTGGGGCAGGGCTTGTTGAAAAGTTTGCAGCATGGTGATTGATTGTGTGCTGTGCTGTGGTGTGGTTGGGTGATTGATGGGTTTTGGAGAGTGGTAAAAAACTTGAAGAACACGGTAAATACGTACTTTAGAAACTGTTTGGTTTTGTAAATTTCGTGTAGAGTTGCGATACATTTTGAAACGTCAGCATGTTCAAGACCTCTCCAGCCGGACCTTTTTCACTGTTATACCTGCCTTTTTGGGTCACCGCTTGCGCCATTGCGACTTGGTCTTTGGCGGCTGCGCTGGTCAACCCGGCCCAATATGCCGACAGTCTGGAAGAGTTGGCTTGGTCGCATAGCCTGCAGTGGGGCTACTGGAAGCACCCGCCACTGCCGACCTGGTTGATCGCGGTGCCCATTCGCTTGATCGGCTTTTCCGTGTACTGGACCTATGCCCTAGCGGCGGCCTGCTTCATTGGCACGGCATTTTTTACCTGGCGCATCACACTTCGTTTGTTTGGCCCGCAGGCGGCCATGTTTGCGGTTTTGCTCATCGGTCTGCACATCGGATTTTCATGGCGGGCACAGTTGTACAACCACAACACGGTGCTGGTTTTGATGACTGCCGCCACGGTCTGGGCGACCTTGCTGGCGCTGGATTCCGGTAAA
>JAYVJL010000070.1:0-4393 GCA_043769295.1 Polaromonas sp. | reverse complement strand
ACGACATTTATGGTATCTACAACCGCAAGCTGACGCTCATCGCGATGGCGCATGTGGCGTTTTCAGACAACCCGGCGCAGGCGCGGCATGCCGAGTTTGGCGTGTCGGTGCTGAAAACCGCACGTGATCGCGGCTACGGTGCGCGCTTGTTTGACCGCGCCGTCATGCACGCCCGCAACGAAGGCGTGAGCCTGATGTACATCCACGCGCTGAGTGAAAACACCGCGATGCTGAAAATCGCCCGCAACGCTGGTGCCACGGTGGAACGCGACGGCTCCGAGTCCGAAGCGCATTTGATGCTGCCCATCGCCACGCTGACCACCCGCCTGACCGAGATGGTCGAAGACCAGGTGGCCGAGGTGGATTACGGTATCAAGCGCCAGGCCAAAAACCTGCAAAACTTCCTGGCGGATTTGCAGGGTTCCTGAGTTTTGTAAGGCTTGACGCTGTGTTGCAGGCAAAAATCGGCGTTGTCGCAGATATCCGCTATCCTAGAGGCTTCGCAACAACCGCTGCTATGGCTCGTTTTTCAGCCGCAACACTAGCATCACCACAGTGTCAGACCCCAGTCATTCCGACAAATCCAACGACAAATCAGAGCGTAATGAGCGCCCTGATCGACATGAACCCGCAGACAAGCGCTCTCTGTTCAAAAAAATAGTCGAATTTCTCAACCCCGGTCCGGACTCCAAAGACGAGCTGTTTGAGACGCTGGCCGAGGCCGAGGACAACGACGTGATCGGCGCGCAAAGCCGGGCCATGCTGGAAGGCGTGATCCGCATGGCAGACATGAGCGCCGGCGACGTGATGGTGCCGGTGACGCGGATTGACCTGCTGGACATAGACTCGACCATGGACGAGCTGATGCACCAGGTCATAGACACCGCGCACTCGCGCTTTCCGGTGTTTGAGGGCGAAAAAGACAACATCATCGGCGTTTTGATGGCCAAAGACCTGCTGAAACTGCAGCGTGCGCCCGAGCTGAACATCCGCGCTCTGCTGCGCCCGCCGGTGTTTGTGCCCGAAACCAAGGGATTGAACGACTTGTTGCGTGAATTCCGCGGCAACCGCAACCATTTGGCCATCGTCATCGACGAGTTTGGCCGCATGGCGGGTTTGTTGACGATTGAAGACGTGCTGGAAGAAATCGTCGGCGAAATCGAAGACGAATTCGACATCGTGCAAGACGAAGGCGACATTTTTGGCCTGGCCGACAAAACCTACCGCGTCAGCGGCGACACGGCGATTGAGCGCGTCAACGACGCCTTCAAGGTCACGCTGCTGGAGTCGGATTCCGACAACCAGTTCGACACCATAGGCGGCCTGGTCGCCCACGAAATGGGCCACGTGCCCAAGCGCGGTGAAAGCACCGTGCTGGCGGGACTGAACTTCACAGTGCTGCACACCAAGGGCGGTGCGGTGAAGTGGTTCAAGGTCATGCCGGCGGATATGGCTGAAAAAATGACCGGCGCCCTTATCAAGTAAATCAAGTAAATCAAGCAAACCAGGTAAACAGCTTGCAGAACAAGTCGATCCGTCGATTCGTGTTGTTGCTCATCGCCGGCGCAGCGCAGGCGCTGAGCCTGGCGTGGCCGTTTGCTTGGGGCGTCGCCGTTTTGAGCATCGCGCCCGGCCAAGCCGTCTGGTGGCTGCAGTTGCTGGCGCTGGCGGTGCTGGCGCAATCGTTACTCACCTGCCCAAGCGCCAAGCAGGCCATGTGGCGTACCTGGCTGTTCAGCGTGGCGTGGATGTGCGGCACGATCTGGTGGCTGTTCATCTCCATGCACACCTACGGCGGTTTGCCGACTTGGTTGGCCGTTTTTGCGGTTTTTTTGCTCTCGGCCTGTCTGGCGCTGTTCTACATGCTCGCTGGGGTGCTGTTTTGGCGTCTATTTCGATGTCTAGCCGGCGTAAATACTGCCTACGGTGCTATTTTATTTGCAGCATGCTGGATGCTGGCCGAGCTGGCACGGGGCACCTGGTTGACCGGCTTCCCGTGGGGCGCCGTGGGTTACGCGCATCTGGATGGGCCGTTGGCGGGCTTGGCGTCCTACATCGGCGTGTATGGCATGAGCTTTGTGGCTGCTTTTGTGGCCATGGCGTGTACGCAGTGGCTGGCGTCGCCGCAAAACGCCCATCGCTCGGGATTTGTCAAAGGACAAGGCGTCCTTGTTTTCGTCGCTTTATTGGTCGTTTGGGGGCTTGGTTTGCAAGACAAGCCCGCTGCGCCCGTTGATGCCGCCTTGCCCAAAGCACTGGAGGTGACGCTGTTGCAAGGTAATATCCCGCAAAATGAGAAATTCCAGGCGGGTTCTGGCATCGCCACAGCCTTGGCCTGGTATGCAGAGCAGCTGCAAACCAGCGGTTCCAGCCTCACCATCACACCAGAAACCGCTATTCCCCTGCTGCCGTCACAGCTGCCGACTGGTTATTGGGCGACATTGGTCAAACCCTTTTCAAGTGGAAATCAGGCTGCGCTGATCGGCCTGCCCTTGGGCAACCATGCACAAGGCTACAGCAATGCGGTGCAGGGTTTCAAACCCAGCGCCGCAAGCCTGGTCGCACCCTACCAGTACAACAAAAACCACCTCGTGCCCTTTGGCGAGTTCATCCCGCCGTTTGCCCAGTGGTTCATCAATTTGATGAACATCCCACTGGGCACGTTTAACCGGGGCGGCTTGGCGCAAGCACCTTTCATGTGGCAAGGCCAGCGTCTGGGGCTGAATATTTGTTATGAAGACTTGTTTGGCGAGGAGTTGGCGCATGGTTTTACCAACCCCGCCACCGCGCCCACGATTCTGGTCAACGTCAGCAACATCGCCTGGTTTGGCAACACGGTGGCGATTGACCAGCACCTGAACATCGCCCGCCTGCGTTCCATGGAACTGGGTCGCTCCAGCATCCGCGCCACCAACACGGGTGCCACGGTCATCATCAATGCGCAAGGCCAGGTCACCCAGTCGCTACAACGCCACACCCGTGGCGCGCTGGTTGGGCAGGTCTGGGGCAGCACCGCCATCACCCCCTATGCCTGGTGGGTGTCGCGGTTCTGGCTGTGGCCGCTGTGGTTGCTGGGTGTCGCGGTTTTGGCGTTAGCGCTGATCAAGGGGCAACAGAAGCGCCCTTGATGCCGTGCCTTGCCATGGCCTGCGCCACAAAACCGCTGGCCTTCATCTCTTCGACAAACGCGCTGACGTAAGCCGCCGCTTCAGCGCCAAAGCGCTTGGGTACGCCCATCGCCTGTTCGATCACCATGAAGTGGCCGTCCAGCAAGCGAAGTCCGGGTAATTGTTGCGCACTGGTTTGCAGCGTTTGTTTGATACCCGCCGCCACTTCCAGCTTTTGCGCCAAAAATGCGTCCACCACGCCAGCCACGTTGGCTTCGCGCACGATCTGGGCGTTTTTGATTTCGCGGGTCAAAAACAGGTCATACGCGCTGCCCGTGCCCACTGCCACGCGCACGCCGGCTTTGTCCACATCGGCGTTGGTTTGGATGGTTGAGTCTGTCGGCACCAGATAACAGCCTTCAATCAGCACATAGGGCGCGGTAAAAGCGATTTCAGCGCCACGTAGCGGGTCAATCGCAAAAAAGCCGACATCGGCGCTTTGGTCGTTGAGTGCCGCGACGGATTTGGCAGCGCCGGTGACCACGACCAATTCGAGTTCGACCCCAAGACGTCCCGCCAGCTCCTGCGCCAAATCGACCGATACGCCGAAAGGCTGGTTTGTGGCAGGGTTCACATTGGCCAGAATCGGGTTGCCCAGGTTGATGGCGGCGCGGAGTTTGCCGGTGGGACAGAGGGTGGATGTGATGGACGTGGTTGGCATATGGATGGAAAGGGGTGCAAAGCGAGGCAAATAAGGTGGCTTCCAGATGGCTAAGCCAAGGTTAATAAAAAATACTACCTTAAAATCAATCCACTATGCTTACATTTCAGCAAATCATTCTCAAACTCCAGTCCTACTGGGACGCCCAAGGCTGCGCCCTGTTGCAGCCCTACGACATGGAAGTCGGCGCGGGTACATCGCACACCGCTACATTTTTAAGAGCACTCGGCCCCGAGCCCTGGAAAGCCGCCTACGTGCAACCGAGCCGCCGCCCGAAAGACGGCCGCTATGGCGAAAACCCCAACCGTTTGCAGCACTATTACCAATACCAGGTCGTCTTGAAACCCGCACCCGCCAATATCTTGGATTTGTACCTCGGCTCGCTCGAAGCCTTGGGCTTTGATTTGAAAAAAAACGACGTCCGTTTTGTTGAAGACGACTGGGAAAACCCAACCCTGGGCGCCTGGGGCCTGGGCTGGGAGGTTTGGCTCAACGGCATGGAGGTGACGCAGTTCACCTACTTCCAACAGGTCGGTGGCATTGACTGCAAGCCCATCACCGGCGA
>JAYVJL010000069.1:0-8062 GCA_043769295.1 Polaromonas sp. | reverse complement strand
TCCACCGTCGCCATCGTCCAGCAGGCGTTGAATGACCTTGCGTTGCCGTTCGTTCAGCGACGTGGCCGAGTGGGTTTGCCAGAAGGTGGATTTTTCAAGCGCGCGGTCTATCAGCGCGCAGGTGGCCTGGCAGGCCAGGCTTAATTGCTGGGTCAACCACAGCACCCAATCGGACACATTTAGGCTGCCGTGCTGCGCTTGGTGCAGGGCGTCGTAATAACCTTTGCGATGCTGCATCAGCTGGCTGGACAGGCTGTATAGCCTTGTCGCTTCGCCCAGGTCTTGCGCCAAAGCCATGTCCATGATGGCTCGGCCGATGCGGCCATTGCCGTCTTCAAAGGGGTGGATGCTTTCAAACCAGAGGTGGGCGATGGCGGCACGGGTGATGCCGTTCATGGCAACTGCAGGCGCCAGGACGCCATTTTTAGATGATGTGTCAGGTGTGGTTTCTGCAAACCATGCCAAAAATGCCTGCATTTCGGTGGGTACTTGGGCGGACGGTGGCGCGGTGTAGTGGATGATTTCTCTGCCGGGCTGACCGCTCACAATCTGCATCAAATCGCTGTGGTCGCGGTAGCGCCCCACAGCAATCCGCCGGATGCCGCTGGTGCCGCCGGGGAAGAGGGCGGACTGCCAGCGCAGCAAGCGGTCTTCGGTAAGCAGCCGTTTGAAACCAAGCGTGGCGTCTTGAATCACATCAACCAATCCATCGACATGGCGGCTACGGGGTGCGGGGTCTGAATCGGGTAGATGCCCGAGCTGGCGCAAAATGGACGACCGGACAGAGGCGGGGTCCAGCTTTTCGCCCTCAATCGCGGCGGTGGCGATGACTTCCTGCGTCATCACTTCATGCAACACGCTCCCAGACTGTGCCAAACCCACTGCAGCAGCGCGGCCAATCACCTCACCTTGCCATTTGCGGGCTTGGAGCAAGGCGGCATCCACAGCAGGAGACGTTGCGGTGAACTTCGGCCAGCCTTTTAAATGCCAAATCAGGAGATTTTTGAGAGACTGTTTGAGTGCGGGTTTAGATGCCATGAGCCGTATTATACAAAATACGGCTCAAAATATGAGCCGTATTTTCAGATTTGCGGCTCAAAACGCCTATTTAAAACTATCTGCCCCGCATAAACAAGGCATCCAGCTCCTTGATCGTGATCTGCCGCCAGGTCGATCTGCCGTGGTTGCACTGGTCGGAGCGCTCGGTTTCTTCCATTTGACGCAAGAGGGCGTTCATCTCGTCCAGCGTCAGTTTGCGGTTCGCCCGGACGGCGCCGTGGCAGGCCATGGTGGAGAGGATGTCGTTTTGAGCGCGCTGGATGACCGTGCTGGCGTCATGCAGGGCGAGTTCGGCGAGGACGCTGCGGGCGAGTTCGACGGCGTCGCCTTTGGCCAAAGTCGTCGGCACGGCGCGGACGGCTAAGGTTTTGGGGGAGAAGGCGCTGATGTCCAGACCCAGTTGCAGGAGCGTATCAACGCATTCCTGCGCGGTGGAGACTTCCAGCGGGGTGGCGGCGAAGGTGGCGGGGATCAAGAGCGGCTGGCTGGGAAGTGCGGATTTCGCCGATTCGGCGACGTTGATCTGCGATTCAAATTGAGTTTTAAGGCGCTCGTACACAATCCGTTCATGGGCGGCGTGCATGTCCACAATGACCAAGCCCTGTGCATTTTCCGCCAGGATGTAGATGCCTTGCAGCTGGGCGATGGCGCGGCCCAAGGGCCAGATGGTGTTGTCTGAAACGCTGGTTTTAGGGCTGTTTTGTAAGTTATTTTGCGGTGGCCAAGCTGCGGAAACGTCTGAAACCAAGTTGCGTTCAGTCGGTAAAAGCTCTCTATTTGCTGCGTATTTAATAGCTGGTGAGGCATTAAATACGCCGGCTAGAGGCATATTTGAGGGTGAAAAACTGTTGAAAGGCTGGTTTTGAGGCTCAAATTGTGTGTTTTGAGCCAGTTGTATCACTTGCGTCATAGTGGCCGCCCGGGGCGCTGCCAAAGCATTCTCCACCGCATGCCGCACGGCCTGATGCACCTCGCGCCCGTCCCGAAAGCGCACTTCGATCTTGGTCGGATGCACATTGACATCCACCCGCGTCGGTTCGATTTCCACGTACAACACATAGACCGGCTGGCGGTGGCCGTGCAGCACGTCTTCGTAGGCGGAGCGGGCTGCATGGGTGATGACTTTGTCGCGCACGTAGCGCTGGTTGACGTAGGCAAACTGCTGGTCGGCGCGGCTGCGGGCGTTGTCGGGCAGGCCGGCGCGGCCGGTGACGCGGATGCCCCCTTGTGAATGTTCCACCTGGACGGACTGGTTGATGAAGTCGTCGCCAAACACATCTCTAAGTCGTTGATTTCGTTGAGTTTGAGCAGTATCACTCTGAGCTGCACGCCATTGCTCCACCAACTTGCCGTCATGCCAAATCGCAAAACCCACCTCGGGTCGCACCAGCGCGTGGCGGCGCACGGCTTCGATGCAATGCGCCAGCTCGGTGGCGTCGGTTTTCAGGAACTTGCGTCGTGCGGGGGTGCTAAAAAACAGCTCTTTCACCTCCACCGTTGTGCCCTGCGCGCGGGCGGCGGGGCTGAGTTCGCCTGTTAAACCGCTTAGCGAAAAGGCGGTCGCTTGGCCGGCTGGTCGTGAAATCAGGGCGCAATCTGCAATCGAATTGATGGCGGCCAGCGCCTCGCCCCTGAAACCCATGGTGCCGACCGATTCCAGGTCATTCAAATTGGTGATTTTGCTGGTGGCGTGGCGTTTCAAGGCGATGGCCAGCTCTTCGGGCACGATGCCGACGCCGTCGTCTTCGACCGCGATCAGGCGCACGCCGCCAGCAGACAGGCGAACGGTGATCTGCGTCGCGCCCGCGTCCAGCGCGTTGTCCACCAGCTCGCGCACGACGGAGGCGGGGCGCTCGACGACTTCGCCGGCAGCGATCTGGCTGATCAGCTCGTCGGGCAGCTCGCGGATGGGGCGGCGGGGGGAGGTTTGGGCAGAAAGAGGGGGATTTGAAGAGGTCACGGGTTTATTTTAGGCGGCGAACAGCATTTGTGCTTCGCGCGGATGATGGGGTTTATTGCGCCAGCAGCGTCGCCAGTTCAGCGGCAGAGCGGATGCCCAGCTTGCTGAAGACGCGGGCGCGGTGGACTTCGACCGTGCGAACGGAGACGGTCAGCTCATCGGCGATCACCTTATTGAGTTTGCCCAGGGCGACCAAACGCATGACGTCGCGCTCGCGTTCGGTCAGGCTGGCCATGCGGGCGGCGTTTTCGCCGACTTTGGCGTCGGACAACTGCATGGCGGCCTCCAGCTTCAACGCGCCTTCAATGCGGTCGGCCAGGGCGTTGTCGCTGTAGGGTTTTTCGATGAAGTCAAAAGCGCCTTTTTTCAGCGCGTTGACGACCATGGGGATGTCGCCGTGGCCGGATAAAAACAGGATGGGGCTTTTGATGTGCAGCGCGATCAGGGCGTCAAACAGGTCCAGGCCCGACATCGGCTCCATGCGGATATCGAGCATGAACACGCCGCGAATCGGCTGGCTGGACGCGGACAGGTGCGTCAGCAAGGCGGGGCCGCTGCCAAAAGCGCGCACCTGGATGCCGCGTGAGCGCAGCATGAAGGCCAGCGCGTCGCGCACGGCGGCTTCGTCGTCGACGATGTAGACACAGGTGTTGGGCACGGCGGGGGTGGGTGATTTGTGCATGCTAGGTTTCTAGGGTGGGCGTCATTAGCGGTAGCGAGAGTGAAAAGCAGGCACCGCCGCCGGTCACGTCGCTGGCGTCCAGCACGCCTTGATGCGCCTCGATGATGGAGCGGCAGATCGACAAACCCATACCCATACCCTCGGTTTTGGTGGTGAAGAAGGGCTGGCACAGGGCTTCGATGGTTTTGCCTTTCAGGCCGGTGGCGTTGTCGGTCACGTCGATGCGCGCAAATTTCTCACCCGCTGCGCGCACTTGGACATGGATTTTTTTGACTTGCCGATTGGGGTGGTCGTTGTCCGTTTGGCTGTCAACGTGTGTGCCAATGTGGCTGTCTTTTTCCGCCAGGGCGTCGCAGGCGTTGCGGATCAGGTTGATCAGCACCTGCTCGACCAGCACCGGGTCGGCGATGACGGGCGACAGGTGGTTGTCGGGGTTGAAGCGCAGGGTCACGTTGTGGCGCTGCAGTTCGCGGCCCATCAAATCAATGGCGCGCTGGGTGATGAGGTTCAGGTCGCAGGCTTCGCGCTCGGGGGTGCGGCGGGTCAAAAATTCGCGGATGCGGTGCACAATGCGGCCGGCGTGGCGCGCCTGCTCGCCCAGGCTTTCCAGCGCGCGCAGGGCTTCGGGGTCGAGCTTGGTGCTCTCCACGGGGCGCAGCAGGTTGATGACGCCGGTGTTGTAGCTCATGATGGCGGTGAGCGGCTGGTTCAGCTCATGCGCCAGCGTGGCGGCCACCTCGCCCAGCATGGTCAGGCGAGCGTGGTGGGCCAGGGTTTCGGTTTGTTTGCGTTCGCGCTCTTCCATGCGCTTGCGCTCTGAAATGTCCAGCACCGAGCCCATCCAGCCGATCTGTTTACCGGTGGCGTCGATCAGTGGCGACTCGAACACCATCACCTCGAACAAATGCCCGTCGCTGTGCTGCCAGAGGGATTCGTAGCCTTCAGGCGGTGCCAGGCCGGCCATGTTGCGCTCAAACCGGCGCATGTTGGCCTCGGAGTTGTTGCTCGGCCAAAAGGGCATGGGGGGCAGCAAACCCAGCAGTTCTTCGGCAGAGCGGCCGACCATGTTGGCAAAGGCGCGGTTGACGTAGATGATCCGGCCTTCAAAGTCACGACCACGCAGGCCCACCACGATGGATTCCTCAATCGCCGCGCGCCAGACCGACTCGGTGCGCCACAGGCGCTCGGCGCGGGTCACCTCCTGCATTTGGCGGCGCAGCATGGCGCTGGCGATGGCGATCAGCATCATGGCGCCAAAAATCAGCCCGATGGGCAGCGTGCGGTACCACGGCGGTGCGACCGCGCGCGGCGTCAGCTCAAGATGGACGTCATGTACTTGCAAGGCCTTGAAGCTGATGCGGTACGTCATGCTGGGTGCCAGTGCAGCGGCGACATCGGCCGCTGGCAACAGGGTGGTATCGACTGTGCTGGCCAATACGCGTCCCTTGCTGTTGACCAGCCGGACATCGTACTTGCGCGCATCCAGCCAGGTGACAGATTGCCAAAACCGGCGCAGTCCATCGGACACTTCGGGCAGGGCGGGGATGTCGGCGTCCGCTTGCGGTATTGGACGGGAACGCTGCACCAGGTTGGCCAGAACGCCCAAAGCGGTGGAGTCCGCCTCCCCCCGGGTTTGCAGATGCGTCTCCAAAGCCAGGGCCTCCAGCACCATGACACGGCGTTGCTCCTCACGCTCGGCCTGGTCGGACACACGCACCCACAGCAAAAAAATACCCACCAACAACAGCGACAAAACCAGCGGAAAGGCCCACAGCACGCGCGACAAGGCATCCCGCTTGGGTGAGACCAAAAAGCCCGGCCGTTGGGGTGCTGCTGAGTAAATACCGCCAGAAACGTACATGAACTGAGTTTATTCGCTAATTTACAAGTTATTTACATGTTCCGACCAAGCGCCCGCAACCGTCTTGCAGCGTTTGCGCCAAGCGCAGCCGGGCGTATGTTGTAATCCTCCCCATGGAACTACTGACCACTTTTTTAGACTTTTTGCTGCATGTCGACAAGCACTTGGAGATTTTTGTGCGAAACAACGGCATGTGGGTCTATGCCCTGTTGTTTTTGATCATTTTTGTGGAAACCGGCCTGGTCGTCATGCCGTTCTTGCCGGGCGACTCGCTGCTGTTTGTGGTCGGGGCCATGTGCGGCGTGGGGCTGATGAGCCTGCCCATGTCGATGGGGCTGCTGTGGCTGGCGGCGGTGCTGGGCAATCAGGCGAACTATGCGATAGGGCGGTATTTCGGCCCCAAGGTATTTGCGTGGGAAGACTCGAAGTTTTTCAACAAAAGAGCTTTCAATCAGGCGCATGATTTTTACGAAAAATACGGCGGCATCACCATCGTTGCCGCCCGTTTCATGCCCTTTGTACGCACCTTTGCGCCCTTTGTGGCCGGCGTGGCACAGATGAACCGCGCCAAGTTCACCTTTTACGATATCACCGGTGGCGCACTATGGGTGATAGGCATCATCACCATCGGCTACTTTTTTGGCAATGTGCCCTTTATCAAAGCCAATCTGGACAAAGTCATCTGGGCAATGATTTTCATCCCCGGCCTGTTCATCCTGTGGGGTGCATGGAAGGCGCGTAAACAGCAAAAATAAGTACCCACACCTGCCGATTGGCCAGCCGGTTAAACCTGCCGATTCCGCGCCAGTGGCGGGTTTTTTGCAAAATAGCGGCTGATACCGCGCATCACCGCATCGGCAAGCTGCTCCTGGTAGGCGTCGCTGCGCAGTTTTTGCTCTTCATCGGGGTTGCTGATAAACGCGGACTCGATCAACACGCTGGGGATGTCTGGCGCTTTGAGGACGGCAAACCCGGCTTGTTCGACCTGCGCCTTGTGCAGCTTGCCCAGGCCCCCAATTTCTTTTAAAACGGTGCTGCCCAGATGCAGGCTGTCCTTGATCTGGGCCGTGGTGCTCATGTCCAGCAGGACTTTCTGGATCTGCACGTCCTTGGCTTTGATGTTGATGCCGCCAATGGCATCGGCCGCATTTTCCTTGTTGGCCAGCCATCTGGCAGAAGCGCTGGTCGCCCCTTTGTCGCTGAGGGCAAAGACACTGGCACCGCTGGCCTCGGGCGTGGTGAAGGCGTCGGCGTGGATGCTGACGAACAAGTCTGCTTTGACGCTCTGCGCCTTTTGAACGCGCTGGTTGAGGGGCACAAAAAAATCGGCGTCGCGGGTGAGGTAGGCCCGCATGGGGTTGCCGCCTATGACGCTTTTGTTGATCCTGTCGCGCAGTTTGAGCGCGACACTCAGGACGACGTCTTTTTCGCGGGTGCCCGCCGGACCGATGGCGCCGGGATCTTCGCCACCATGACCGGGGTCGAGGGCGATGATGATCAGGCGATCGGTCTTGCTGGGTGGGGTGTTTGAAGCGGTTTTTGGTTTTGACGTCGAATTAGACGATATGCCGGCAATTTCAGTGTCATTTTTGGCTGTAGCCGGCGTATTTGTTGACTGAGACGCTATGTTATTTGTAGCGTTAGCGGTTTTGGCAGCATTGGCGGTATTTTTGGCTTTTTGGGCGATCAAATCGCCCAGCGGGTCGCTGGAGGCGGTCGCCGCCGTGGTGGCTTTGTTGGCTTCGAACCGCAAGGTGGATTCCTTCATGCGGTCGGCAATCAGCGCCTCCAAGGGGTCTTGCTGTTGCGCGGGGTACAGGTCCAGCACCAGGCGGTGGGCGTAGGCGGCTACGGGAGGCAGCGTGAACACCTGCGGCACGGCGGCTTGCTTCAAGTCCATCACGAGGCGCACCACCGACGGCGCGCTGGGGCCGCTGCTGGTGCTGAACTGTCCCACACGGATGCCGCTGATAAACGGGTCGTCCGCCTTGACCTTGGCGACCAGCTCGCGCAGCGCGGGGTTCAGCTCCAGCCCCTCAATGTCCACCGCCAGACGCGGCGGCGAGGTGATGAAGGTTTGTTTGGCTTTGAGGGCGACGTCGCTCTCGATCGTGATGCGGGTATAGTCCGCTGCCGGCCAGACGCGCACCGCCATGATGCTGGCACCGCGCGCGAGCTGGTGGCTGCCCAAGAGCAGCACCAAAGCGCCATCGGCAGAGAGTTTGAGCAGGGAGCGGCGTTGCATCGGCGTTGTGACAATCAAGCGTTTTGAATCATTTTTAAGGATTGAACCACCTGCTCACCCGCTAGTGTGTGAGTGCGCAGTGTCACCGTGCGTGACGCATCCATATTCGCTACTATTAGTATAGCAATATCCGGCTCTGGCAGTAAGTCCCCGGCTTTTTTCGGCCATTCGGCGAGTTTGTAGCCGGGGCTTGCAAAAATATCCCTGAAACCGGCTTCTTCCCATTCCTGCGGGTCGTTGAAGCGGTAAAAATCA
>JAYVJL010000068.1:0-24877 GCA_043769295.1 Polaromonas sp. | reverse complement strand
AAATTTTGCATCCCCAACAGACAGCGCCTCATCAACGATGAAAATATCTGGATCAATTTGCGATTGCACGGCAAAAGCGAGTCGTACGCCCATGCCGCTAGAGTAAGTTTTAACCGGCTGATCAATAAAAGTGCCGATGTCGGCAAATGCAGCGATGGCGTCGAAACGGGCTTCAATTTCGGCCTGGCTCAGCCCCAGTACTGCGGCATTCAGGTATACGTTTTCACGGCCAGTAAATTCAGGATTGAATCCAGCTCCGAGTTCTAAAAGTGCGGCAACTCGCCCATTGGTTTGCACCGTGCCACTTGTTGGTGTGAGTGTGCCGCAAATGATTTGTAACAAGGTCGATTTGCCAGAACCGTTGCGCCCGATGATGCCCACTGTTTCGCCACGTTTGACTTCAAAAGAAATGTCCTTCAAAGCCCAAAACTCGCGGTAATACGGCGTGTGCGGCAATCCTAATAAACGCTTAAGTGTGGGGACGATAAATTGTTTGAGCCGATGCCCCGGATTGTCGTAAATTTGGTAACACTTGCTGAGGTTTTGGACGCGGATGGCGATGTCTGTGGTCATGGAATCAACACGCCCGTTTGTATGGCAATTTGTGGAAAAGGCTCTGAAGCGTCTGGATACACGGCAATGTCGATCTTGCGCTCGCCGATGCTTTGGTGAAGCTGCGCCAAAATGTGTAACTTGTCCATGAGTTTGATTTTTTTGGAAAGCACCAACAGGTCTATATCACCCCCTTTGGCTGTATCGTCAGCACGGGACCCAAAAAGATAGATGGCAGCTCCCGCATCCGTTTGATGGATAGCTTGGCTTACGGCTTGCTGCTCTTGGGTGCTTAGGCGCATGGACGGCTCCAGTTCATCATGCTGACGCGTTGATGAGTTTGTGCGCTTGCGCGATACAAGCATTGGCAGCAGAAACCAGTGACGGCACAAATTGATGGCCTGTACGCAAGGCGCTGCAAAGCACGGCCAGGTCTTCTATGTACTCGTGAACCATTTGGTTTCTGAGTTTGCGCATCTCCATCCACGCATCTGAGGATGGGAGCAGGCCAAACTTTTCAGCTTTGTCCAGATTGTCGATGGCTGGGCCTGGAGTTTCACCCATGGCGGCTAGCAAGGCTGGCAAAAGTTTGTCACCAACGGTGTCTTGCAACCGCCCAAACCTGCTGACAAACGCGTCCAAGCGCTCAGATAGCTCTGGGTCGGTCTCCAATTGTTGCGCTCGCTCGATGGTGAACAAATCTTCAAACAAACGGTGGTTGGTCGTTAACAAGTGGTCGCATTCTTTTTGCGTGACGCGTGCTAAAAAAGTCAGTCTGGCTTGCAGCGAGGGTGGGATTTTCAAAGCAGTACACCTTCTTCTAGCGCAATTTGGTGGATGGGTAATTCCAGCAAATTAGGGGCGCGGATGAGGACATCGACTTTGCGGCCGTTCATGCCGCGCGAGATACGCGCGGCCAAGCTGGCGGCAAGTTGTGCGGGCTCGGCAATGCTGTGGTCTAGCTCTAACATCAAGTCGACATCGCCGCCCCGGGCGTCGTCATTCACCCGTGAGCCAAACAAGCGGATGCGTGCATCATCACCGGCAAGCTGTTGTGTGGCTTGACGGATGACTTCTACATGCTGGGGTGTGAGGCGCATGGTTCTATTTTACAAAACATCGGCAAAACCCTTGCGGGTTTTTTGAAACCACGCAAACCCCAGCCAGGCGACCACAGTAGACACCGCCGTGTAGATCAGCAAACCAGACCAGTTGGGCATCTGGCCCCAGATCAAAACGGCGCGCGCTTGTTCGATGATGAAGGTCAGCGGGTTGGCCAGCATCCAGGGACGCAGGCGCTCGGGCAAGGCGGTGATGGGGTAAAAAACGGGGGACAAGAACATCATGACGGTCATGGCCAGGCCAATGGTTTGACCCACATCCCGAACAAACACGCCCAGTGATGCCAGCATCCAGGCCACGCCTAGCGTGAAGATGATTAAAGGCAAAAATATAAGCGGCAAGAAAACGACCGTCCAATGCAAAAAATGATTGAAGGCGACAAAAACCAACAGCAGAACACCCAAGCTCACCACACTATGAAACAAGGCCGAGCCCATGCTGATGACGGGCAGTATCTCTAGCGGAAAGACCACTTTTTTGACATAGTTCACGTTGCCTAAAATCAGGCTGGGCGCGCGGTTGAGCACTTCAGCAAACAGTCCATGAACAATCATGCCTACAAAGAGGAGCACAGCAAACAGCGTTTTGGACTCTTCACCGCCACTTGGCGCGGCATCCCAGCGTGACTTGAACACCACGGCAAAAAAGAAGGTGTAAACCGCCAGCATGAACAAAGGGTTTAGAAACGACCAGAGCAAGCCCATCACCGAGCCTTTGTAGCGGCCCACCACCTCGCGGCGGCTCATTTGCAAGATGAGCATGCGGTTGTTCCACAGGCTGTGGAGCATAGCCCTCAAGGATGTAGGTTGGTCTGCGTGAGGGTTCATGTTGTATGTTGACTCAGGTAGATGCCACAAAGCATCTGTGAGGTGGGTGGTAGCGGGTTATTTCTGCCAAGGGCGCATGCGGAATGAAAGCCATTGAGTTGCTCTTTTAAGCATCCGAACCAGACTAGCCTTACTGCCAAATTCGTTGATAATTATAAGCCTGTCATTTATGCACGTTTTGGGGCCGTTTTGGGGTATTACTTTGTGTACTTAGCACCTTTTTTGCAGGCTCATCTTCATTTTTAGGCTATTTCTAATTTTATGAGCAAGTCAAATATCTCCCTTTCCGCGCTGAATACCGATATTGGTAATCCGCAGCCGCCAAAACCCAATTTACTTCAGCGCTTGTATGCGGTTCTCAAACAAGGCAGACTGTTGGACGTTGTCAAAGGACGCCTCAAACCCATGGTGATTCGGGTGGGGCAATCTGCCATGAAGCACGCTTGGCTGAAGCAGATGGCGCTTGCTGGCTTGAATTACGTGCCGGGTTTGAAATTGCGACTGCATCGCATTTTGTGGAGTGAGGTCAATTTATCACCCCGTGCACTCGGTATTTATACAGAATTGAAAACAGCGATTGAACGTCAAGCCTTGGCCAAAACTGAAAACCATGCGGAAAGTAGCGTCTGATGCGTATTTTGATTGATTTGCAAGGGGCGCAGTGCGACAGCCGTTTTCGGGGTATCGGCCGGTATTCACTTTCATTGGCTTTGGCGATGGCACGAAACCCAAGCGGCCATGAAATATGGCTGGCATTGAATGCGGCATTTCCTCAAAGCATTTTAGATTTACGCCATGCTTTTGCCGGGTTGATTCCGCCACAGCGTATCCGCGTCTTCAGTACGCCATTGCACACAGCAGAAGTAAATCCAGCCAATGCGTGGCGTGCGCGCGCTGCTGAGAAAATACGGGAAGACTTTTTGCATCACATAAACCCGGACGTGATTCACATACCCAGCTTGTTTGAGGGCTACGGGGATGATGCCGTGGCCTCGGTCGGGGCCTTCACGTCTGGTTACAAGACGGCGGTCACGCTGCATGACTTGATTCCACTGCTGGATCAAACCTCGTATTTACCCAATGACACCATTCGCGATTATTATTTTCGCAAAATTGAATCGCTCAAACGCTCGGGTTTGTTGCTGGCGATTTCCGAGTCATCGCGCCTTGAGGCCATCAACGCCCTGAACTGGCCAGCGGAGCGCATTATCAACACGTCCGAAGGGTCAGATGCGCACTTTAAAGTGCAGGAAATCACACTTGAGCGCAGAGCACAGGTACGCGAGCGCTATGGCATTTCTCGCAAGATGGTGATGTACGCACCCGGCGGATTTGATTCTCGTAAAAATTTTGATGGGTTGATGCGGGCTTATGCCTTGCTGCCCGCCACCCTGCGCGCCGAACACCAACTTGTGATTGCCAGTCGTTTAAGCAAAAGTCCGCATGATGATTCCCGCGCCAAACTGCATGTGTGGCGCACACAGGCCGGACTTGCAGAAGACGAGCTTGTACTGACGGATTTTGTACCGGATGACGATTTGGTCACACTGTACAACATGGCACTGCTTTTCGTTTTTCCGTCTAAACATGAAGGATTTGGTTTGCCACCGCTGGAAGCAATGGCCTGCGGTGCACCAACTTTAGGCTCGAACACGTCCAGCCTGCCTGAAGTCATTGGCTGGGATGAGGCCCTGTTTGACCCCTTGTCGCCCGAAAGCATGGCTGACAAAATGGCGCAGGCCCTGCAGGATGATGCTTTCCGCATGCAATTGAAAGCGCACGCTTTGCAGCAGGTAAAAAAGTTCTCCTGGGATACAAGTGCCCAAAGCGCCATCAAAGCGCTAGAGGATTTGCACGCGACCAACCAATCACTTGTTCCACCACCCCGGACATTGCCATTGCTTGAGTCCATCGCCCGAATTGAACGGTTGCCAAATGCACCAGACAATGATCTGGCTCTGACAGCTGCAGCCATTGGCTTTAACACAGCCAGCGATACGGGCAAGCAACTGCTGGTCGACATCACTGAATTGGCAAGGCACGATGCCAAATCGGGCATTCAGCGCGTAGTACGCAGCTTGTTGCTTGAACTGCTGAAACATCCGCCATTGGGTTATGCACTTTGTCCTATTTACTTTGATGGGTTTCAATACCGGCATGCAAAGCGTTTCATGGCGCGGTTTCTCCAGCTTCCAGCTCAGAGCTTGAAAGCAAGTTTTGATGAGGTGACAGAAATCAATCAGGATGATGTGTATCTGGGTCTTGACCTGAATCCCACACTCATCCACAAGCAACAAGCGATGTTTCAGCACTGGCAGTCTTTAGGCATATCGATTTATTTTGTCGTCTACGACTTGTTATTGGTACAGCGCCCCGATTGGGCGCCGCAGGAAGCCTCAGTCGCCATCAAAAACTGGTTGAAAAGTGTAGCGCAGGTGGCCACTGGCTTGGTCTGTATCTCAGATGCAGTTGCCGATGAAGTCAGAGGATGGATAACACAGCACCCTCCCACCCGCCATTCTGGACCTTGCATCAGCAGCTTTCACCTGGGTGCAGATGTTGAAAGCAGCTCGCCCACCACTGGCCTGCCCGAGAATGCAACACATACGCTGCAAATACTTGCTGATAGAACCAGTTTTTTATCAGTCGGAACACTGGAACCGCGCAAAGGCCATTTGCAAATGCTTGCGGCTTTTGAACAGCTGTGGGCGCAGGGGAAGGACATCAATTTGGTGCTTGTTGGCAAACTCGGCTGGATGATGGACGTGTTATCGACCAAGCTGCACGGCCACCCTGAACTAAACAAGCGATTGTTCTGGTTAGATGGCATCAGCGACGAATATCTGGAAAAAGTCTACGCAGCTTCAGCCTGCCTGATTGCGGGCTCTGAGGGCGAGGGTTTTGGTTTGCCACTGATTGAAGCGGCCAGACACCAATTGTCCATACTCGCGCGTGACTTGCCTGTGTTTCGTGAAGTGGCGGGTGAACACGCGATGTACTTCAGGGGTTTGGATGCCGACAGCTTGTCTGCCGCCATTTCAAGCTGGCTTGAACTTCGTGAAAATGGTCTGGAACCCAAGTCGGCTCGCATGCCATTTCTGACTTGGGCGGAAAGTACCCAACAACTGATGCCGATAGTCATACCAGTTGTCGCCTGGCTCGATAAAACTAAAAATTAATTGGGCGTTATGGATATTTGCTCAAACTCCACACCTAAAAGGCGACTGTCATTCGTACCCCATCGGCGTGCAGGACTGAACGGATCGTAGGGTTTGAATTCGATTTTGTAACTGGGTTCTGTCAGATCAAAACCAACCGATTTAGACTCAAACTCGGAACCAAAAACGAGTTCTTTGATTTGCTTGCCAATTTTGATCTGGAGCGGCTTGCCTACATTGGGACCAGCACCAAGCGCACGGACGGTTAAAGTCAATTTGGAGGGTAATGGTTTGGCCAACCATACCGTGACGCGCTTGGCTTGACTGGCGTCAGACCACCGACCTGCCAACTGGTCACCCAAAACTGTGATGCCTGAAAGCCCTGTTATGCGGCCTACATATGCAGGCAATTCGTTTTTCCTTAAATCAATGACCTCTTCAAACCCACCCGCCGGCACTGGGATGCCGTTGACGAGTTTGAACCCAATGGGCAACAAATAATGGTCTGCCTGAGCCAAGTCCTTCATGCCTGTGCCCAAAGGAGAGAAGGAAAGCTGCTCGTCCTGGCTGACCAGTTTTTTTTGATTGCTCTGTATGCCGACGGCTACGGCAATATCTTGTTCGACTTCACTGATGGTCATGCAATCGTTTTTAGCTCTGTCAATTTTGTTGTCTGCATATAACGTACAACGCTTATCCGGAGCTGATCCAAGATAGCCACGACGATCGACATAGATACCCGAAAACCCCATGGCTTTGATCACTACCGTCTGTTGACTGATGGGCAACTGAGCCAGTTTCCTATAAAACCAATCGCCCTCACGCCCCCTGATTCCGCCAAAACTCCAATTCAAGCTGGATGAGTGCAGGTGACCGCGCGCTTGGTCATAGGAACCCAGGCTGTTGACAGAACTATTCTCTGGGTAGGCCATGTAAGGCAACTGGTAGACAGCCGCATTTATTGGGAGAGATTTCTCGATGGCTTGGATGAAGGTTTTGTCATTCTCATACAAAGCCTTATTCGCATCGATGCAAGCATGACAAGGTTTTGCGGTTTGGTCTAAAACGCCAAAAATCAGCACCACACAGGCGAGAATTACGCCCACAGCCACCCGGTATGCAGGTTTGACATAGTTAGCGACCAGCTGGTCCAGCACCATCACAAAGGCAGTGACTGATAAAAACGCGATGAAAATGCTGATTCGGTTCCAGCTTCGGATGGATGTGGATACCAGCATGGCGAACAGACTGGAGAACCCACCCACGGTCGCCATCAAAAGTAGGGCAAGTGACAGTGTGCCCAACACCAGCAGGCGAAGCTGAACGCCCGATACCACATGGCTCAATTTATGACGGTGTTGAGAATGCCCCATCAATGAGGCGACAAAAACACCCCCGAGCAGCAATATGAACCCCAACGATCCTGCCACGCCGAGACTGGCACTCATATTTTCCGTTACCAAAGGAAATGCGTTGTTGTATTGACTTGTCAATTCATAAAATGATTCAAGTCGATGATCCGCCCTGGGTAACAGCAGTTGCGTTATTTTGAGCGCATACAACTCAGACTCGGCAGCCAGTCGACTCACACCTTCTCTGTTCTCTCCATGTAGCGTTATATGAACGAGACTGGGCGCTACATTTAACAGCACACCCAGCACAACACATCCAGCAGCCAGCATACCGGCGCCCAGGTGCCGCCACGATCGTTGCCAGAGAGCTGCCAATACGGCACAAAGGGCTAGCACCATCCATCCAAACAAGGCATAGTAAATACCGAATGAAGCAAGCACTATCAGGACGAGGGCGTGCAGGGCATTTTTTTTGAAACCTTGCGCCACTCCCAAAAACAGCAAGTCTTTGGAAAATGCTCTGAATCCGTAGTAAAAAAACAGCGGCGCAACGAAATACCAGGTAAAAAACAAGTGCCCAATGCGCCAAAAATGAAAAGAGGTAAAAGCATAGAGCACGGCACCCACCATTGAAAAATGGCGTGAAATGCCCAGCGTGCGCGACACAACATAAGCAGTGACCAAGCTGAATGAATAACCGAGTAGATAATACAGGTTGGCAGCGGCCACTGGCGAATGGAACAATGACCCAAGAAGTTTCAGTGCAAGGTAACTCCCCGTATCCGATGTTGGATAGTCGAGATGATTCGATCCAAATGGAAATCCAGTGTGTGCATTTTTGAAAAACCACGCGTCTTCAAGGACGCGTTTGATATTCCACAAATAGGAAAGCCCATCGCCGCTATAGGTAAATGGCGTAACTGTTTTGGGAATCAGACCTTGTGGCCAGCCGCTGATGAGCAGACTGGCACCAACAAATGCAAGCACAGCGCCACTAAGCCAAATGCGCCACTCGCTCATCGCAATGCTCAAAAATGGGTGAACGATGACGCCGTTATCAGAAAAACCATCATTACGCGTACTGAAATAAGCCGTTGCCATGGATGGCGACGATAGTTTATGTACGCCCATATATATCGGCCAAGCGGACGATATCGTCTTCGCCCAAATAGGCACCGCATTGCACTTCAATCAGCACCAGTTCATTTTTTCCGATGTTGGTAAGGCGGTGCTTCTCTTTCAAAGGAATGTAATGGTATTGACCCACATCGGTTCTATGCTCCTGTTCACCAATCTGCACAATGGCAATACCTTGCACAACCACCCAATGCTCCGCACGTTGATGGTGGTATTGCAAACTCAGGGATTCACCGGGTTTGACGGTGATGCGTTTAACCTTGTAGCCCGTCTCTTCTTTGAGTGTTGCATACGTTCCCCAAGGGCGATTGACTGTTGTCGGTAAATGGGTGCTGTCGTGCTTGCGTTCTTTTAATTCATCAACGATGGCTTTGACTTTTTGAGCTTGCCCTTTATGTGCGACCAGCAGTGCATCGGGCGTATCTACGATGATGAGATCATGCACACCGACCGTTGCGACAACTTTAGGCATGTGGCTATCCACCTGGACATGGGTATTGGTGGTATCAACAGTCACAACCTGTGCTTCAAATGTATTGCCGCTGGCATCTGCCGTGTGGGCTAAGGCGACCGCAGGCCAAGACCCCACATCACTCCAACCAAACTTGGCGGGTATCAGCTTTACGTTGTCGGCACGCTCCATAATGGCGTAATCGATGGAAATATCTGGCTGCAAGCCAAAAGCATGTGCATCAAAACGAGTCACGCCATCTTGCAACTTATTTTGGCTGGATTGTTCAGTTTGCGAGCTTTGCATGGCATGCTCTGCTGCAAGCAATACATCTGGCGAATGCTCTTTAAATGCCTGCAATATGGCCCCCGCCGTGAAGCAGAACATGCCGCTGTTCCAGTAGTAACGGCCCGTTCCAAGGTACTGCTGGGCTGTTATGACATCTGGTTTTTCCACAAAGCGGACGGCTTTTTGTGGTGTACGGTCAATTTTTTCAACCTCGATATAACCAAAACCAGATTCTGGAGCCGTCGGGTGGATACCAAAAACAACCAATTGACCCTGTAAAGCTGAACGGGCGGCTTCAAGAGCACAAGAGACAAAAGCCTCCGCATCCGGAATCAGATGATCAGCGGGTAAAACCAGCATCACCACCTCAGGCCCATGCGACTGGGCGCAGGCCAACGCAGCCAAAGCAATCGCTGGCGCCGTATTTCGTCCCTTGGGTTCCAAAAGATACCGTGTTTTTGGTGGGTCTTGCAAATTTGCAAGCAGGTCGCGGGTTAAAAAAAGATAATCTTGATTGGTAACAATTAAAGTTTCGTCAGCACCACAAGCTTGCCCGCGCTCAATCGCTTGTTGCAGTAAAGGACTGCCGCCCAAAGCAATGAATGGCTTGGGAAAAGCTTGGCGCGAAGCTGGCCATAAACGCGTGCCAGCGCCACCGGAGAGTACGACGGAGATTAGCTTCATAATAGGATGCTAGCGGTAGTGTCAAATGGGGGCATTGTACCCGTGAGCCTTGGAAAGGATTGAAAGAACATACTTGGCAAGCTGGGTTCAGCGCAGTGATGTGTATAGACTGACAAGATGCCTCCAATTGGGGCGAAGTTACAATAATGCGAATGTTTAGCCCAGCTGCAGAAACCCCCAACTCTATGCCAAGCCCAAGTGTGTCCATCCTTATTCCCGTTTACAAGAATGAGGGTGGCCTGGAAGAGCTGGTCAAGCGTATCGCAGCCAGTATGGCGGCCACGCCGTATTCTCAAAGTTATGAACTGATTTTGATTGATGATTGCAGTCCAGACAACAGCTGGCAGGTCATTCAGTCGCTCGCAGAAAACCACGACTTCTTAAAGGGTGCGACGCTGTCAAGAAATTTTGGCCAGCACAATGCCATCATGGCGGGCTTGAACTTGGTCAAAGGTCGCTATATTGTGCTGATGGACGATGATTTGCAGCATCCCCCGGAAGCCATTCCAGGCATGATTGACGAGCTGGTGGCCGGTGCGGATGTCTGCTACACGCGCTATGCCAACCGTCAGCATGCCACTTGGAAGATTGCTGGAAGCAAGTTCAACGACCTGGTTGCCTCTTGGCTGTTGTCCAAACCAAAGGGCCTGTATCTGTCTTCATTCAAGGCACTCAAACGCGGTATCGCCGATCAAATTCGCAGCCACGAGGGGCCTTTTGCCTATTTGGATGGCTTGATTTTGGACATAACGCGGCGCATCGCTTCGGTAGAAATTCAGCATGGCACCCGCGCCTACGGGGAGGGCAATTACAGCTTCAAGAAATCACTTTCCCTGTGGTTGCGCATGGTTACGGGCACATCCATCCTCCCCCTTCGCTTGGTTACCATCATGGGTAGCGTTGTGGCTTTGCTAGGTTTTTTAGGTGCGCTATTCGTGATCGTCGGCAAACTCCTCTACCCTGACGAATCCAAAGGATGGGCGTCCATCATCGTGACCATTCTGCTGACCAGTGGTTTACAAACCATGTTTGTCGGGATTTTAGGCGAGTACTTGGGACGCATCCACCTGCGTCTGAACAATAAACCGCAGTACCTGTTTCGCTTTGTAACTAAAAACGCAGACGAATTTCCCAAGCTTTGAGCCAGATTCACTCAGGCTGACTCACATCGTACTTCAAGCTTATTCCCTCATGCCACTGATTGCTTTTTCACAATCGATGCATTTTGCACATCCGCTTGCCTTGCAAAGTGGTGAATCGATTCGTGCCTACAAGCTGAGCTACGAAACCTATGGCACGCTGAATGCCGACAAATCCAATGCGGTTTTGGTCTGCCATGCTTTGAATGCCTCCCACCATGTTGCGGGTGTGTATGCCGATGCCTCTGGCCAGATAGAGGCCAAATCCGAGGGCTGGTGGGACAACATGATTGGACCGGGAAAAACAGTGGACACCGACCGCTTTTTTGTCATTGGGGTCAACAATCTTGGCTCTTGCTTTGGCTCCACAGGGCCCATGCACCTGAATCCAGACACAGGACAAGTCTATGGTGCCGACTTTCCTGTGGTTACAGTAGAAGACTGGGTCAATTCGCAGGTGCTGCTGCTAGATCAGTTGGGGGTGACAACACTGGCCGCCGTTTTGGGTGGCAGCTTGGGCGGCATGCAGGCGCTTAGCTGGACATTGCAGTATCCGAGCCGGGTGCGCCATGCTGTGGTCGTGGCGAGTGCCCCCAATCTCACAGCCGAAAATATTGCTTTCAATGAAGTCGCCCGGCGTGCCATTGTGACCGACCCGGATTTTCATGGCGGGCACTTTTACCAGCATGGTGTCGTGCCCAAGCGGGGGCTGCGTATTGCTCGCATGATTGGCCATATCACCTACTTGAGTGACGACGTGATGAATGCCAAATTTGGGCGACAGCTCAAAGAAGAACTGGGTCTGGATGGTAGTCCCGCGACCCTGCGAAGCGAGTACCGTTACACAACGCAAGAAGTTGAATTTCAAATTGAAAGCTATCTGCGCTATCAGGGTGACAAGTTTGCCGAATATTTTGATGCCAACACTTATTTGCTCATCACGCGGGCACTGGACTATTTCGATCCAGCGCGCAGTTACGGCGGCGATCTGAAGCTGGCGCTTGGCAAAGCCAGTGCCAAATTTTTATTGGTAAGCTTCACCACAGACTGGCGTTTTTCACCCTCACGCAGCCGTGAACTGGTCAAAGCACTGCTTGACAACAAACGCGATGTGAGCTACGCAGAGATTGATGCGCCGCACGGTCATGATGCTTTTTTGCTTGATGACCGACGTTATTTAAGCGTTGTTAGCTCCTACTTTGATAGCATATTGCTTGAAAACAACATGGGAGCACCTCGATGAGCGACTTGGTCACCATGGAATCTATCGCCCGCCTAGTACCCGTCGGCGCTCGGGTGTTGGACTTGGGTTGTGGAGATGGTGCGCTGTTGGCATATCTGCAATCTACCCGCTCTTGCACCGGTTACGGCATTGAAATTGACGACGCGAATGTGCTGGCCTGCGTCAAACGCGGCGTCAACGTCATCCAACTCAACCTGGATGAAGGCTTGGCCTTGTTTGACGATACCTCTTTTGACGTGGTGCTGCAGATCGACACCCTGCAACATCTGCGCAACGCAGAAGTCATGCTGCGTGAAACAGTGCGCGTAGGGCGACTCGGCATCGTTGCCTTCCCCAATTTTGCGCATTGGCCCAACCGTTTAAGCGTGCTGCGTGGCCGTATGCCCGTAACGCGTCGTTTACCCTACCAGTGGTACGACACCCCCAATATTCGGGTGGGTACACATGCCGACTTGAGCGCACTCGCCTTGCAAAATGGCCTCAAAGTACTCGACAGCTTTGGCATACAGGAAGGCAAAGTCGTTCGCTTTGCGCCCAATCTCATGGCAGGAACGTCAGTGTTCCTATTTTCGAGATAGCCCTTTTAATCCACATAGCATTTGTGCTACATTTTAATCATCGGGGTTTCAGCTCCCCGATATCGGTCTCGTTAAGAGTCCTAAGACGGTGTCCCGTCCAACAGCTGTAACCTTCAATGGACTACTTATGGACACCACAAAACAGTCTTCTTTTTCATCGCCCTATTCATCACTGTTTGCCTGCACGCCTGACGCTTTATCAGTCCGACTACTGAGCAAAGAAGCTCCTGTGGTGATCGACGTGCGTAAAAATGACTCCTATCTAGCCTCTGACTACACCCTGCCGAGCGCGATGCGGCGGGACCCGCTACAAGTCGTAACTTGGGCTGATACCCTGCCTACAGCCGCCTCTGTCATCGTGTATTGCGTCCATGGCCATGAAGTCGGCATGAATACCATGCAGGCGTTGCGAGCAAAAGGCATCGATGCCAGCTTTTTAGAGGGTGGCATTGAGGCTTGGCGCAAGCAAGGCTTGCCACTGGCAGCCAAAGCAAGTCAGCACTCCACGCGCTGGGTCACGCGTGCACGCCCAAAGATCGACCGCATTGCCTGCCCCTGGTTGGTGAAGCGTTTCGTCGATGCGGGTGCCGAGTTCCTCTACGTCCCCACCGAGCAAGTTCGTCAAACCGCCGAGAGCCCATCAGCCACCGCTTACGACGTTGGTCCGAATGTGGCAGACACCGTGTTCACCCACGACGGCGACCAGTGCAGTTTTGATGCCTTTATCAAACACTATCGATTGAGTCAAGATACCGCCCTGGCGCGGCTTGCGACAATTGTGCGCGCGGCGGATACCGATCGACTGGAACTGGCGCCACAAGCAGCGGGTTTGCTGTCGATTTCGCTGGGCATGTCTCGCACATACAGCGATGACCATGCCATGCTAAACGCAATGCTGCCGGTGTACGACGCTTTGTATGCCTGGTGCCGCGATGCAGTTGCGGGACAAGATGAACAACACAACTGGAAACCGGCATGATGACGGCGACTAACCGCCCCACAGCAAGTGTCAGCTTCTCTGACGCCTTCAAATTCTGGCTCAAGCTTGGTTTTATCAGTTTTGGTGGCCCGGCAGGGCAAATAGCCATCATGCACCGTGAATTGGTCGACGAGAAGCGCTGGATTTCTGAAAACCGCTTTCTCCATGCACTGAATTACTGCATGGTGCTGCCCGGCCCAGAAGCGCAGCAACTGGCCATTTATATTGGCTGGCTCTTGCACCGCACCTGGGGCGGCGTGGTCGCGGGGGTGCTGTTTGTACTGCCTTCGCTGTTCATTTTGATAGGGTTGAGCTACATCTACGTGGTGTTTGGCAGCGTGCCTTGGGTGGCTGCGCTTCTTTACGGCATCAAACCGGCAGTGGCTGCACTGGTGCTGCAAGCAGTACACCGCATTGGCTCCAAAACGCTGAAGAAGCCTGCATCCGCCCCTATTTTATGGACGGTGGCCATCCTCAGTTTTTTTGCCATTTTCTTCTTCAATTTTCCGTTCCCCTTGATAGTGCTTTGTGCAGCGGTGATCGGCAGTTTGGGGGCAAAACTGGCACCTTCACAGTTTACGCAGGGCGCGGGGCATGCGGCCAAAGCCGTTCCTGGCGAACACCGTGCAGCGGTGATTGATGACGATACGCCTACGCCAGAACATGCACGTTTCAAAAAATCGCGTCTCGTCATGGTCATTGGCGTTTGCATTGTGCTGTGGCTGCTACCCATGGGCGCACTGATGGTCTACCAAGGCTGGCAAGGGGCATTGACGCAAATGGCTTGGTTTTTCACCAAAGCCGCGCTGCTGACCTTTGGTGGTGCCTATGCCGTGTTGCCCTATGTCTACCAAGGCGCTGTTGATCAGTTCACATGGCTCACAGGCTCGCAGATGATTGACGGTCTGGCTTTGGGCGAGACCACGCCGGGGCCGCTGATCATGGTGGTGGCCTTTGTGGCCTTTGTCGGCGGGTGGACCAAGCAAGTGCTGGGGCCGGATGCGCTGTTTTTAGGCGCTGCACTGGCCGCGACCCTGGTGACCTGGTTTACCTTTTTGCCGTCCTTCATGTTTATTTTGGCAGGTGGCCCTTTGATTGAATCCACCCACAACAACTTGAAGTTCACCGCACCGTTGACCGCCATTACCGCAGCCGTCGTCGGCGTGATTACCAGTCTTGCCCTGTTTTTTATAGCGCACATTGCCATCAAACCCGGCATGACCGGTTTCAGTTGGGCGCATATCGACTTTTTCTCTTTGGGTCTTGCCTCAGTGGCCGCGATAGCTTTGATTCGCTACAAAATAAACGTGATCCCAGTCCTGCTGGCCTGCGCTCTTGGCGGTTTGGCATGGCACTTGGGCGGAAAACTATTGGGAATTTGAATCACTGATCTGTAACCCTGGAAAAAAGTATGCTCCACACCCTCAGCAAGCTCAACACGCAAGACGGCGATACGCTGGCAGTTTACGACTGGCCAATACCGCCGACAAGCACACCACGTGGCACCGTGCTCTTGTTACACGGTTTGGGCGAGCACATGGGGCGCTACCCGCATGTTGCGGCTCATTTGAACCGTTGGGGCTTTGCCGTGCGGGGCTACGACCATTACGGCCACGGGCTGTCGAGTGGTCCGCGCGGTGGCCTGCCCAGCGATACCCGTTTACTGGATGATGTGTCGCGGGTGGTGGACAACACGCGTACACAGATGCCTGCAGGCTCACCCCTGATCTTGCTCGGTCACAGCATGGGCGGTGGTGCGGTAGGTCGTTTTGTATCGCTCAACCCTGGAAAAGTAGACGCGCTGGTGATGTCATCCCCAGCGCTAGACCCAGGGCTGAATGCATTCCAAAAACTGCTGTTGGCGACGCTGCCGGTGATTGCCCCCAATTTACGCGTTGGCAATGGTTTGGATGCGCAACTGATTTGCCATGACCCAGCTGTGGTGCGCGCTTATTTGGCCGACCCTTTGGACCACGACCGGATTTCAGCACGGTTGGCGCGTTTTATTGCCACTGCTGGCCCTACAACCGTTGATTTGGCACCGCAATGGTCAACACCGACCTTGTTGATGTTTGCAGGGACAGACAAGTTGGTCAACCCTGCAGGGAGTCGGGCTTTTGCGGCCAACGCGCCGGCTTGTGTCAGCGCCCACTGTTTTGAGCACATGTACCACGAGATTTTCAATGAACCAGATCAAGCCCAAGTGTTCGAGCACTTGAAAACCTGGCTTGACCAGCAGTACAAACTGTCCGCTTGAATTCAGGTTTTCCGGTTTAAAAGGCCACCCAGCATACCCATCAGATCGCCCGCGTTTCCGAGACCGGTGGTTGGCGCTTCACCGGCAGGTGTCATGTGGTTGATCAATTCTGGCAGCACTTGCGCCAACACGCCACTGGCTTCACCCACGTTCAAACCCATTTTTTGGGCCAACCCAGACAACGCATCTTCACCCAGCACGTTGCCCAGCTGGTCGCCGGTCACGGCCTGGTTGGCACCCGTGCCGATCCAGGAGCCAATCGCGTCGCCCATGCCGGCTTGCTGGAACTTACCCACCAAACCGCCCAAGCCGCCGTGACCGCCGTCATTGCTGAGCATGCCGGTGATGGTTGACAAAATTTGTGGGTTGCTGGCCAACATGCCAATGAGACTACCCAAACCGCCTACAGCCGCAGGTGCCTGCTGCTGTCGTCCACCGCCCAAAACCGCGCCGAGTACAGAGTCGAGTAAGCCCATGATGTTTTCCTAGGAGTAAAGTTATAAATACGGTATCAAATCAATATGAAGGCCGTGTGACCCTCAAGAAACCGCATTGTGACTTGCGCGCCGGTGTAACGCAAGCCAGAGCAAAGCCGCTCCGGTGGCGACCACAGGCAGGAGCGAGCCGTAGTTCAACAGCGCCCAGCCACGGGTCGTCACCAGCGCGCCAGACGCGAAGGAACTGAGCGCCAACACGGCAAAAGTGAAAAAGTTGATGGCTCCTTGGGCACGGTCTTTTTCAGCGGGAGTGTAGGTTCCCAGGGCCAATGTGGTGCTGCCGGTGAACAAAAAATTCCAACCCACACCAAGGAAAAACAAGGCGATTAAAAACTGGTGCAAGTCCTGCCCTGAGAGGGCAATGCCAATACACAGCAGGTTCAACAGCACCCCCACCCCCATGATTTGCAGCACGCCAAAGCGCTTGATCAGGTGCCCCGTGAAAAAGCCCGGCGCAAACATGCCGATCACATGCCACTCCAGTACAAAAGCGACGTCGGAGAACGGCAAACCGCACTGCTGCATGGCAATGGGTGTGGCCGCCATGAGCAGATTCATAACCCCATAACCCAAAGCTGCCGCTGCCGTAGAGACGATGAAGACCGGCTGGCGCATGATTTGCGACAAGGGCCGTCCGCTGTCATCAGCGCCTTTGTGGGTGCTTCGCGGGGCGGTTGCAGGAAACTCAATAAAAGACAAAACAGCTATGGATATAATAGCAACCAACGAAAGTGCCATGTAGGCCCCTGCAAAAGGCGTGGCAAACAAGGACTTGGTCCACAAAGCCAGATTTGGACCTAAAACAGCCCCGATCAAGCCGCCAGCCAGCACCAAAGACACGGCTTTTTCTTTAAATGCTGAATTTGCCAATTCTGCCGCCGCAAAGCGGTACAACTGGGCATTGGCGTTGTAATAACCCGCCACTACGGTGGCAGCGACCAACAACCAAAACTGCCGCGTGGCTGCAGCATAGGCGCAAACCGCCGCCGACAACAACGCCACCAGTAGCCCCAACTGGAACGATGTTTTGCGCCCAAACCGGCTTTGTGTATGCGCCACCAAGCCTGTGCTGAGCGCTCCGCCCACCACATAACCCATCACCGGCAGCGTCGCCATCCAGCCCAACGGCGCCAGACTCAGGCCGACCAGGCCGTTGATGGCGATAAACGTGACGTTGTTGGTTAAAAACAGTCCTTGGGCGATGGCGAGCAGCCAGAGATTGCGGTTCATGGGGCGGTAGGGGACCTTGGTTGGGAGGGTTTGGAAGGTTTGGAGAGCAACGCTCAATGCTGTCTGGAAGATTAATCCAAGGTCAACGCCGCCAAAGCGGCCAAACCCGCCGTTTCAGCCCGCAGCACCCGCGTCCCCAGGCTGACAGGTGCAAAATGCCGCGCCAAAGCGGCGTCTTCTTCGGCGGAGCCGAGACCACCTTCGGGGCCGGACAAAAAGGTCACGTCGCTCAACGTACTCAACACGGATGCAAAAGCACGGGTTTCGGGCCGCAGCGACAGCAGCAGCCGGCTGGCCGGGATGGCTGGCTCCGGCAAAGCTGCCAGCCAGGCAGACAGGCTCTTCACCGGATGCACCTCGGGGACATGGTTGCGACCGCATTGCTCACAGGCGGCCACGGCCACGGCCTGCCAGTGGGCGCGTTTTTTGTCCGCCCGCTCGCCACTCAGGCGCAGCACGCTGCGTTCGGTCATCAGGGGCTGAATGCTGGCGACGCCCAGTTCGGTGGCTTTTTCGACCAGCCAATCCATACGGTCATTGGCGGGCACACCCATGGCGAGGTGGACTTGACGCTTGGATTCTCGCTCTACCGCAAAGTGAGCGCCCACTTGCACCTGCACATCGCTGCGCCCCATGTGGGTGATGGTGGCTTCAAACTCGCCCCCATTCAGCGCGCCGCTGAACAGCGTGATCACCCCGCCCGGCTGCATGCGCAACACCTGCACATGGCGAGCCGCGCTCGCAGGCAGAGTGATCAGCTCGCCGGTTTGCAGCGGTGCGGGGCAGTGAAATCTGGGCATGTGCGCTCTTGGTTGTGTCGCTACGGTGTTGCGACGGTGTTGCGACGGTGTTGCGATGGTATGTGATGCAATAAAATCAAAAATTGCTATATATTAAATAGCAATTCAGGCAATAAATACGCCGGCTAGAGGTCTATTTATCTCTAAAAATGGCCATTTAACCCTTTTAAACCGCGATTTGGCGCCATATTCGCTGTCTGCGCTGTTTTATTCAGGTTTTGACTCAGGTATCCGCTCAGGTCTTGCCGAAAGAATAACCCATGGGCGTTTCAATGCCTTCGATCTGGTCCAGCAGCTTCAAAAACGGTCCCAACTCACGGTAACGGTCGGCAGTGGCGCGCACGTAGGCGATGAAACGGGGGGTGTCGGCCAAGTACTTCGGCTTGCCGTCGCGCAGCGTCAAGCGAGCAAAAATGCCCAAAATCTTCAGGTGGCGCTGCAAGCCCATCCACTCCACAGCACGGTAAAACTCGCCGAAGTCAGCACCCCAGCCGGTCGGGCTGTTGGCACCCAGCAGCCCTACTTTGACGGCTTTTTGCCAGTAGCGGATGGTGATATCAAGGACAAACGGCTCTTCCCAGCTTAAAAACGCATCCCGCATCAAACTGGCGATGTCGTAGCTGATAGGGCCGTAGACGGCGTCCTGGAAGTCCAGCACGCCTACGCGCATATCGCGGGCAGAAAGACGATTTGAAGCCGGGCCGCCCCAAGTCAAATCAGCCCCCTCGGGGGGCAAAGCAGTACACGAAGCGACAAGCGTGGGGGCCATCAAATTACGCGGCATGAAGTCGCGGTGGACGTAGACGCTGGGCACCGCCAGATTGCGCTGTACGATGAGGTCAAAGGCTTTGTCCAGAATGGCTTGCTGGGCGGCATCCAAGGTGACGTTTCGATGCTTAACCAAGTACCAATCAGGGAAAAGCGCCAATTCCCGGCGCAGCAAAGCCTCGTCGTAAGGCGGCAACACAGCGGGTTGGGAGGCCAATTGCCAGTCGATCAGTGTGTCAACCGCCTGCATGTACAGATCAAAATTGGCTTCAGGAACATCGGGGTTGATGACGTCCATCATCGTTTTGGCACCCAAGTCGGTCAGCAGCATGAAGCCCTGCGGCTCGTCCCAAGCCACGATGTGGGGCACCTTCAGACCGGCGGCGGCCATCAAATCGGCCACTTTGACGAAGGGTTTGCAATCTTCCTTGCCTGGCGGGGCGTCCATGATGATGAAGCTGGCACCCGAGGCGCTGTCCACCCTGAAATAGCGCCGGAAGCTCGCATCTGCCGAGGCAGGGCGCACGCTGGCTTCCAGCAAGCCCTGCGGGCCGGCCACGGTATGCAACCAGTTGGCAAACGCAGCTGCACGCCGTGCATCGTCCCAAACAATGGCAGGAGATGGCGGTGAAGGCGAAGGTGTGGGTGTCAAAAGCATGCGGGAATGGGGTTTGTAGCGGGCAATTTGGCCCGTCGGGTTGGCGTTGTAGAGGGTACGGGTGGATTCATGGATAATCTATTCTACAAACATCCGCAACACTCATTTTGCCTACTCCATCTGCTCCATCTTCAGTCAACACGATTGCCAAACTCATGGGACTTATTTCCGCGCCCTCTCAGCCCACACCAACGCACGCCAAGGTGCGCCGTCTCATGGCAAACAGGCTGCAGTCGCGCCTGACGCCGCTGGCCATCGCGGTGTTCTCACTGGCCTACAGCGAGATCGGGCTGGCCCAGTCTGCCAGTCAGACGGCTATTCCGGCGGCTTCCCCGACGCTGAAGATATCTCCCTTGCTACAAGAAGCCATTCCGCCAGCGGTCTTGAAAGCACCGCTCACGTTCATCTACGGCGACAGCATCAGCGGACGACCCGATATTGACACCAAAGTCGAAGGGCACGCCGAGTTGCGCCGTGCGGGTACGGTCATTCGTGCGGACAAGCTGGAATACGATTTATTGACCGACAAGGCCAAAGCCACCGGCAATGTGCGTCTCAACCGCATGGGCGATGTCTACGAGGGTACGTTGCTGGACCTGAAGGTAGATTCATTCACCGGGTTTTTCAACAACCCGCGCTACGAATTTTTGAAAAACGATGGCCGGGGTGAAGGTGAGCGGGTGACGTTTATTGATGAGAAGCATTCCATCATCACCAACGCCAGCTACAGCACCTGCAGGCGCGACCCCGGCTCGAGCTGGATGCCGGACTGGATTTTAAAAGCCGCCACTATGAGCATTGACACGGAAGAAGATGTGGGCCAGGCCACCGATGCCACGCTGACCTTCAAAGGTGTGTCGATACCGCTGCCGTCCATCAGCTTTCCCCTCAGTGACAAACGAAAATCCGGCTTCTTGCCGCCTACGTATGCCACCGACAACATCAACGGGGTTGAAATTTCAGCGCCCTATTATGTCAACATCGCACCCAACCGCGATGCCACTATTTTCCCGTCCTACAGCAGCAAGCGCGGTCTCAATGTGGGTGGCGAGTTTCGCTATCTTGAAAACAACTACAACGGCCAGATTCGGGCTGACCTGATGCCCTCCGACCCCTTGCGCGACCGCACTCGCTGGGGTGTCGCCGGCCAGCAGCTGATGCGCTATGACACAGGTTTGGGCAGTGTCGGCTTGAACCTGAACATCAACCGTGTCAGCGACGACAACTATTGGCGCGACTTTCCGCGTGCCACCACCTCCTTGACCCAGCGTTTGCTGGCGACCGATGCCGCTTTGATCTTGGACAATGAAAATGTGTCTTTGGGTTTGCGTTTATCCAAGTGGCAAACCCTCAAAGACGTGACAGCACCCATTGTGCCACCGTATGACCGCCTGCCACAGATCACCGCGCGCTACACAAAAAACAACATCGCAGGTTTTGATTTCTCAATCTCGGGTGATGTCACGCGCTTTGCGTCGGATTCCGCTTTGACCTTGCAACCCAATGCCGACCGCGCTATTTTGCTCGCGCAAATCAGCCGCTCATGGATCAACCCGGGCTGGTTTTTAACCCCCAAACTGCAGCTCAATGCCAGCCGCTACCAGTTTGATGCGCCGCTGTCCAACGGGGCAACCAGTGCCAGCCGGGCACTGCCCACCTTCAGCGTAGACGGTGGCTTGCTGTATGAGCGCGAAACAAACTTTTTTGGCCGTGCCGTCACCCAAACACTGGAGCCGCGCGCCTTCTATACCTACACCCCCTACCGCGACCAAAGCGTGCTGCCGGTGTATGACACCAGCGCCAACGACTTTAACTTTGCCAGCACCTACCTGGAAAACCCCTACAGCGGTGGTGATCGTATTGCTGATAACAACCTGCTCACCCTGGGCGCAACCTCGCGTTTTCTGGACCCCGCCACCGGCGCGGAGCTGGCACGCTTTGCCATGGCACAGCGTTTCCGATTTCAGAATCAACGCGTCACCCTGCCCGGTGTCGCTGCAGCCACTGACCGCTTGAGTGACTTGCTGGTCGGTGCGTCTGTCAACGTATCACCGAACTGGTCGGTGGATACGACCCAGCAATACAACCCGGACACCTCACGGGTGATTCGCTCGACCATCGGCACACGCTACTCTCCGAGCAACTACCGCGTTGTCAATCTGGCCTACCGCCTGCAAAAAGGCAGCAGTGAACAGATCGACCTGGGCTGGCAATGGCCTCTTAACGACCTTTGGGGCGACAAGGGTCAAGATCTGGGCGCGGGACGCGGTCAAGGAGGTGGCCGCTGGTATGGCGTGGGTCGTTTGAACTTCAGCATCACAGACCGTAAATTGGTGGACTCGGTGGTGGGGTTTGAATACGACGCCTGCTGTTGGTTGGCTCGTGTGGTCGTCGAGAACCTTGCACGAAGCGATGCCACCAGTAACAAACGGGTGCTGTTTCAATTAGAACTGGTCGGCTTCGCGCGTCTGGGTGGTTCCGGAACACTGAGCACGCTGAAAAACAACATCCCGCGCTACCAGTATTTGCGAGAGCAGGTCACGCCACCTAGTCGGTTCAGCAGTTACGACTAAGCCCGTGACACTTGCGCCATTTACCTAGTTCAACCTATCTATTCATTTATGAAACTCAAAGCCGTCACCCCTGTGTTGCTCTGCCTCGCTTGCGTCAGCCTCGTGGGCGCAGCGTCGGCGCAAGGCGTACGACTGATCTCCACCCCCTCGTTGACCATCACCGCACCGAAAGCAACAACATCTGCGTCCATCTCGAACACGACCGGTCCAAGCGCAACCATTCAAGCAGACTACATTGTGGCGGTGGTCAATTCTGAACCTGTCACCAACAATGAAGTCCGCACGCGTTTGATACGTTTTGAACGGCGTCTTGCTGAGCAGCGTGTAGCTATGCCACCCCGCGCTGAATTGATGCGGGAAGTACTGGACGACATTATCAGCGAAAAAATTCAGCTTCAACTGGCTCGGGAATCTGGTTTGAAAATTGATGACCGCGCTGTTGATGCCGCTGTTCTCAACTTTGCCAATCAAAACAAAATTTCGGTCGCTGAACTTCGCAGCCGTACGAGCTCTGATGGCATTGGCTTTGCACAGATACGTGGCGACATTCAAAACCAGCTCCTGATCCAAAAACTGCGCGACAGAGAAATCGCGGGTCGCATCGTCATTTCAGACAGCGATATTGACATCTATTTGCGTGAGCAATTAGGCCCCGTTGATGCAACGCTTTTGAATATCGATCTGGCTCAAATCTTGATTGTGGTACCCGAGGCGGCGACGCCCGCCCAGCTTCAAACCCTGCGCGCGCGAGCTGAGCGTATTTTGGCCCGTGCGCGTGCTGGAGATGACTTTTTCAAATTGGCGCAAGAGAACTCGGATGCCAAAGATGCCGCCACAACTGGCGGGCAAATGGGGCTGCGTCCTGCTGATCGTTATCCTACTTTGTTTATCGATGCCGTTCAGAGTCTGAGCATCGACGGCATTTCAGGAATCATTCGATCCGGTGCGGGTTTTCATGTACTGAAGGTGCTTGCCAAGCAGCAAAACAGCAGCAACGAGGTGAAATTTACCCAAACCAGAGTGCGCCACATTCTGCTGCGAACCGGACCTCAACTCACTGAAGCGGACGCAAAAGCCAAACTGGCAGACTTTAAAAAACGCATCGAATCCAAGTCTGCAGACTTCGCCACGCTGGCCAAAGAAAACTCGCAGGATGGTTCTGCGGCTGAAGGCGGTCAACTGGGCTGGGCCAACCCAGGCCAGTTTGTGCCAGAATTTGAAACTGTCATGGATCAACTGGCGCCAGGAAAAATATCGGACCCTTTGGTTTCACGGTTTGGCGTCCACCTGATCCAGGTTGAAGAACGACGCCAAGGCCAGCTCACCATGGCAGAACAACGTGAATTGGCCCGCAATGCCATGCGAGAGAAGAAACTGGATGAAAATTTTGCGAACTGGCTTCGTGACTTGCGCAGCAATGCGTACGTTGAATACCGCGACCCGCCACTTTAAGACACGGCTTTGAGCAAACATATCGCCCGTAAGCGCTTCGGACAGCACTTTTTATCCGACAAGTCCATTATCAATGACATCGTTGATGCGATCAACCCGAAAGCGGGGCAATCGATGGTGGAGATCGGCCCTGGCTTGGCGGCATTAACCCAGCCCTTGGTCGAACGCTTGGGACAATTGACAGTTATTGAGCTTGACCGTGATCTGGCAGTGCGTTTGCGGCAGCATGCGCAGCTGGACGTGATTGAGTCCGATGTGCTGAGGGTCAATTTTGCCGACTTGTTTGCACGAAGTACGCAAAAACTGCGTGTCGTGGGCAATCTGCCCTACAACATCTCGACCCCTATTTTGTTTCACTTGCTGGATTATGTTGATGGCATCGAAGACCAGCACTTCATGCTGCAAAAAGAAGTCATTGACCGGATGGTCGCACAACCAGACAGCAGCGACTACAGCCGTTTGAGTGTGATGCTGCAATGGCGTTACAGCATGGCCAACATTTTGTTTGTGCCGCCGACATCGTTTGACCCGCCGCCACGCGTAGACAGCGCGGTAGTCCGCATGGTGCCGTACGCCGCGCCACCAGATGTGAACATCAACATGTTGAGTGAACTGGTACAAGTTGCCTTCAGCCAGCGCAGAAAGCTGATGCGCCACACGCTGGGCAAATGGCTTGAGGAAAAATCATTCAGCGGTCATTTTGACCTGCAGCGCAGAGCGCAAGAAGTGCCCGTCCAACAGTTTATTGAATTAGCACAGACAGTTTCACATTTGTAGTGTCGCCAGCTATTTGTTGCTATTTTTTATATAGCAAGCAATCTTTATTAATAGCTGACCAGAAGTAAAAAAGCCCATGAATCATGGGCTTTTTTGTTTTACAGCACTGAAAACCGCTCAGGCAGCCGCCAACCAGTATCCTGCATTGAATGGACTGCTCATGCGCAGCGCCAAAGGCGATACGTCAACCAGTCTATCCGTTGGCATTTTCTCACCTTCTTCAGTCAACACATCCGCGTCAGATACCACAATCTGACCCTCTGCCTCGTTCGCCCGTTCTGCTTGGCTATTTTGCGCAGAACGGGCTACAGAAAAGAATAGAAGCATCGGAAAGGTATCTTCCGGTCCCCCCAAT
>JAYVJL010000067.1:0-27084 GCA_043769295.1 Polaromonas sp. | reverse complement strand
TTCATGGCATTGATGGTGTCGCCGCCCGCATTGGCCAGCGCCAGAATTTGCGCCTTGGAAGCCTGCGCCTGCAGCAGGAAAGATGAGAAGTCTGAAGCGCTCAAAGGGTGGCGTACTGCACCGGCGACAGTGCCGCCGTTGGCTTTGACAACGGCAGAGGCGTCGCCTTCCAGCGAATAACCGAAGGCGTAGTCAGCCGTCAAGAAGAACCAGCTCTTGTTGCCAGCTTTGACAAGTGCCGTGCCGGCCACCTTGGCCAGCGACACTGTGTCGTAGGCATAGTGAACGGTGTAGGGCGTGCAGTCCTCATTGGTCAGACGAGCCGAACCAGCGCCGATGGCGATGAAGGGACGTTTCTTTTCAGCCATGACTTTGGACATGGCAATCGCCGTGCCGGAGCTGGTGCCGCCGATCAGCATCGACAAACCGTCTTTATCGACCCACTCGCGCGCTTTCGACGAGGCCACGTCGGCCTTGTTCTGGTGGTCAGCGGTCAGCACCTCGATCGGGCGGCCGAGGACTTTACCGCCAAAGTCTTGCGCGGCCCACTTGACCATCTCGGCGCCGGCCGGACCGTCAATGTCGGCGTACAGGCCGGACATGTCGGTGATAAAGCCGATCTTGACCGGACCGGTGCCCTGGGCGAATGCTGGGCTAGAGGCGACGGCACCAAGGCCAATGGCCATCGCGGCGATAAGTTTCTTGAATTTCATGGGTGTCTCCTGACGAGGTTGAATAAAAGGCAAAACGGAAAAATCGGGGGCGAATCAAACACCAAGGTATTCATGCAGCATGTCGGTGTTGTCCGCCAGCTCGGCCTGCGCAAATTGCTTGACGATTCGGCCGTGTTCCATGACATAAAAACGGTCGGCCAGCGGCGCGGCAAAGCGGAAGTTTTGTTCAACCAGCACAATGGTGTAACCCTTGGCCTTCAGCGCCAGAATCATTTCGGCCAGCTTTTGCACAATGACGGGGGCCAAGCCCTCCGAGATTTCATCAAGCAGCAACAAACGCGCGCCGGTACGCAAAATGCGCGCAACGGCCAACATTTGCTGCTCACCACCAGACAGGCGCGTGCCCGGACTGCTGGCACGCTCCTTGAGGTTGGGGAACATCGCATAAATCTCTTCGACACTCATGCCACCCGGTGCAATCACGGGCGGCAGCATCAAGTTTTCTTCAGCACTGAGACTGGCAAAAATACCGCGTTCTTCCGGGCAATAACCCACACCCAGCCGTGCAATTTTATGCGGTGCCAGCTTGATGGTTTCTTCACCTCTGACTTGAATAGAGCCTTTGCGTGTACCCACCAAGCCCAAAATGGCGCGCATGGTCGTGGTCCGACCCGCCCCGTTGCGGCCCAGCAGCGTCACCACCTCGCCCTCATTCACGCTGAGGTTGACACCATGCAAAATGTGCGACTCGCCATACCAGGCGTGCAGGTCGTCGATGCGCAGGAGTTCTTTTGTCATACGCGTCTCCGCAGGGCCGCCCCAAGGCAGACACATGCCTCCTCGGGAGGCAGCGTATTACATGAAATGAATAGCGTGGAGGTCAGCATTAATGTGCTCCCTGCAGTTCATTGTTCGTTGTGCCCATGTAGGCTTCAATCACCAGCGGGTTTTTCGCCACATCGGCATACGGACCATCCGCGATGATGGCGCCGCGTTGCAGCACCGTGATACGGTCGGCAATCGACGACACCACATTCATATTGTGTTCAACCATCAAAATGGTGCGGCCACTGGACACTTTTTTGATCAACTCGGTCACGCGCCCCACATCTTCGTGGCCCATGCCCTGTGTAGGCTCATCAAGCAGCATCAATTCCGGCTCCAGCGCCAACGTGGTGGCCAGCTCCAAGGCGCGTTTGCGGCCATACGGCAAATTGACGGTGAGTTCGTCGGCAAACTGGCTCAAATCGACTTCAGCCAGCAACTGGTGCGCGCGCTCGTGCAGATGAAACAATGTGTCTTCGGCTTTCCAGAAATGAAAAGACGTGCCCAAATTGCGCTGCAGGGCGGCACGGACGTTTTCAAGCACCGTCATGTGAGGAAAAACGGCCGAAATCTGAAAGGACCGGACGATACCCCGGCGTGCTGTCTGCGCCGGTTTTTCCTGCGTGATGTCATTGCCGTTAAAAACAATGCTGCCAGCAGTCGGCGTCAAGAATTTGGTTAGTAAATTGAAAAACGTGGTTTTACCCGCGCCATTGGGACCAATCAGCGCATGGATGTGACCCCGTTGAACTTGCAAATCAACCTGATTGACTGCGACAAAGCCTTTGAATTCTTTGGTCAGGCCGCGTGTTTCAAGAATGGCATCAACTGGCAAATGATTCTCCAGCAGGTGAAGGGAATGGGCCTTGCGAAGGCTTTGTTAACTTGCAATCTACAAGAAAATGGCTTGTGTCTTGTGTTGAGCGAGTGTAGCCAGCCCCCACTTGCACACATATTCGGTATTACCCTTGGGTAGTATTACGTATGCTGACAAGTAATGCAATTCGCCGGGAAACATCCGCCAGAATCAAGTCTGCTTCGGGCAGCAAGCCGTCGCGCGGTCCCCTTCACTGACAAGAACCTCAAAGGACGGCGCTGTTGGCATGGTTGATGTGAGAGAAACAAGGTCAATGAATGCATTTGGACAGCATATCGGAAACTTTTTGCTATTAAAAATATAGCTACTAAGTCAATAAATACGCCGGCTAGGTTCCAATTTAAACATAAACATACATAAATAAGCAGAAATGGAGGTTAATCCGCCATAAACACCGTCAACACGCCCGTATAGCCATACACATGGTGGCGCGCAATCTCCCCGCCTGCAAAAAACCCGACCAAAGGCACATCGCCCAAAGCACGTCGCACGATTTGCAGCTCCGCACTCGGGCTGCCAAAGTGCGGGCCACCCCGACCGGAGCAGCTCACATAAATAGCCCCGGCGATGCGCTTGGGCGGTTGCACTGCGAGGTCTGAATGGTGTTGAAACGGCCGGTCTGCCACTTCGGCCAAACCAACATTGTCCCCCCAGGCCATCACTTCCGGCTCGGTTTGTGACTCCAGTTCTTCACGGATTTCAGCACAAATGCGGATCAAATCCGACCGCGCCGCCGCCACATGGCGCTGGCAAAACGCCAAGCTCATGCCGACACTCACGTTTTCTGCCACTGCCACGCCACGGCGCGCGGGGTCCAGTCCGATGATGTGGCGCACCCGCACGTCGCTGCCAAAAATCCCGGGGTGTGCCACCACGGTGGAATTTTCACTCAGCCCCACCAGGGTGGCGCGCACCTGATCCAGCGCCTCTTGCTGTCTTTGCGGCTCTTCAAGACTCACACCCAGGTCGCGCAGCAGCACGTCCAGCGCGGCTTCGCCGTCCAGCTCAACCACCAAATTGCCATCGCAGGCGGTGATTTGACGGGTTTTGGAGCCATTGGAACTGAGCGGCTGGCAGCCTTGCGTGACGCGTGACAGCAGCAACACGCCATCGCCAAACGCGACGCCGCTCAAACCACCACTAAATACGCCACTGGCCGCCCCCTGCCCTTTGATGTTGCCATTGCCACCCACGGCAAACTGCACGCTGGCACTGCGACTGGCGGCAAAACCGCCAAACAGGTAGCCGGTGCGGGTGCGCTCGGCCAACTCGGCGATCATGTCGCCCGCATCGGGCATGCTGGAGTCCGCATGAATCAGCGCGGTATGGGCCTGAAACACGGGCGGCGGCAGTTGGCTGCGCTGCTCGTCGTCCAATTCATCCAGATTGTCGGGCGCAGCCAAGGGGGCGACGCCGGAAAACACGCGGTATTGGTCCGCCGGCACATCGCAGAGCATCACGCACAGGGCGGGCTCGTCAAAATACTCCACATTGTTGGAGGCAATGCCAACACCCACCGTGCCCGACCAGTCCGTCACCTCTGGCAGTTCCGCACTGAGCAGGTCCAAAATAGCTTGCGCTTGGCCTGCATAGTTGTCGGTGATGTAGAGTAAACCCAGGCTGGGCGCACTGGCGTAGCTGGGTTGTGCCATTTGCGCACGCAACTGCGCCAACACCAGCGCAGCAGCAAACTGCCACTGGGGATGGGTGGCATGGCCGTACGGGAACAATTTCATGCGGCCTTCGGTGCTCATGTCACTTCCTTCGTTTTTATTTTTAAATAGGCAATCTACAAAGCCGTCTCATCAACCCTGTACAAAGTAGTTTTTAGCGCGCTCGTTTTTTAGCGGGTGCTTTTTTCGCGGCAGTCTTGGCTACCGCTTTTTTGGCCGCCGTTTTGGAACCCACCACAGCTTTGGTCACCGCGCCGGTCATGCCACCGGTCATGGTGTTGGCCATGTCACTGGCTTTTTTGAAGGCTTCTTTGGCCAAACCCGTGGCCACACCTTTGGTGGTGTCAATCGCGGTTTGCTTGGCGGCATCTTTCATCGCCGTGGCGGCGATTTGGCCGAACTGCTGGGTGAGCGAGCCCCACCATTGCATCGGGTCGATCACGCCGCCGGCGGGTGCATCAGACTCTTTGGATGATTTGCTGGCCACTTTGACTTCGGGCATTTTAGGCACCACCGAACCAGCGATAGAGCCGACCGTGGTGGCTGCATCGGTGGCTTTTTCTGTGACTTTTTGCACGCCTGACATCATCGTGTCGGCCGCTTTGAGCTTGAAGGCGTTGGCCACGTCGCCAAAATTAAAATTCATACCCTTGAGGGTCGCCAAGGTCATTTTTTGGACTTCCAAGGCCTGAATCGTGGCTTTCAACGCCATGGCGTTCTGGTCCAGCCAAAATTGCACGGCTTTGAGCTCTTCAATGCGTTTGTCCAGCTCTTCCACATTCAGCGTGGGTGCCACCCAATTGCCCAAATTGGGTAATTGCGGGATGCTTTGCGCCGCGCCACCAGCGGCCTGTTTGGCCAGATTTTGCAAAAAATCAAAGCCTGGAACAAATTTACCGAAGCTGCTCAAATCAGGGGTAGTGCTCATGGGGGGCTCCAAAGTGGGGTTAAATGACAGACTGTAAGCAGAGCTTACTCCAATGTTTCCCAAAATACCCCACTTTGGCCTGCAAAAAAGTCAGTGTTTATGCTGATCCATTTGCATGGCAGCTTCGCCATCCGCTTTGGCACGGGGTGAGGCTGTAGACACCGGCACTTTGAGCTCGATTTTGCTTTGCACACCCTTGGCGTCTTTGAAAACCAGGGTCAAGGGCACGCTGCTGTCTTTGGGCAAGGCAGCCTTCAGGTCCATCAGCATGACGTGGTAGCCACCGGGTTTGAGCTCTACAGCCTTACCGGCCGGCAGGTCCAGACCACCCGCCACGGCGCGCATGCGCATGATGTCGCCGTCCATCTTCATCTCATGCACCTCGGACACGCCAGCGACGGGTGTGGACACACTCATCAGCTTGGCACCCTCCTTGGCGGTGATGGTCATGAACGCGCCCGTGGCTTTTTGTCCCTGCACACTGGTGCGTATCCAGGCGTCTTTGACATCAACGGTTTGAGCCCACAAAGTACTGGCAGCCGATGCCAGAACGAGGCTAAATGCAATTTTTTTCATTTTAAATAGTCCTGTTTAATAAATGCAAATTAGAAATAGCCGCTTATTCATGACTAGTTTTAAGCTGGCTATTTATACAGATAAATGCGCAAGAAACCGCCTTCAGTAAGGCATATATCATGGTCACAAGCCAAAATAAGCGATAAATACAGCTGTAACCGGCGTATTTATTGCCTATGTTGCTATTAATTTAATAGCTTATGAGAAGTCTGGAGGTCCGCGCGCGGGCGGTGATACGGCGGTGCGCTTGGCGATGACCGCCGCCAGGATCGACTGAACCGCATAGGACAGCGGCAACAAAGGCTGGGCGGCAAATCGCACCACGGCCGGCGGTGCGCTCATGCTGGCGCACAAGGGGCAATCCATGCTCTGGCTGGCCACTTCCTGCACTCCGTCTGCGGTGGTGATGAGTACTTTCATCACGCCGGAACCTGTGCAAATCAGCTGCGCAGACCGCGGGTTGACCACCGGGGAGGCGATGGCAACGCCAACGGACAAGACGAACCAAGCCAGCACGAAACGTGCAAATGATTGGGCGCAGCGCAGATTGAACATGCATGCATTATCGCCGATGGCAAAAATCTCGATAATGCGGCATGAACTATACCTTCACCTCCGCAACGATTTTGCTGCTGCTGATCACGGACCCGGTCGGCAACATCCCGATTTTTGTCAAAACACTGCGCAGCGTCGCCCCAGAGCGGCGCACCATGGTCATTGTGCGGGAGGTGCTGATCGCCTTTTTGTTGCTGTTGCTGTTCATGTTTGTGGGTAAAAGCTTTCTCACCACGATGAATTTGAGCGATGTGTCGCTGCAGATCGCGGGCGGTGTGATTTTGTTCCTCATCGCCCTGAGGATGATTTTTCCGCCCGTGGAATTGAAACACGATGCCGCCACCGACACCGATGATCTGCTGGCCGAACCGCTGATCGTGCCGCTGGCGATTCCGGCGCTGGCAGGCCCGTCCGCCCTGGCCACGGTGATGCTGCTGGTCAGCCAGGCACCCGAGCGCAAGCTGGAATGGGTGGCGGCGCTGAGTGTCACCATGCTGGTCTGCGCCGTGGTGCTGGTGCTGGCGGAGCGGATTCAGCGCCTGCTGGGCGAACGCGTGGTGATCGCCGTGGAGCGGCTCATGGGCTTGATTTTGGTGGCGGTGTCCGTCGAAATGCTGCTGCGCGGCTTCAAAGCAGTGGCGCTGCAGATGGCGCACCCTTGATGTCCGGGCAGCACATCCCGCCTCAACCTTGATTTTGAGCATTCGCCTGCACGATTTCCTGGTCTATCGCGCCAAACACGCTGGCACCGTCTTTGCCTTTGACTTCGATGCGGATGGTGTCGCCAAATTTCATGAATTCAGTCGTGGGCTGGCCGTCCAGGATGGTTTCAATACAGCGTTTTTCAGCAATGCAGCTGTAGCCTTTGGGCCATTCCGTGCGGGTTTCCTTTTCTTTGCCGCGCCCAACTGACGTTTCAATCCCTTTGTTGCTCACCGTGCCGGAGCCGACGATGCTGCCAGCCCGCACATGGCGGGTTTTGCAGATGTGGGCGATCAGCTGGCCAAAATGAAAGGTCATCTCTGGGCCGGCATCGCACATGCCGACTTTGCGGCCATTCCATGTGCTTTGCACGGTCATGTTCAAACGGCCTTTGTCCCAGGCACTTTCTCCGTTGAACACGAATTCATCCAAAGTCACAGCCACGGGGCTGAAGGCGGTGGCGGGTTTGCTCTGGAAAAAACCAAACCCTTTGGCCAGTTCGTCGGGAATCAAGTTGCGCAGGCTCACGTCATTGGCCAGCATCACCAGACGAATGCCCTCCAGCGCCTGCGCCGGCGTGCTACCCATGCGCACATCGCCGGTGATGACGGCAATTTCTGCCTCAAAATCAATGCCAAAAGCCTCAGAGACACAGGCAACCGCGTCACAAGGGCCGATAAAGTCGTCGCTGCCGCCCTGGTACATGAGCGGGTCGGTGTAGAACGACGCGGGCACGTCGGCGTTGCGCGCTTTGCGCACCAGCTCGACATGGTTGAGATAGGCCGAACCATCGGCCCACTGGTAGGCGCGTGGCAGGGGGGCCATGCACTGTTTGGGGTTAAATGGGAAGGCATGGCGCAACCGGCTGCCATGGCCGCCGTTGAGTGCGTCCGACAGGTCCTGCAGCTGCGGGCTCATGAAGTTCCAGTCGTCCAGCACCTGCTGCATGCGGCTGGCGATGCCGGTGGCGTAATGGGCTTGGCTCAGGTCGCGTGACACGACCAGGAGTTGACCGTCACGGGAGCCATCTTTGTAAGTTGCGAGTTTCATGCGTGGATTGTTGCAGAGATTGGCACAGATTCAGCGTGGGCTAGCCGATGACGTTTTGACGGCTGGCAAAGCGCTGATATATCCTCTACTTGTATTTCAAGCTTATATCAACCTTGCTTCATATTAATAATTAGCTGCCCTATGGCTTTTGACGTCTTAAAAACCAGGCGCACCCACGGGCAACTGGCGGGTTCAGCGCAGTCGCATGTGTCCCGCCCTTGGCCTTGGCTGCTGCGTCTGGCACTTTTGACCGTGACCGTGTTTGCGGCTCACCTGGCGCTTTTAAACTCGAGCAACCTGTCTTTGAATCTGCGCCAGGCGACGCCAAATACCGCCAGTACAGCCTTTGCCACGCGTACCATTGCTCCTGCAGCACCGGTCCCAGATGTCGTGCCCCCCCCGCCCAGCGCGAGCAAGGTGAGCAAACCTGCCCCCTTGGTATCAAAGTCACGGCAGGCCAAACCGCCAGTCACGCCAGCGTCAACAGCTCTCACATCCAGCGAAACCGCCGTCACTCCTGCTTTACTGCCCGAGACCCCATCGGAAACACTAAAAGAGGTTGAAGTGATACCTGTGCTCCCGCCAGTACCGTCGTTTGAGCCCGCACAAACGGGTGAAACGGCCACCAGCGTATCTGGAGAGCCGATCGCAGCGTTTGCTGCGCCCCTCGCAGCCAAATACATCTACGGCGTCACTTTTACCAAAAATGCCAATTCAAACAAAGGGATTGCAGAGCTGAACTGGCAACACGATGGCGCCAATTACGCGCTGAGCCTGACCGCGAGTTACTTCGCGATTCCGGTGTTCATCCAAAACAGCGTGGGTCAATTGGCACCGCAAGGCCTGTTGCCGACCCGGTTTTCTGACAAACGCTTTCGAAAAAGCGAGGTGGCGGCACACTTCAACCATCAGCTGGGCAAAATCACTTTCAGTGCCAACACGCCCGATGCGGTGCTCTTGGCCGGCGCGCAAGACCGCGTCAGCGTCATTCTTCAGCTGGCAGGCCTGCTGGCCGCCGACCCTGCCAAATACCCGCCTGGTGCAACCCTCAAACTGCAAACAATCGGCGCGACCGAAGCCGAGCCCTGGCTTTTCACCGTGAATGAGCCAGAAACCCTGAACTTAGCCGCTGGCCCGCAGATGGCATTGCGCATCACGCGCAACCCCAGGCGGGAGTTTGATCAAAAAGTGGAGCTTTGGTTTGCGCCCGAACTCAACCACGCGCCGGTGCGCTTTCGCTTCACAGAGACGAATGGCGATTATGTAGATGCGCAATTGCAAAGTACGCAATACCTTTCACCCTTGAAACCCAACTAGTTTTCACCGCTGCAAATCAGGTGGACCAGATTTACTGTAACCTTCAGACTAAGAAAGTCAGTCTTGCAATCGGCTGAATCGTAGTTATATACATGACAAGAATAAAGGTTTCATGTTGATTTCGACCGCTTTTACACAGTTAACCGGGCACACATCTATGCACATGCTCTACGACTCAGACTCCTTCGTGGTGGTTCACATGCAAGTGGACGCTGAAGAATCAGGCGCGCCTGTGGTATGTCCATCTGAATCCGACATATCTGTTGTCAAAAAGCCTGTATTGGCTCGCAACGGCTTTGAAATTGTAGACAAACGCTCTGGTAAAGAAGTCTATTTAGACGGCTCTTGGGCAGAACTGTTTCAACAGCAAATCAACGCCTGGCAGGCCAACACGCCAACCCAGGAAGAAGTGGAAGACACGCTGGACCGTTATTCAGAATTAGCGCACAACCCTGTGGTTTTGCATTGATTCATCCAGTCTAAAAATAAAGCTTTCAGGACCTCAAGCTATCAGGCATGTTTTTTGATGGCATCGGCCAAGGTGCCGACCATCACGTCGATTTGGGCTGTGTCAACAATATACGATGGTGCTAACACCAGGTTTTCACCGGCTGGTCGCACCAATACGCCTTTATGGAAGCATTCCATGAAAATGTCATAAGCACGTTTGCCGGGTGCGCCAGCGATGCCCGTGAGTTCAACAGCTCCCGCCAATCCCAGGCAACGAATACTGATCACATTGGGCAAACCCTTCAAAGCACTGTGCATGACATCACCCAAAACTTTGCCCATACTTCCGGCGCGGGCAAACAGGTCTTCCGCTTTGAACAGTTCCAGTGTGGCAATGGCCGCCGCACATGCCACAGGATGTCCCGAATAGGTGTAACCATGGAAAAATTCAATCGCATGCTCGGGTGCGTTGTCGTTGGCCTGCATCATGGCGTCGAAAATGTGATCGCGACAAACCACGCCCCCCAGCGGGATGACGCCATTGGTGACACATTTGGCGAAATTGAGCATATCCGGTACAACGCCGTAGTAATCGGCAGCAAAGTTGGTCCCCATGCGGCCAAAACCGGTGATCACTTCGTCAAAAATCAGCAAAATGCCGTGCTTGTCGCAAAGCTCGCGTAAGCGCTTCAGATAGCCCTGCGGTGGCAGATACCAGCCCGCAGAACCAGCCACGGGTTCCACAATGACAGCGGCAATGTTGCTGGGGTCATGCAGCGGCAGGATGCGATTTTCCAGTTCTGTCAAAATATCTTCTTGCCATTGCGGCTCGGTACCGTTGATATAGGCATGGCCTGCATGTTCAGGGTGCAGGGGATCATGGATAAAGCGCATGTGGTCCACGCGCGGCAACAATGCCGTGCCATAGGCTTTGCGGTTGGCCGGAATGCCGCCCACACTCATGCCGCCAAAACCCACCCCGTGGTAGCCGCGCTCGCGTCCGATAAACACATTGCGGTGGCCTTCCCCACGGGCGCGGTGGTAGGCCAGCGCGAGTTTGAGCGATGTGTCTGCCGCTTCCGAGCCTGAGTTGCAAAACAACACCTTGTTCAGATCGCCCGGTGCCATATCGGCGATCATTTCGGCCGCTTTGAAGGCCTGCGGGTTGCTGGCCTGGAAGGCGGTGGCGTAGTCCAGCGTATCGAGCTGCTTTTTGATCGCTTCGTTGATGGGTTTGCGGTTATGACCTGCCCCCACACACCACAAACTTGAAATACCATCCAGCACTTGGCGGCCATCATGCGTTGTAAAGTACATACCATCAGCGGCGACAAAAACCCGGGGATCGTGTTTAAACGTGCGGTTGGGGGTGAACGGCAACCACAGGTTGTCCATGTTGATCGTTTGACTCGTCATGCGAAACTCCTAAAGAAAAAGCGCCAAAGCTGAATGCAAGCTCGATGTCTGTCTTGATGCTTTAAGCGAGTTTAATGAATTTTGTCTTTCACCGCACGGTTGAAATTTTGCGGGCCAACTGCGTCGCCCACCAGCTCATCGCCATCGCCAGCAGCAACCCAACCAAGCCGACCCAATGCAAGTCAAACATGTGCCCTTGCGCAATAAACCAGCCGCCACTGGCAGCACCTGCAGCCTGCCCGGCGTACATGGCAGACGTATTCAAGGCGATGGACCCCGAGGCCAGAGCGGGTGCCAAACCCACCAGCCTGGCTTGCTGCGCTGAATTTGAAGCAAAACAACCCAAGGCCCATGGCACAGAGACCAAACCAGCCAGCAGCAAAGTCGTCCCTAAGGGCCAAATGGCCAAACTCAGCGCCATGCTGGCCACGCCGGTCATTACCATGCGTGATGCGCCCAAACGGTCAATATGCCGTGACATCCAGACATTGCCCAGCAAACCAAACGCACCAAACCATGCGAAGAGCAAACTCAGCTGCACGGGCGTGATGTTCAAAACCGCTTTGTAATAAGGGGCGAAATAGGCAAATAAAACGAATTGGCCGGCTGAATACAGCACGGTCACCACAATGCACATCATCAACGCGGGTGATTGCAAGGTGGCGCGCCAGGCCGCCCGCGACAGCGCGGGAGGTTTTACCCCGTTGGGCATGACACGCCAGACCCAAGCAGCACTGATCAGCCCAAGCACCGCCACCAACCAGAATGCGCTGCGCCAACCCCATAGCCCGCCCAGCAAGGCCCCCAAGGGCATACCCACGACGGAAGACACCGACCAACCCAAAAACACAAACGTAATGGCGCGACCGCGCTGCTGCTCGGGTACCAACAAACCCACGCAGGCGGCTGCTTGTGGCGTGAAGATAGCGGGTGAAATCATGGTCAGCACCCGTATCGGTAACAAACTTGCAAAGTCAGGCATCAGGGCACAGAGTCCATGCAACACACCGTACCACAGCATGGACAGCGCCAACAAACGCCGCCGGTCCCAGCCGGCAACCACGGCGGCGAAAAGCGGGGCGCTCAGACAAATCAGCAAAGCACCCGCAGCTATCAGTTGTCCGGCAGTGGCCACAGAAACTTGCAGGGAATGGCTGATGTCACTGAGCGTGCCAGGCACGACCATGACACCCGTGCCGATGACAAAATTACCGAACAGCAGGGACCACAGCACTTTTGGCAAAGGCACTTCTGCGGTTTGATAAGAGGTGTGCGCCATCAACCACGCACCAGTTTTTGTTCAGCCATAGCCAGAGCTTCAGGTTTACCAGAAAGTACCAGGGTGTCGCCAAGCGCCAGCATCAAGGTCTCACCCATGGCAACGAGCACGCCATTGCTACGGCGCAAGCTCAACAATTGCACCTCTTGCTGCGGCAGATGCAAGGACGTAAACGTGTGTCCTACCGCGTGATCATTCGCGCTGAGCGTGACGGTGCTCAGTCGCGTTTGATCCATCTCATGTGTTGTGTCGTCGTCGCTGCCATGAAAATAGCCGCGCAACAGGTTGTAGCGCGCATCACGCTGGTCTTGCACCACGCGAATCACGCGTCGCATCGGCACGCCCACCAGCGCCAGCGCATGGCTGGCCAGCATCAAGCTGCCCTCAATGGCTTCGGGCACCACTTCGGTCGCGCCGGCATGTTGCAGTTCTTCCAGATCATGGTCGTCAACTGTGCGGACAATGCCGGGAACATGGGGGGCATGGCTGCGGATATTGGCCAGCACCTTGAGCGCACTGGGCGTGTCCAGGTAGGTGATGACCACTGCGCTGGCACGCGCCAACCCGGCGGCCATCAATGCCTGCAAGCGCACGGCGTCACCGTAGACCACTTTATCGCCCGCCGCCGCCGCTTTTCGTACACGGTCAGGGTCTAAATCGAGTGCGATATAAGGGATTTTTTCAGCCTCAAGCAATTTGGCCAAGTTTTGACCACATCGACCATAGCCACAAATAATCACATGCTTGTTGACGCTGATGGATTGCCGGGCGATTCGCGTCATTTGCAAAGACTGTTGCAACCACTCGCTGCTGACCAGCTTCATCACAATCCGGTTGCTGTACATCACCAGAAATGGAGTTGCCAACATCGACAACACCATGCTGGCCAAAATGGGATTGAGCAGGGCTTTGGGCACCAACGCGTTTTCCTGGGCCAAAGTCAGCAGCACAAAACCAAACTCCCCGGCTTGTGCCAGATAAATACCCGTGCGCAGCGACACACCTGTGGTTGCCCCCAGTCCCCGTGCCAAAGCTGTCACCAGCAACAACTTGAAGAGAACGGGCAAAGTCACCAAAAGCAGCACCAAGGGCCAACGCTCCAGCACCAAACGCCAATCAAGCATCATGCCGATGGTGATGAAAAACAAGCCCAAAAGCACATCGTGAAATGGGCGGATATCGGTTTCAACCTGGTGTTTGAACTCGGTCTCAGAAATCAGCATGCCGGCGATAAAAGCGCCCAGCGCCAGCGACAGGCCAGCAAGCTCTGTCAGCCAGGCCAGTCCGAGGGTGATCAACAGCAAATTCAGCACGAACAACTCTTCACTCTTGCGTCGCACCACAATCGTCAGCCACCATCGCATCACCCGCTGGCCACCGACCAACAGCACGGTGATGAGGATCGTCGCCTTCAAACCGGCGATGGCCAAAGCGACGAATAAATTTTCATCCGTTGCGCCCAGAGCTGGTATCAGCACCAACAAGGGCACAACGGCCAAATCCTGAAACAACAAGACGCCCATCACCCGCTTGCCGTGCTCAGAGTCCATCTCCAAACGCTCAGTCATCAGTTTGACCAAAATAGCCGTGCTGCTCATGGTCAGGGCCCCCGACAAAGCCAAAGCAGCCTGCCAGCTCAAACGCCATTGAACGGGCAGGACTTTGGCCAACATCAAGGCCACACCAGTGGCGATCAACATGGTGCAAACCACCTGCAGCAGGCCAAGGCCGAACACGTGCCGTCGCATCGTCCGCAATTTGGCCAGGTTGAACTCCAGCCCGATGGCAAACATCAAAAAAACCACCCCAAACTCAGCCAAATGCTGCACACTTTGCGTGTTATGCGCCAAAGCCAGCATGTTGGGGCCAATCACCACACCCACTGCCAAATAGCCCAGCATGGGTGGCAACCTCAAGGACCGACAAGCGACCACACCCAGCACAGCGGCAAACAGGTATAAGAGCGTGAGTTCCAGCGAGGTCATGGGGCTATATTAGCCCAGACTAAGCATATCCTTGTCCATTCGCCGTAAAACGATGCCTGTTTAGAACTCGATAAAATGCACACATGACATTTGACGCCTCGAAATCCATCCGCCTAGCCCTGGAAACTTTAGACATTGAGGCTGAGGCCATCTTGGGGCTCAAACCTCGTATCAACCATTTGTTTACGCAAACAGTTGAAAAAATCCTCGCTGTACGTGGGCGGGTCGTCGTGATGGGCATGGGTAAAAGCGGACATGTGGGTCGCAAGATAGCAGCCACACTGGCCTCTACAGGCACACCCGCCATGTTTGTCCATCCAGCAGAGGCCAGCCACGGCGACTTGGGTATGGTGAAGTCTGTTGATCTGGTGCTGGCTATTTCCAACAGCGGTGAGTCGCAGGAACTCAACGTGATTTTGCCGATGCTCAAACGCCAAGGCGTGCCCTTGATCGCCATCACAGGGGGGCTTAAATCCACTTTGGCACAGCACGCCGACTTCACATTGGACAGCAGCGTCGCCAAAGAAGCCTGCCCGCTCAACCTCGCCCCCACCGCCAGCACCACGGCGCAGCTGGCCATGGGTGATGCTTTGGCCGTGGCCTTGCTGGACGCACGCGGCTTCAAAGCCGAAGATTTCGCCCGTTCGCACCCGGGCGGGTCACTGGGTCGCAAGCTTTTAACGCATGTCAGCGATGTGATGCGTACTGGTTCCGATGTGCCGCGTGTGCTTGCCGATGCGCCGTTCAACGAACTGATGCGGCAAATGAGCGCCAAATCCGTCGGTGCATCTGCCATTGTGGATGCACAAGACCACGTGCTGGGTATTTTTACGGATGGTGATTTACGCCGGCTGATTGAAAAAGGCATCGACCTGCGTGAGGTGCTGGCTGGCAAGGTGATGCACCCGTCCCCCCGCACGGTAAGCTCGAATGAATTGGCGGTTGCCACGGCAGAGTTGATGGAAACCCACAGTATCACCTGCGTGCTGGTGCTTGATGCCGCAGACAAACTGTGCGGCATTGTGCATATTGGTGACCTGATGCGCGCCAAGGTGATCTGATGACCCCCTACAACACGCCCGCCTTGAATTTTCCTGCTGAACTGCTGCTGAAGGCACAAGGAATACGCATTGCCTTTTTTGATGTCGATGGTGTTTTGACCGATGGTGGACTCTATTTCACCGAATCCGGCGAAACCATCAAACGCTTCAACACCCTGGACGGGCACGGCATGAAACTGCTGCAGCAAGCCGGCATCACACCCGTCATTATTTCCGGGCGTGACTCTGCCCCTTTGCGCACGCGGCTGGCCGCTTTGGGCATCACGCATCTGCATTTGGGTACTGAGGACAAGCGCCCCGCTGCTGAAAAAACACTGCAAACACTGGGTTTGAACTGGCAGCAGGCTGCTGTGATGGGCGACGATTGGCCGGATTTGGCGGTCATGCAGCACTGCGCTTTTGTTTGCGCGCCTGCAGATGCCCATACCGAAATCAAAGCGCGCGCGCATCACACCACCACCGCGCGTGCTGGTACAGGTGCGGCACGTGAATTTTGCGATATTTTGCTGCTGGCGAACGGTCACTATGCCCGTTTGCTGGCCCAATACACATAGCCATGAACACCGCCTGGCACCTTATCCGCCGGACTGCCGACCAACTAGCGGTTTACCTGCCTGTACTGCTGATGGGCGTACTGGCCTTGGGCAGCTACTGGCTAGTGCGCAATGCCCCGGTTGCAAAAGCAACCGCTGCCGACCGGGTGCTGACCCATGAGGCCGATTATTTTTTGCGCAAGTTTTCGGTCAAAACCTTCACGCCAGACGGCAAACTCAAAAATGAACTCTTTGGTGGCGCGGCCAAACACTATCCAGACACTGATACTATTGAAATTGACAACGTACGCATTCATAATTTCAACGAATCAGGACGTTTGACCACCATCACCAGTGCCAACCACGCCATCAGCAACGGCGACAACTCCGAAGTGCAATTGTACGGCGATGCCAAATCCATCCGCGAATCTGCCGTCGATGCCAGCGGCGTATTGCAGCCGAAACTTGAGATCAAAGGCGAGTTTTTGCATGCCTTTGTCAATGAAGAACGCTTGAAATCACACCTTCCGGTGACCCTCCGGCGCGGCAACAGCGACATCAGCGCGGACTCGCTCGACTACGACAATCTGTCACGCATCGTCAATATGCAAGGCCGCGTCAAAGCCATCATCCCGCCCAGCAGGTAGCCTTGTCGCCCGATATCACCTCAACGCCTTGTCAACGCAAACACCTTGAAACCGCTTGTTTTCATCACAGGTGCCACCATCAGCAAAGTCAGCAGCTGCCGGGTGATTCCGTGGCAAATGCCCATCGTGGCCAAACTCTTGCGCCTGATGCCGAACTGGATCTTTGACAAAGCCTTGGCGGGTCGGCCACGCAAGCATGGCAAAGTACCAGAAACCGGCAACACAGCGTAAATCAACAACGCATGGACGACAAAAAGGCTTCTAAACGAAGCCTTTTTTGTGCTGAACTTTAAAAAGTTCATTGACATGCGCCTAAGCGTCATGCCATAGAGAAGCGCTTAGTAGCTGCTACGGCCACCGCCGCCGTAACCACCGCCACCGCCGCCGCTGCCGCCACCACCGTAGCCGCCACCGCCGCCACTACGGCCGCCGCCACCACCACCGTAGCCGCCGCCACCACCAGCGCCGCCGCCGTAACCGCCGCCACCAGTGCGTGGAGGACGTGCTTCCATTGGGCGAGCTTCGTTCACAACGCAGCTACGACCACCCAATGATTGGCCATTCATGCCGGCAATAGCTGCTTGTGCTTCAGCATCGCTGCCCATTTCCACAAAGCCAAAACCTTTTGAACGACCAGTGTCGCGCTCCATCATCACTTTGGCGCTGGTAACAGCACCAAATTGACCGAAAGATTGTTCCAAATCGCTATCGCGAACCGAGTACGGCAGATTGCCGACGTACAGTTTGTTGCCCATTGAGGGACTCCTAAAAAACTCTAAAAAACAAAGCGATGGGGTCCCGAAAGCACAACAAACCAAAAAACTAAATGTGGCACCGCTGTGGCGTGAAACTAACCTATCACCAAACCTGCGTATCATAAAGATATGCCCCACCATTATGCGCTATAAATACAAAAAATGTAAATTTGTTGTTTTTATGCAGTTTTTACTGCGTTTTTGCGCCTCATCAAGTACGGCCTGCACGCCTACGGCTCTGAATCCGCCGCGTCTTTGTTGCTGTAGTGCCGCCACTGTTTCATGCTGTTGCGCATGACCAGCAGTTGTTTTTCAAAATTGGGGCAAGCCTTGCAGGCCAGCAAATGCAGCCGCAGACCAACCTTGTCACCCAGGTCAATCGCCCTGTCCTCACGCGCTACCAGCAGGGCGGCGGCCTGTTTGCAGGTCATTCTCAATTTCATGGCGTCTGTCTTATCTTATTTATTCAAGTGTTGGGCGTCCAAACCAGTTGATCTCCAGGCATTCGCGCAAACGCAGGCGTGCGCGGTGCAGCTGGACATACAAATTAGTAGCCGTCAGGTCCAATTCCTTACATATTTCTTCGACCGACAATTCCAGCCACTCCCGCATCAGAAAAATACGCCCCTGCGCAGCGGGTAATTTGTCAGTACAGGCCTCCAGCACCTTGAAAAACTGCTGTGAACTCAAGCGCTCAACCGGGTTGCCCGCCGTCGCGGCGCTCGCATCATTCCAAACCAGCGGTGCGTTTACAAAATGTCCGTCTTTCTGGAACATCAAGGCATCCAGCTCCTCGTTGCCGTCGCCGTCAGAGTCAAAATTGATGCTTGCCTCGCGCGTCTGCACCCGCAGCACGTCGATCACCTTGTGCTTCAAAATTCCCACCAGCCAGGTTTTGAGCTGCGATTTGTTCTCAAACGCCTGCGGCTTGGCCAGCGCGGCCAACAGCGTATCCGACACCGCGTCTTCTGCCCAGGCATCGTTGCGCAACTGCAAACGCGCAAAACGCAGCAGATACATGCGGTGTTGCTCAAGCTGGTGTTCAATCGACATGCAAACCCTTTTTTACTTTTTTTTGACTTTTTTTAAACGGGAACTTCAAACTGGAATCTAACAGAACCTACACTTACAAAATAAATAAACCTGTGTGTAAGAAAGTCAATACTTGGCTGACTATTCCACAATCGGAACAAAATGAGATTCGTTTTTGACCCGATTGCTGCTTTGATTTTTTGACCAGCAGCTTGTTTATTTAGTTTCATTTCTTTAATTTCAGGAGTTTCACATGAACCAACGTGCCCTTATCGCTGCTGCTGCAGCTTCTGTTTTGTCTACTGCCATGTTGTCTACTGGCGCTTTTGCCGCCAGCCATGCGGCCGCACCAGCCGAAGCCAAAGAAAAATGCTACGGCATCGCCAAAGCCGGTCAAAACGACTGCGCCAACCTGTCCGGCAGCCACTCCTGCGCTGGCCAATCCAAACTGAGCGACGACAAAGGCGAATGGAAATATGTCGTCAAAGGCACCTGCGCAACCATGAAGGGCATGACCGCGGATGAAGCCAAGAAAATGGGCATGAAAAGCTGACGTGAACGCCCTTGGCAACATCGGCATCGGTTGGCGGCACCCCCATTATCGGGCGCTGCTGGAACGCAAGCCGGCGCTTGATTTTTTAGAAGTTCACTCTGAGAACTTCTTTGGCGCAGGTGGTGCGGCGCTGGCCGTACTGCTTGAGGGCCGTGCCCACTACCCCATCAGCCTGCACGGCGTGGGTTTGGCGCTGGGCTCCGCCATCGGGCTGGACGACTGGCATCTGGACCAGCTCGCCCACCTTGTGGCGCAAATCGACCCCATCCGCGTCAGTGACCACGCCTGCTTTGCACGCGGCACGGTGGCGCAATCCGGTCAACTGACCGCTGTACACGGTGCCGATTTGCTGCCCATCCCCTTCAATAAAGAAGCCCTGGATGTGATGGCCACCAATGTGCAGCGCGTGCAAGACCGGCTGAAACGCAGTATTGCAGTTGAAAACCTCTCCGCCTACCTGGCATTTGCCGGCAGTGAGATGCCCGAGCCCGACTTTTTGAACCAGCTCGCCCAGCGCACCGGCTGCCAGTTGCTGGTGGATGTGAACAACATCTACGTTAATGCGCTGAATGAGCAACTCAATGGCCTGACCAGCGACCCACTGCAACAATGCAGCGCCTGGCTGGACGCCATCCACCCTGCCCACGTGGCCGAAATCCACTTGGCTGGTCACATCGACTGCGGCGATATCGTCATCGATGACCACGGCAGTCGTATCAAACCACCCGTGTGGACGCTGTATGCACACGCCATCCGCCGCTTTGGCGCTGTACCCACACTGATCGAGTGGGATACCGACATCCCCGCGCTGGACGTGCTGCTGGACGAAGCCGGACAGGCGCACCAGATCGTCGCCACAAGCGCGGGAACCAACGCGCAAGACGCGTCATGCACAGCTTAGCCGCCCAGCAAAGCGCGCTGTTGGCAACGCTGTTTGCCAAGCCGGGAACATCGCCACTTGAAAATACTATTTATTTCATAGCACTTCAGGCAATAAAACCGCCGGCTACAGCCAAAAATAAAGGCAAAAACAGGGGTTTACAGGTTTACCGGGCCAATGCCGAGGTTTTGTCGCTGCGCAGCCTGCAGGCCAGCTACCCGGTGCTGAACCAGCTCATCGGCGACGACGCTTTTGCCCTGCTGGCGCGTGATTTGTGGCACCACGCACCGCCCTCACGCGGCGATGTGGCGCAGTGGGGTGGCGATTTGGCGGCGCTGATCAGCAGCATTCCGCAACTGGCAGAAGAAGCCTATCTGCCCGATGTGGCGCGCATCGAGTGGGCGCTGCACCAGGCCGCCACCGCTGCCGATGCACAAGCTGATTTAACCAGCCTGGCCCTGCTCACCCAACATGACCCCGACGCGCTGACCCTGCAACTCGCACCCGGCACCGCCGTGCTGCACAGCCCCCACCCGGCGGCCAGCGTGGTGACGGCGCACCTCTACGCCAGCCCGTCTTTTGACGAGGTTGGCATCAAATTACGCGCCCACACTTCGGAATCCGCCCTCGTGTGGCGGCAAGGCCTGCGCCCCGTGGTGGCGGCTAGCCCGCTGGCTGACGCGCTGTTTGTGCACCGCTTGTTGCAGGGCGACTCACTCATCGCGGCACTGGAAGCTTTGGATGCCGCCTCAAATTCAATCTTTGACTTCAATCTCTGGCTCCCGCAAGCTGCTCAAAATGGGTTGCTGCTGGGCGCGCGTTTGCTCTAAACCCGTTCCTCCCCATCCCATAAACACAAAAACAGGAGACAACCATGTCACAGCCTTCACCCGTTCAACGCATTGTGTCGCTCTGGCAGGGTTTCACCCACGTTTTAGATGCCTTTCAGCCCGCGGCCGCGCTGGCCGGACGCGTCTACGTTGCCCATGCGTTTTTCCTGTCTGGCCTGACCAAGCTGCGCGACTGGAGCACCACTGTCGCGCTATTCACCGACGAATACCACGTGCCTCTGCTGCCGCCCGAAGTCGCGGCCGCCATGGGTACGACGGGTGAGCTGGTGCTGCCCGTCCTCTTGGTGCTGGGCTTGGGGGGCCGCTTTGCTGCGCTGGGTTTGTCGGTCGTCAACGCGGTGGCCGTCATCAGCCTGAGTGAGATTGCGCCCGCCGCGCTGCAGCAGCACATCACCTGGGGCGTGATTCTGGCCTTTTTGGCGCTGTTTGGCAGTGGTAAATGGGCGCTGGATCATTGGCTGGCACCGCGCTGGTGCCGTGTTTCAGCCCCTTAATATGGCGTCTCGCCGTACTTTCAAATCGTCAAACCGACGATTAAGGCAGGGTTTGATCACCTCGCGCTGGCCAGGTCGGATCACCAGTTCGCCTCCCGGTCCGGCGTTGCACCAATCTTGTGAATCGTCAAATCCGCCCCCTCGAACTCTTCTTCAGCCGTCAATCGCAGCCCCATCGTCGCCTTCAGCACCCCGTAAACCACCAAACCGCCAGCCAGCGCCCAAACCACACCCATCGCCGTACCGATGAGCTGCGCCTGCAAGCTCACGCCACCCATGCCGCCCAGCGCTTTGGTACCGAAGATACCTGCCGCGATGCCGCCCCAGGTGCCGCACAGGCCGTGCAGCGGCCAGACGCCCAGCACGTCGTCGATCTTCCATTTGTTTTGCGTGAGGGTGAACATCACCACAAAAATGCCGCCGGCCACGCCGCCCACCACCAGCGCCCCCAGGGGGTGCATCAAATCAGAACCCGCGCAGACCGCGACCAAGCCAGCCAAGGGGCCGTTGTAGACAAAACCGGGGTCGTTTTTGCCCAAAGCCAGCGCCACCAGGGTGCCGCCGACCATCGCCATGAGGGAGTTGACCGCCACCAGACCGGACAGTTTGTCGATGCTTTGCGCGCTCATCACGTTAAAACCGAACCAGCCGACGCACAGCACCCACGCGCCCAGCGCCAAAAACGGGATGCTTGACGGTGGGTGCGCGCTGATGGAGCCGTCTTTGCGGTAGCGGTTCGCCCGAGCGCCCAGCAAAACGACGGCGGGCAAAGCGATCCAGCCACCCACGGCGTGGACGACAATGCTACCGGCGAAGTCGTGGAATTCTTCACCCGTCAACGCTTTGATCCAGCCCTGAATGCCAAATTTTTGCCCCCAGACCACGCCCTCAAACAACGGGTAGATGACACCGACGATGACCGCCGTGGCGATGAGCTGTGGCCAGAATTTGGCGCGCTCGGCGATACCACCCGAAATAATGGCCGGAATGGCGGCGGCAAAGGTCAGCAAAAAGAAGAATTTGACCAGTTCGTAGCCGTTCTTGGCCGCCAATTGCTCGGCCCCGACAAAGAAGCTGGTACCGTAAGCCACGGCATAACCGAGTACAAAATAGACCACGGTAGAGACAGAAAAGTCAACCAGAATTTTGACCAATGCATTGACCTGGTTCTTTTTGCGCACGGTTCCGAGTTCTAAAAATGCAAACCCCGCATGCATGGCGAGCACCATGATCGCGCCCAACAAAATAAAAAGCGCATCAGCGCCCTGTTTTAGTGCTTCCATTCTTGTCCTTTGCTTGAATTAACGGTTATTTGTGACTTTATTTGGTGCATTTATAGTTATTTTACGAAAAATGCACTTTTTATATGCAATTTTCGAGCCAAAATTTGCATGAATGCACCACACTGGATTTCTTCACAGAATTGCGGGCATGCCATATGCGAGTTGGCGCGAAAAATGCTTACGTCTCGGTATGAACGATGCTCGCCAGGCAAAGTTGTGCGTATACTTTGTGTGTGTCCGACATTTTGTTATTGGTCCAGTTTGGTGGTACGCCCTGTCCCACCAGGCGCTGTATGAGGTGGCTGGTATGGCTTTTTTAAGATCTGTTCTCTCGTCTGCGTTGCTGCTGGTCAGCAGTCTGTCCTTGGCACAAGGAGTGACAGACCGCGAGGTCTTGATTGGTCAGTTTGCGGCGTTCAGCGGACCCGCAGCCCAGCTCGGGCAGCGCATGCAAGCGGGTATTCAAGCACATTTTGATGCGGTCAACGCGCAAGGCGGCATCAACGGCCGCAAACTCAAGCTGGTGACGCGGGACGATGGCTACGAGCCAGAAAAGGCTGTAGCGGCGGTCAAAGCCCTGATCAACGACGACAAGGTGTTTGCCTTGATCGGCTCGGTGGGCACACCGACCACGCTGGCGGCGCTGCCCATCATCAACGAAGCCAAAGTACCCTTGATTGGACCCTTCACAGGGGCACAAGCGCTGCGCGAACCTTTTTCACGCCAGGTTTTCCACGTCCGTGCCAGCTACTTTGACGAAACCGACCGCATCGTCCAGCACCTGACGACGCTGGGCGTGAAGAGAATCGCCGTCTTCTACCAAAACGACTCCTACGGCAAAGCCGGCCTGGAAGGCGTGACGCGCGCGCTGACCAAGCGCCAGCTCAAAGCCGTGGCCACAGCCACCGTGGAGCGCAACAGCGTCGATGTGGGCAAATCGCTGGATGAGATTTTAAAAACCAACCCGGAAGCGGTGGTGCAGATCAGCGCCTACAAATCCAGTGCCGCTTTTATCAAACAAGCGCGGGCCAAGGGCTTTGGTGGACAGTTTTTCAACGTCAGCTTTGTGGGCTCCAAAGCCCTGGCAGACGAACTGGGTGACGCGGGCGTGGGTGTGATTATCTCCCAGGTGGTGCCTTTTCCGTACCAGGGTTCCAGTGCTGTGGTTCGAGAATACCAGCAGCGCATGACCGAGGCGGGTCAAAAAGAGTTCGACTTTTCCAGCTTTGAAGGATTTTTAGCCGCCAAGGTACTAACAGAAGGCTTGCGCCGCGCAGGCCGCGGCTTGAGCCAGGAGGCGCTGATCAATGGTTTGGAGACGCTGCGCGACTACAACCTGGGCGGTTTCGCCATCAACTACAGCCCCACCTCGCACGAAGGCTCCAGCTACTCCGAGCTGACCATCATTGCGCGAGACGGTAAATTCATCCACTGAAGCCGCTGCAAGCTGTCAACACTGGTCAAAACCGTCAAAAACCAGTCAGATTTGCTCAAAAAAACGTCCAACAGCCCATTTAGGCATCAAATGTGGCTCTAGCCGGCGTATTTACTGCCTATACTGCTATTAAATACATAGCGCCTTCAGTGCAAAAAGTGCCATGATCTGGTAACAATCATGGCGCTTTTTGTTGCTATTGGCGGGCTTAGCCGCCTGCTGAGCGCAATTCAGCGCGTGATCAGCTCAGGTGCTTGCCCACAATGCCTGCCAGTTCAAACATCGTCACCTGCGGCTTGCCAAACACCGGCAGCAGCTTGGCATCGGCGTTGATGGCGCGCTTGTTGGCCGCGTCTTGCAGGCTGTTGGCCTTGATGTAGTCCCACAGTTTTTTGATCACTTGGGTGCGCAAGACCTGTTCGCCACCAATCACCGCCGCCAAGGCCTCGCTCGGCTTCAAGCCACCGCTGGCGGAGACTTTGCGGGGGGCTTTGGGTTTGGCCTCTGCTGCAGTTTTTGTTGTTTTTGCTGCCGCCTTCTTCGCTGGCACTTTTTTAGCGGCGACTTTCTTGGCTGCTGGCGCCTTTTCACCTTTGGCGACAAGAGTTTTGCCAAACGGTGTTTTCGTCGCTCGGGCCGGGGCCTTACCTGCTACAGCACCCGCAGCGGTTTTACGGGGCGGGAACTTGGACGGCGCAAATTCAAAAATCACCTTGCCGGCCTCTTTGTCCCACGCCAAATGCGCTTTGAAGCCCCGGCGGGTGCGCATAGAGACAAATTTGTCCAGCAAATCAGTTTTGCCGGTTTCCAGCAATTTGGTCAGCTGTTCACGCTCAATCGGCTGCTGCAAAATAACCTGGCCGGTCTTGAAGTCGCAACTCGGCGTGGCTTGCGCCATGGTCGGCACAGACTTTTCACAGACGTAGTTTTTGCCGTACTCAAACACCGCGCTGGCGCACTTGGGGCACGCGCCCAGACTGGTCTGGCTGGAGAAATCGACAATCTCCCCGGTGCCATCGGCGTTTTTGTCGTCGCCAAAGTCAAACTCCAGCTTGTAGTTTTTAGTGTCTTCGTCAAACTTGATGACCATTTCAGCCGTGAACGGCCAGCCGGCCTTGGAGCGAAAGCCGTCCAGCGGGCCGATTTTTCGGTCCGTCAAGAATTGTTCCACCTCGGCCACTTCGAACGTACGGCCTGCCGGCGTTTTGCCAAAGGAGAAGCCGCAGCCTTCAGTTGCACCAGCCGCACCTGTGCAGGTGTAACGGCGGTAGTTTTCTTTGACGATCCCGCCACAGTTCGGGCACGGCGCTTTCAAGGTGGCATAGTCGCCAGGGATGGTGTCGCGGTCGTATTCTTTGGCTTTTTTGACCATGTGCGAGGTCATTTCAGCCACCTCCGTCATGAAGGTGTCGCGGCTGAGTTTGCCTTGCTCCATCAGCGCCAATTTATGCTCCCATTCGCCCGTTAAATCGGCTCTGGACAGCTCTTCCACGCCCAAACCGCGCAACAACGTCATCAGTTGGAAGGCTTTGGCGGTCGGAATCAGTTCGCGGCCTTCGCGCAGCATGTACTTCTCGGAAATCAAGCCCTCAATCGTCGCCGCGCGGGTGGCTGGCGTACCCAAGCCCTTTTCCTGCATGGCTTCGCGCAGCTCGTCGTCGTCAATCGTTTTTCCTGCGCCTTCCATCGCGCCCAAAAGCGTCGCCTCGGAATAACGCGCTGGAGGACGGGTTTTCAGGGCTTTGGGGTCGACCGTCTCTGCCAAGACCTTCTCGCCCGGCTGCACCGGCACCAGATTGGTCGAACTTTTACCTTCTGCGTCCGGTGTTTCTTCTGTCGCTTCCTTGCCGTAAATCGCCAGCCAGCCCGGTTTGACCAGCACTTTGCCTTCGGTCTTAAAACTATGCGGGGCAACAAGCGAGATGCGTGTCGTGATTTGGTATTCCGCACTCGGGAAAAACACCGCCATGAAGCGTTTCACGACCAAGTCGTACAGCTTTTGCTCGGCTTCGCTCAAACCGCTGGGGGCTTGCAGCGTGGGGATGATGGCGAAGTGATCGCTCACTTTCGTATTGTCAAAAATCCGCTTGCTGGGCTTGATGTAGTTGTTTTTCAACGCGGTCGAAGCATACGGTGCAAGGTGCCGCATGTCGCTGCCGGCCAGCATCTCAAAGGTTTGGCGCACCACGGGCACGTAATCCTCGGGCAGCGCACGCGAATCGGTACGTGGGTAGGTCAGGGCCTTGTGACGCTCATAGAGGCTCTGGGCGATGCTGAGCGTGGTTTTGGCAGAAAAACCGAACTTGCCATTGGCCTCGCGCTGCAACGAGGTCAAATCGAACAACAGCGGGCTGGCTTGCGTCGTCGGCTTGCTTTCCTCGGTGACTGTGGCTTTTTGACCCCGTATGGCATCGGCAATGGTCTGCGCTTCGCGTTGCGACCAGACGCGGTCGGCCTTGATTTCGGCGTCGTCAGCGTCCTTTTTATGTGTCGGGTTGAACCATTTGGCCGGGTATTCGCCCGCCACCGCCGCAAACGAGGCGTGAATTTCCCAGTAATCGCGGCTGATGAATTTGCGGATTTTCTCTTCCCGCTCCACCACGACGGACAACGTGGGCGTCTGCACCCGGCCCACCGTTGTCAAAAAGAAACCGCCGTCGCGCGAGTTGAACGCCGTCATGGCGCGGGTGCCGTTGATGCCGACCAGCCAGTCCGCCTCAGAGCGACAGCGCGCGGCGTCGGCCAGCGGCAGCATCTGGGCATCGGTGCGCAAATGCGTGAAACCGTCGCGGATCGCCTGCGGCGTCATCGACTGCAGCCACAGGCGCGAGACGGGGTGTTTGGCCTTGCTGTACTGCTGGATCAGCCGGAAGATCAGTTCCCCTTCGCGCCCCGCGTCACAGGCGTTGACAAAGGCGCCCACGTCTTTGCGTTTGGCCAGTTTGACGATGGCGTTGAGCCGCGTTTTGGTCTTGTCCATCGGTTTCAGGTCAAAGTGCGGCGGTATGACCGGCAGGTTGGCAAAGCTCCATTTGCCGCGTTTGACGTCAAACTCCTCCGGTGCCTGGATCTCCAGCAGATGCCCCACGGCACTGGTGACGACGTAGGTGTCGTTCTCAAAATGTTCGTCCAGCTTCTCAAATTTGCCGGTCACCGGCGTGAGTGCTTTGACGATGTCGCCGGCCACTGAAGGCTTCTCGGCAATAACCAATGTTTTCATAAGATTACAATCCCTGTTCCTCGCGTGCGCACG